>JAUNVU010000024.1 GCA_030537525.1 Eubacteriales bacterium
GTCACTCGTACAGAGTATCTGCACTGATGGCAGAACGGGTCGGGGCTTTTGCCAAGTTCGATTTGAATAAAGAACATATGATGCGCGTCATGCGAAACCATGCGCGGGCGGCGGGTAGCCTGGATTCGAAGCCGGAGGGTCTCGGCTACAATCTGCCGAAACTTGACCACGGCTTATTGCGCCAGCTGAATTTTGGCGATCTATCTGAGGTTCTGAGAGAGACTTGGACGGAGTGTCTGGCTGCAGGTGAGGAATATGGTTACAGGAATGCCCAGGTTTCAGTCATGGCGCCAACGGGTACAATTTCTTTCGCCATGGACTGCGCTTCAACCTCGATCGAACCCTTCTTCTCACACGTTGTCTATAAGAAGCTGGTCGGTGGTGGCTTCATGAAGCTCGCTAATCCGCTCATCAAGCAGGCGCTGCTGAAGCTCGGATACACGGCGGCTGAGGCCAGTGAGATCGAGGGCTATATCATGCGCGAGGAAGATGGCATGTTGGTCGACGGAAAGTTTGAGGGTGCACCACATCTGAAGCCTGAACACTATCCGATTCTCGACACGGCAAATGCCATGGGTACGGGTGAGCGCTTCATTCACCACCTCGGCCATGTCAAGATGGTGGCAGCAATTTCACCACTGATCTCTGGAGCGATTTCCAAGACCGTCAACTTGCCTAGCTGGGCGACTGTGGAGGATTTCGCTGCTGTCGTACTTGAGGCTTGGAAGCTCGGTGTTAAGGGTATCACCCTCTACCGTGATGGTTCGAAATTTGCCCAGCCGCTGAATCTCAAATTGCAAGGCGCTGAGGCCGATGAATTGCCACTTGCTGAGCTCTCATACCATGAGCTCCTACGTCGTGCCGAAGAGCAGCAGGAAGAAATTGAACTGATGAGCCGCCATCATATTTCACGTCGGGATAAGCTCTCGGGTGTCCGCTCTGGCAGGACGCATCCCGCTCAGATTGATGATGTCAAGATCTATTGCACAGTCAATCGCAATGAAGATGGCGAAATTGCTGAGATCTATATCACGACAGACCGTGAGGGCACCCTGATCATGGGTCTCTTGAACTCCCTGTCGAAGACGATCTCTGTCATGCTGCAATACCATATTCCCGCCAAGGATATTGCAAAGATGCTCCGTGGCCAGAAGTACGAGCCATACGGATTCGTCTCCCGACATCCACATATTAAGTTCTGTTCCTCGATTTCTGACCTCATTGCCAAGATCATCGATATTGAGAGTGGTGATTTCAGTCGCGTGCAGATCAAGGAAGGCGAGCTACCTGATAGTGTTGGCCACAACCTCAACGTCAAGGGAGAAGATCACGGACAGAGGCGAACTATTGGCAATGAGCACTTCGTCCACGTCGATGCTGTTGAGGCGGCAAAAAACGGTGAGAAGCTCTACGACTCCATCTGCCCAGACTGCTCTTCCAGCCGCATGGTGAGGAATGGGACCTGTAAAGTCTGCCTAGACTGTGGTGCTACCACTGGTTGCAGCTAAAATTAATTTAATTACAGAATAGAGGAGTGCCGCAGGGAATCTGCGGCACTCTGTTTTTAGGCTATTTTCGAGTTCGGCAGTTTATAGGACAATCCACACCCCCTGGTTTTGACTGCCTTCTCGTTTGAGATAACCTATTTGCTTGAGCTTCTCTAGGTCGCGTTCGATAGTGCGTGAGCTGACGAGCAAGAGCTCGCCGAGGTCTCTGGCGGAGAGGGTGGGATTGTTTCGCAGGAGGTTGAGTATAGTCTGACGGCGCTGATCTGGCGTAGGGCGGACCCGCTGGTTGTGGTAGCGCATCTGGCCCTCTTGGATAGTCTTGTGAGTATCGTGAGGCGAATTTGCTGGCGGTTCGTAATTGAGGTTATAAAGCGTAACGACGACGCCGTTGGCGGAGATGTAGAAATTTGGCTGCTTGGTGAACCCCTCGTAATCCTTGAAGATGCGGCGGATGCCAGAGGCGTAATTTTCAATGAAATTGGCCTTGTCTAGGACGTTCACCAGGATGTGGTTGCGCTTAGCTGTCATGCCTTGTTTGATATCTTCCAAGGTCAATCCGTCTGGCAGTGAGCCAGGTGAGAAGATCTGGACGCGATCGTCATAAAATTCCACCTTAATGTCGCCTGTGAGGCTCCAATCGCGGTGGCAAAAGGCGTTGCATATGGTCTCTCGCAGGGCGCCCTCTGGGTAGTCGAGATATTCTTGACGCTTGGCAGCACCCGTGATGATCACCTTGACCTTATTCATCAGGCCGGCCTGGTAGAGGAGCTCATCTAATTGTGTTAAGACTGAGCCGCGAAACTCTTTCTTGTTAAGGAAAATCGAGACATCAGTTCCCTGGAATACGGCAATCTTACTCATAGTTCGATTCTGCTCGGACAGCAACAGGGCGGCATTGTTGTATTCTCCGCTGCGATTCTTAAGCCCTAGGCCGTAAGGGTCGAAGTTAATATCTTCGGCTGCCAGGAACTTCTGGAGACTCTCGAACTTTAGATCTTGCTCTTCAGAAACAGCCTCCTCGAACTTATGTGATTTGGCCGAGAGGATCATTCGCTTAATTTCGTCAAAGTTGGCCTGACGCTTGCTGCTGCCGACTCTGATGAAAACGCCCTTGGCATTGAAACCAGTTCCTTCCTTGAAGAAATATGGCTTATTTTCGCCTTCTGAAATTCTAATTATGAAGTGATTCTCATTGACATCGAGGTTAACGAGGTCGATAACTGGTGGTTCGAAGGCGTTTACAAGCCAATTTTCAAGCAGTTCTTGCCAGACCTTAAAATTCCGCTGTAATTCTGGGATAGGCTTACCCTGTTTATCAACTCCGAGCCAAATTTCGCCGCCTTGCGCGTTTAAGAAGGATACGATTTCAGCCTTGAGACGATTGGGCTTGTCTGGGATGTCTGATTTGTATTCGATGTATGAATTTCCCATATGAGCACCTGCCGACTGCGATTTGCTGTTTTGAGGTTAACACGATTACGTCGCTTGACCTTGACTCTTAACTGACTGATTATGGCGCTTGAAACAAACATATGAGCTAGGGGGAATATATCTCCGACATATATCCGACATATATATAATATCCGACATCTTAAACTACAGCAAGTCCACAGCGGATTTACCAGGAATCAAGAAAACTTCCATTAACTAATCAGCGATTATGTCGCCTAGATAATTGATTTGACGGCACGTTGCCTGTCAGATTAACTACGAAATAGCCAAGATACCCAACAATACAAACCCTACAATTAGTCTGTAGATGGCGAAGGGTTTAAACGAATTCTTTCTTATGTATGCCAAAAGTCGCTCAATGGCTAACAAAGATACGAGGAAGCTCGCAAGGGAGGTAAAGACCAAGAGGATTAGTTCATCCATACTTGGACTGTACTTCAACTTCACAATCTCGAGCAGACTAGCTCCCGCCATAGCGGGAATAGCCATAAAGAAACTAAATTCAGCAGCCAATGGACGGCTTAAGCCCAGCAAGAGTCCCGCCAGAATACAGATGCCAGAGCGAGAAGTACCGGGGAGTGCAGCTGCCACGATCTGCGCAATACCAATTAAGACGGCGATACCGTAGGTGAGCTCCGAACTGCGTTCAACACGCACTTGCGGCCGCTTCAGCTCAACAGCCCAGAGCGCCAGAGCAATCACGATCAGCATGATAGCTACAGTGAGCGTGCCATAGAGATTGGCAAACACCCAATCCGACAACAGCACACCGAAAATACCCGCAGGTATGGAAGCCACAAGAATCTTGAACCAGAGTCTAAACACATCTTCGCGAATGAAGCTCTGCCCATTTCGCGTGGATTGGAACGGCCAGAGTTTAGACCAGAAGAGGAAAACAACCGCAAAAATAGCGGCCAGTTGAATGACTACAAGAAACAACTCCCTGAATTCAGGACTGAAATTTAGCGGCAAGAAACGCTCTAAAATTATCAAGTGACCAGTTGAAGAAACGGGCAACCACTCAGTGATGCCCTCCACGATTGCGTAGATGAGAGCCTTGATTAATAGCCAGAGAGCTTCAATAAGAGTTTTCAAACTAAATTAATCCTTTTCTGAAAATATGAGAATTAAGAGCGTCATCTCAAGCACCTCTAGAAACTCATCGACCTCGATAGGTTTCGTCAGAATGCCAGAAATTTCACTGAGCTCGAAATTCTTGCAGTCTAGAATAGCATAGATCAGGTCAAAACCCTCGCGGAAAATCTCACCCCACTCGAGTAGACCGTGACGATGACAGTCGAGCAGGTGTAGATACAAGACCGTGAAGACAATGGCCTGACTGTCAAATTGGATTCTTTTATATAGTTGGCAAAAGCCCCGCGCCGTATACTCACCACTTTCTATCTTCTCGGCGATTGACGGGAATTGGTGGAGAAGGGCACGTGCTGCGGTTGCAGGCTGTTTTGACTTTAAGAGTTCGAACAGTCTTAATTGCCCACTGCCATAACGGCTTAAAAGAGTTTCTAAATTGTGAAAGTGAGCGGTACACACTCCAGTATTGATCAATAGAGAACGGCGTAAGACCAGTTTGACGACTTTGGATAGTAACTCACCGAAGAGGCTATGGGAACTCGTATCTGTGAGTTCTGGACCCGTCAAATTGGAAATGAGAATAGTACCATCTGTACCAGAACCTGTTGCGTAGTCAGGAGAAACTGTAGATGGCAGATAAAGATCTCTAAGGCAACCTGTCTTGGCTTCTGTTGCTGTGATCAGTGCCTTGCAAAGTGCGCCTGGACTCAATTTGATATTGGTCGAGAGCAGGAGATTTAAAGTCCCACAGGGGTAGAAATTCTCGCTTTCCTCAAGTGATTCATAGTAGGAAGCGGGATCGCCCGCATTGACGGCATTCTGTCTAATACCACCGGTCATCACCGCTTGAAGCCAAATGCCACCCTCTTCGATTTCAGCAACAACTGCTCGTTCGAGCCAGGCGGCAGTCGCCAGAGCAGTTGTATTCTGAGGATTTAGAGATAGTTTCGTAGCGGCAAGTTGTAAGGTTTCTTCATAGGTTTCAGCACTCAATGCACTGTGCCTTCCGAAGCACTGGAGATTGAGATTGAAAGCGGATGTAAGCACGTCAGTAACTCCGCCGTTTAAAGGGCTTGAACTCAAGCATCTCCTGGGTCCAGAGAAATGTAGGATAAGGGCGCCGGCGCGACTCTCAAAACGATCACCGTTTTGATTGATGGAGAGCTCAGACTGCTCCCAAAGAGTGTAATCTCTACTTACTGTATTGCTCATGGCGGTCAATCCGCACCTGTTTGATGACACCGTCAACCATAGAAATGACTGTCAAGGTGTAATCACCAGCTTCGAAACTAGAATTCTCCGTTAATTCGTCTCCCTTGGCTTTAGATAAATGATAGATCAGGCCGCCCAGAGTGTGGACTTCCTCCTCTTTAGGCAGGGTGATATTGTGTTCAATGCGTAGCTTATTAAGGGGAATCGCCGCTGAATAGATTCTGTCATAGCTTGCAAGCATTTTCTCATCGTCTAATAGGAACTTAAGGACGGAGAAGATGATGGCCATAGCGATCGAGCCAACTAAAATATCCGTCATACCATCGGCGTATACCAACATCTTCCTCGCTATGACGAATAGGATCAAGGTCAGAAGTGCCTGGTTGGAGTGGGTGATCAGCATGACGATAAGCTCAATACCCGCAACAAGAAGTAGTGTGTGACGGAGAAATTCTGAGAATAGGGTGTAGGATGCGTCACGTGTATGGAATACGATATTTACGAGATATTTGAAGAGATCCGGGAAGCTCAAGACCACGCCAATGACGACCATGACGCAGAGAGCGTATTCTAAAATGCGAGTGGCGCGAGTCATGACGCGCAGGATCTTCGCCTGTGTCTTGTACATAGTTCCCCCTCGAGTTTTTCTTTTTCCTAATATATTACGTTTTAGGGCTATAATCTAGGCTTTTCAGTAAATTCAACCGATTAGCGGGGGCTAACTTTGTGCAGTTTACATAGTTTATAACCTTGCTTTTTAACGTTGTTTCTATTATATTGACGACAAGCGGTAGACTTATGCAGGGTTATCAGATACATCTCACACTTAGTTCTTATTAATGAATTACTTAGTGTTTTGGATCGCAAAATCCTCTTAAGTCCCCAAATAATATGGAGGAACAGCATAGTATGAAAAAATTATTAGCTCTTCTATTAGCGATGTTCATGCTCTTCTCCCTAGTCGCCTGTAACAAGGACAAGACTAAGGTTGACGAGAAGCCAGCAGACGCAGATGTCGTGGACGAAGATGTCCC
>JAUNVU010000008.1 GCA_030537525.1 Eubacteriales bacterium
AACCCCTGCTACTACTAAGACTGTAGTCTATCGCTTTATCTTCGAAAACACAGGCAACACAGAGCTTAGCAAGTTTGTTCTGAACGATGAGAAACTTGGCATAGTAAACAAGACTGTGCTTGAAAATGTTATCTTGCAACCAGGTGATCGAGCGATACATGAAGAAACTGTAGAAATTCCTGTTTCAGGTGATAATCTGGGCGAGAACTTCATTAATACTGCCAGTGGCTTCGCTACAAGTAGTACAGGACAGGAGGTTTTCTCGGAGGGTAGTTGGACTATTGCTTACGGTGATAAGGATATTCCAGTACCAGAGGGCGAAGAGCTAAGTAGCTATACCTTCCAGAAGAGCAGTCGAGAAAAAACTGCGAAAGTGGGTGAAAAGGTACATTTCCTCTTTACCTATGAGAACACGGGTACAGTTACCATCCAGAATCTAACCCTAACGGACGTATTCTTAGGCATTGAAGATCAGATCATCTTTGCGGAGTTAAAGCCTGGGGAACGCATGACGTATATGGTTGAGCATACTGTAAGCGAAGATGATGTGAAAAAACCTGAAACAGGAGCTGATGGCAAACCTAAAATTTACAATATAGCAACTAGTAATGGTAAGGTGCCGGAGGATCCCAATGATCCCAATAACCCACCACCTCTAACACCTCCACCACCATCAGAACATGAGATTCCTCTGGATGATCCTGATGATGGAACGACAATTGAAGATCCTGTGGCCAAGTTGGAGTTTGAAAAGACTGCAAAATGCGACACCTTGAAAATTCAAACGCCCACGCCCACTATTACCAAAGACGATATTGGTAAGAGCATAATCTATCGCTTTATATATACCAACAGCGGTAACGTAGAATTGTTTAATCTAGAATTGCTCGATCCTAAGTTAAAACTTCATGTAATAGCTTTCGAATCGATTCTACCGGGCGAGGTCAGAATATATGAGTATCCATATCAGATCACAGAGGCTGACCTCAAACAGGATCAATTGAGTAACATTGCCTCAGCCGATGCTGACTTACCTGAAGGAACTAAGATACCTGATAGTGGAAATGATATACCAGTAATTCCGATCCCCGATCCCGATCCTGTTCCTGAGGACCCTGTTGATGTTCCAGAGGAACCCACGCCGACAATTCCTCAAGAGGAGGACACGGGCATTGGTGAAGAGTTCCCGTATTGGTTAGACCACGGTCACGGGTACGATTACAGTGTGGTTATGCCAAAGGCAAAAACAGAGACAGCTAGCAAAACAAGCGATCCGAAATGGTCGTCGGTAGCTGTTCCAATAACGGGAGAGAATAGAGAGATTACCGTAGGCATTAGTCTCATGGCTTTATTGGCTGCCGCCTGTTTGATGATGCTGAGGAAACGTCATTAGGCGAGCAGGTATAGAGCAGATTTGCTAATACAGGAGCTACCTCAAAGCGCAATTGTGCGCAGAGGTAGCTCTTTAGTTTAAAAAATACTTGATAAGTGAATTTTGTTTTGCTATTATTAATTGCCTTGCCAGATTTAGGCGTTTTTTTGTGAGCTTAATTTGCTCCTTAAAATCAAGACTAATAAGTGCTTAAACTATATGAGTTTAACTTAAGCGGCAAGAGTTTAAAATGAAGGAGGAGTACCGGATGCCAACTTTCAACCAATTGGTGAAGCAAGGGCGCCACAGCAAGGTCGAGAAATCGAAGTCACCAGCTCTCGGCGTGGGCATGAACACACTAAAGAAGCGTCGTTCATATTATAATTCCCCGCAGAAGCGCGGTGTCTGCACAGTCGTTAAGACCGAAACCCCGAAGAAGCCGAATTCAGCTCTTCGAAAGATTGCTCGTGTGCGACTGACCAACCAGGCAGAAGTATCAGCCTACATCCCCGGTATCGGCCACAACCTACAAGAACATAGCGTTGTCCTGATTCGCGGTGGACGTGTTAAGGACCTGCCAGGTGTTCGTTATCACATCGTACGTGGTACCTTAGATGCTGCTGGCGTTACAGATCGTAAGCAGGGCCGCTCTAAGTACGGCGCCAAGAGACCCAAGAGCGCAACGCGCTAAAGTCAGCTCACGATCGGTTGCCACGAATATCAGAAGACCGGACTCCTAAATTCCGGCCTCTTCTAGTGTGACACATATAAGTGAGTACCTTTGATTTCGGCAAGAGCCGCATAATCAAGAAAGGAGGGAAGCAATGCCAAGAAAAGGCCGTGTCGCGAAACGCGAAGTTCTTCCAGATCCCAAATACCATGATGTAAAGGTCGCCAAGCTGATCAACAATGTCATGCTTGACGGCAAGAAGGGCTTAGCCCAGAAGATCGTCTATGATGCCTTCGACTTAATTCAAGAGAAGGCTAGTCAGGATGCCCTGGAAGTATTTGCTAAGGCTATGGAAAATGTCATGCCACAACTTGAAGTTAAAGCACGTAGAGTTGGTGGTTCAAACTATCAGGTGCCGATGGAAGTCCGCCCTGAACGTCGACAGACCCTAGCATTCCGCTGGCTTGTCAATGCTGCAAGAAATAGAAGTGAGCGTTCCATGAGTGAACGTCTTGCCAATGAACTCTTAGATGCAGCTGAAGGCAATGGTGCAGCTTTCAAACGTAAAGAAGAAATGCATAGAATGGCCGAGGCCAACCGTGCCTTTGCCCATTTCCGCTGGTAGTTATCAAACGAACAGCGCGAGTTTAAGAAAAGAAGGATAAGAAATTTATGCCCAGAGAATTCTCATTAGAGAATACGAGAAATATCGGTATCATGGCCCACATCGATGCCGGCAAGACTACTACCACAGAGCGTATCCTCTACTACACCGGTAAGATCCATCGCCTCGGTGAAACGCACGAGGGTGCGGCTACCATGGACTGGATGGAGCAGGAGCAGGAGCGTGGTATTACCATTACCTCCGCAGCAACCACAGCCCAGTGGAAGAAATGCCGGATTAATATTATCGATACCCCAGGCCACGTTGACTTTACGGTTGAGGTTGAGCGTTCACTGCGCGTCTTGGATGGTGCAGTGACGGTTTTCTGTGCCAAGTCAGGTGTTGAGCCGCAGACGGAAACTGTCTGGCGTCAGGCCGATACCTACAAGGTACCCCGCCTAGCCTATGTCAATAAGATGGACATTACAGGTGCCGATTTCTTCCGCGCCGTGCAGACTATGAAGGATCGTCTCGGCTGTAATGCCGTGCCCATTCAACTGCCAATTGGTAAAGAAGACAATTTTACAGGCATCATCGACTTAATCGAGATGAAGGCCGACCTCTATCATGACGAGGATCTGGGTAAGTCAATTACTGAAGCTGAGATTCCCGAGGATATGATGGAGCTTGCTCAGGAGTATCACGAAAAAATGGTCGAGGCAATAGCCGAGACTGATGATGCTCTATCTGAGAAGTTCATCATGGAAGAAGAGATTACCATTCCAGAGTTAAAGGCTGCCCTACGACGCGCCACTTTGAGCACTGAAATTATCCCAGTGACCTGTGGTTCATCTTACAAGAACAAGGGCGTTCAGCTCTTGCTTGATGCTGTTGTAGACCTCATGCCTTCACCTCTAGATATCCCACCAATTGAGGGTATCAATCCCGATAATGGTGAGGAAGATGTCCGCCGCGCCTCGGATGAGGAGCCGTTCTCGGCTTTGGCCTTCAAGATTGCAACAGATCCATACGTCGGTAAATTATGTTTCTTCAGAGTTTATTCAGGCGTCTTGGAATCAGGCTCCTATGTACTTAATAGCAGTACTGGTAAACGCGAGCGCATCGGTAGAATTCTGATGATGCACGCCAACCACCGTGAAGAGGTGCAGAGTGTCAACGCAGGCGATATTGCCGCCGCTGTTGGCCTGAAGGAAACCTCTACTGGCGATACTCTCTGTGACCAGAAAGCACCAATTATTTTGGAGTCAATGGAATTCCCAGAACCCGTCATCTCCGTCGCTATTGAGCCGAAGTCGAAGGCTTCACAGGAGAAGATGGTCATCGCCTTGGCTAAGTTGGCCGAAGAGGATCCCACCTTCAAGACTCACACTGATGCCGAGACAGGCCAAACCTTGATCTCTGGTATGGGTGAGTTACACCTCGACATTATTGTTGACCGCCTCTTCCGTGAGTTTAAGGTTGAGGCCAATGTCGGCAAGCCCCGTGTCGCCTATAAAGAGAGCATCACTAAGCCAGCGAGAGCCGAAGGCAAGTTTGTCCGCCAGTCTGGTGGTCATGGCCAATATGGTCACGCCGTTATCGAAATCGAGCCTCTAGAATCTGGTGAGGGCTACGAATTTGTCGACAAGACAATCGGTGGTTCAGTACCTAAAGAATTTATCAAGGCTGTAGACGAAGGTATTCAAGAGGCTATGAAGGGTGGCGTCATTGCTGGTTATCCAGTTGTGGACATCAGAGTCACCCTGGTCGATGGTTCATCGCATGAAGTTGACTCCTCAGAAATGGCCTTCAGAATCGCTGGTTCAATGGCACTCAAGAATGCTATGCGCTTAGCAGGTCCCGTTCTCCTCGAGCCAATCATGAAGGTCGACGTAGTCGCACCAGAAGAGTACCTCGGTGATGTTATGGGTGACCTCTCAGCTCGTCGTGGTCAAATCCAAGGTAACGAGCTACAAGGCAAGAGCATGGCTGTGGAAGCCTTCGTGCCACTTTCAGAGATGTTTGGTTACGCAACAACCCTGCGTTCAAATACCCAGGGACGCGGCACCTTCGTCATGCAGATATCACATTTCGACCAAGTGCCAAAAGGCATGATGGAAGATTTGGCAAGCAACTAAAATATCTATATAATTAAGAAGATTGCCAATAATTGCTCTCTGTGCCAAAATGGCCATTGAGCATTGACAGTGCAAAAGCTCTCAAAGAGAAGCTTAAAAATCCTAAGGAGGATTAAATCAATGGGAAAAGCAAAATTTGAACGCACAAAGCCGCACGTCAACGTAGGAACCATTGGACACGTTGACCACGGCAAGACAACTCTTACCGCAGCCATCACCAAGGTCCTAGCACTGGCTGGCGGCAGTGAATTCACTGACTACGCCAACATCGATAAGACCCCAGAAGAGCGCGATCGCGGTATTACCATCTCCGCCTCACACGTTGAGTATGAGACCGAGAACCGCCACTACGCACACGTTGACTGCCCAGGTCACGCTGACTACATCAAGAACATGATCACTGGTGCAGCACAGATGGACGGCGCAATCCTCGTCGTTTCAGCTGCAGACGGCCCAATGCCTCAGACTCGTGAGCACATCCTGCTCGCCCGTCAGGTTGGTGTTCCCGCTATCGTCGTCTTCTTGAACAAGTGCGACATGGCTGACGAAGACCTCATTGAGCTCTCCGAAATGACTGTTCGTGAGATTCTCGATGAATACGACTTCCCTGGTGATGACACCCCAGTTATCCACGGTTCAGCTCTAAAGGTCTTAGAGTCCAGCTCAACTGATATCAATGCCCCAGAGTACAAGTGCATTCTTGACCTCATGGCCGCAGTTGATGAATTTATCCCAACCCCAGACCGTCCAACCGATCTGCCATTCGCCATGCCAGTTGAAGACGTCTTCACCATCACTGGTCGTGGTACCGTTGCAACTGGTCGTATCGAGCGTGGTATGATCAAGGTCGGCGAGCCTGTTGAAATCGTCGGTCTCCAAGATGAGCCAAGAAGCTCAGTTGTTACCGGTGTTGAGATGTTCCACAAGATGATGGATCAGGGTGAGGCCGGTGATAACGTCGGTATCCTGCTCCGCGGTATCCAGAGAACTGATATCGAGCGTGGCCAGGTTGTTGCCAAGCCAGGTTCAATTAAGCCCCACACCAAGTTCAAGGGCCAGGTCTACGTCCTGACCAAGGATGAGGGTGGACGTCACAAGCCATTCTTTAGCGGCTATCGTCCCCAGTTCTACTTCCGCACCACTGACGTTACTGGTGTAGCAACCCTACCCGAAGGCGTCGACATGTGCATGCCTGGCGACCACGTCACCGTTGAAGTCGAACTGATCACCCCAATCGCCATTGAGAAGGGTCTGAAGTTCGCTATCCGTGAGGGTGGCCGTACTGTTGGTTCCGGTACAGTTTCCGAAATCATCGAGTAATTAGACTAAAACTTAAAATACAAGCCTCTCAGCCTAGAGTTGAGAGGCTTTTTTCCGCTTAATGGAGTCAATTTGTGATAATCTAAAAGGGCAATTAAAACTCGGAGAAAGCGAGGTAAATATATGAATCAAGTTTATAAAGTTCAAGAAGGTCTCTATTATATTGGCGGTATTGACCGCCGATTACAACGTTTTGAGAATATCCATCCTGTGCCTCAGGGCGTCACCTACAATTCATATTTGATCAAGGATGAGAAGAACTGCCTGATGGATGGCGTCGATAAGGCAATAGGCGAGCTCTTCATTGAGAATATCGATGCCGTTTTAGATGGGGAACCTCTAGATTACATGGTAGTCAACCATGTCGAACCAGATCATTGTCAGACAATTCGTCTGGTATTAGATCTTCATCCAGAAGCCGTCTTGTTAACCAATGCCAAGGCGATTAAATTTCTCGAACAGTTTTATCCCTATGACTTTGCAAGTCGTGCCCAGCTGATCAAGGACAAGGATGTCATAGATCTCGGCAAGCACAAATTAGAGTTCGTCCAAGCTGCTAATGTCCACTGGCCAGAAGTTACGATGGTCTACGAGCAGACGGAGAAGTGGCTGTTCTCAGCTGATGCCTTTGGCTCTTTTAAGGCGTTCGACGGTGCTCTCTTTGCCGATCAGACCAATTGGGAGCGTGACTGGCTTGACGAGTTCAGACGCTATTATGTCAATATCGTTGGTAAATTCGGCGGTCCAGTTAATAAGCTATTAGACAAGCTCAGTGACCGAGAGATCAAGATGATCTTGCCTCTACACGCTCTGATGTTCAGGACAGCTGAAACTATTGGTAAGGCTATCGATAAGTATCGTCACTGGGCTAGCTACGAAGCCGAGGAACAAGGTGTAGTCATCGTCTACGGCTCACTCTACGAGAATTCTATGATGACTGCCGACCGCCTAGCGCGTGAACTGGTTGACCGTGGTGTCAGGGAAGTCAGAGTATTTGATGTCTCGGGTACAGACTATTCAAGCATCATTGCGCAGTGCTTCCGCCTGTCTAATGCAGTTTTTGTCTGTAATAACTACAATACTGAGCTCTTCCCCAATATGGATGCCTTCCTGCGTGAGCTAGTCATGCTGAACTGGGACAATCACAATTTCTCCTTGATTGGCAATGGTAGCTGGGGCGGCAAGGGTATTAAGATTGCTGAAGAGATACTCGCCAGAGCGAAGAAACTTGAGAAGGTTGGTGAGACGGTCCAAACGCTTGGTTCTCTATCTGAAGAAACTCTGCCAGAGCTCGAGAAGCTCGCTGATGACATTGTTGCCAGCTTAAAGAAGTAAGACGGAAGAACAAGCAGTCTGATAGAGATTCAGTAATTAGCTTTAGTAGACTGAAATTAAGAGACCCGCAGATTTGTGCGGGTCTTTATTACTGTGTTTAACTAGATTTTAATAGAGTCGAAATCGAGATTTGGATCTGCGTCTAATTTGGCAAAAGTAGTACCGATAATGGCCGCGGCTTTTGCCAATATTTCCTTGGACTGTGTAGCGGAATAAGAGCTGCGTAGGAGGCAGGAGTTCTCGTCGACGGCGGGCGGCAGCACGGGATTGACGTAGACACCAGCGGTGAGGAGGGCCTGTGCCGAATAGAGGGTGCGAGCGGGGTTGCCGCTGAGAATGGCGATAATGGGGATGATGTCGTTGCCCTTGTCTAGGAGTTTGACGGCTGGGTATTTCTGAAGTTCTGCCCACATGAAGCGGCTATTTTCTTGCACCTGAGTTACTCGCTCAGGTTCGCTGGCGAGGATCTCTTGGGCGGCGAGGGCGCTGGCGGCCATGGCTGGCGAGATGCTTGCACTGAAGATGAAAGGACGCGAAACGTGCTTGATATAGTTTATGACGTCGGCGCTTCCCGCCACGCAACCACCGAGCGAGGCATAAGATTTGGAGAAAGTATTCATGATGAGGTCAACCTCAGCCTCAAGGCCGAAGTGCTCCGCCGTACCAGCGCCGCTGGCACCGAGAACGCCGAGTCCGTGGGCGTCATCGATCAGGATGCGGGCATTGTACTGGCGGGCGAGGTCGACGATCTCGGGGAGCTTGCAGATCTCACCTTCCATGCTAAAAACGCCATCACTGACGATGAGGATGCCAGCTTCCTTGCTTCCACTTCCACGGATCCTCCTCAGAAGTCGCTCGAGTTCACCCATATCGCTGTGGGCGTACTTATAGGTCTTGGCGAAGGATAGACGGCAGGCATCGTTGATGCTAGCGTGGTTGAGTGCGTCGGAGAGAATATAATCGTTGCGACCAGCAATGGCAGAGATGATGCCGAGGTTGGACTGGAAGCCCGTCGAAAAGCAGAGACAGGCCTCTTTCTTGAGGAAGCGAGCCTGGGCTTCTTCAAGTTTCCTGTGTAGATCGAGATTACCGTTGAGGAAGCGAGAGCCAGAGCAACCAGTACCGTAATGCTCAATACTGGCGATGGCAGCCGCCTTGACTCTGGGATCGGAGGTCAGCCCTAGGTAATTATTGGAACCGAGCATAATGACCTCATGCCCCTCCATGGTGACGACATTATCCTGGGCGGAGCTAATCTCGTGAAAATAAGGGTAGATGCCATATTGCTTGGCAATTTCCACGCGTTTATAAAGACGACACTTCTCGAAAATATCCATAAAACAATCCTATCTAGCGTAGATGCGCCCGATTATATAATTGCTAAGTCGTACTGGCAAGATCTTTGCAAGTAGGAGTACCGCTCGGTATTTTAGTTCGAAGCCTCTCAAGGCTTTAGGTCGGCATCGCCGCTCTGAGAGCTTGACAATAGTCTGGGCTAGACCTTCTGGACTGCTGCCGCCGAGCTCGTCAGCAGCCATTTTAGCGATTGCACGGGCCGGCATGTCGCCATATAAAACTTCTTCCTCGGGTCGCTTGGGATAGTCGCGGACGGCGGTGAAGCCCGTTGCCAGATCACCTGGCATGATCGCTGTAAACGACAGTCCTGCCGCCCTGAGCTCGTTATTCAAAGCGAGGGCCAGCTGATTGATCGCGGCCTTCGACATGGAGTAGAAGGCCTGGAATGGCAGTGCCAATTCGGCCGCCACTGAAGAAATGAAGAAGGTGCGGCCGCGGCTTATACGCAGCAGGGGGAGGGCAGCTTGAACCGTCCGCACTGCGCCAAAAAGATTGACAGCAAATTGCTGTTGCATAGTGGCATCGTCTGTACACTCGATGGCGCCTGCGATTCCGTAGCCTGCGCTGACGACCAAGACGTCAATTCCAGTCATTCCGTCAAGTTCAGCCGTCAATTGGGCAAAAGCCGCACGCACACTCTCCACTTGACTGACGTCTGCTGTGATATGCCGAATTCCTGGCTGATCTTCACCACTACGACTGAGTTCGAATACCTGATAGCCCGCCTGGGTGAAGGCTAGGGCGCAAGCGCGCCCTATACCCGAGGAACCACCCGTAATGACAGCAACTTTTCTCGACATACAAAGCTCCTCGTCTATAGCTGATCGTGCGGGATATTGTCAGCGTCTTGGAGCTTCTCATTGAGGGATTCTGAGATTTCTTTTTTCAACTGATGATAGAGATCATAGTTGATCTCGTCTTTGACCTTCTGGGAGATGTCGGCCTGAATCTTACTGTCGAGTTCCTCGTGGATCAGCTCGCGGATCTGCTGTTTCAAGCTTGTACGGAGCGCTCCCTCGTCCTCCTTAAGGAGCTTGGCGCCAGCCAACCTGGCCTCTTCTTCGCTCAGATCGTAGTGAGGGCGATGGCCATAGTAGGTGGTATCTGTACCAGAGAAGTTGACGCCTGTTGACTGTGGATCGTCAACGTCAAATTCATAGTCCTTGCCTGGCAGAACGGCATTCAAGAAGATACCGACTAATGCGGCAATGGCGATACCTGAGAGAGTAAGTGGACCGAAGGTCAGTCCAGATTTGAAACCTAGAGCACAGACCAAGATGGCGGCAGCAACAATTAGATTTCTCGACTTTGTAAAATCAACTTCATTCTCAACGACATTTCTCAGACCGATGGCGGAAATCATACCGTAGAGGATGAGGGAGACGCCGCCGATGATGGCAGTAGGCATGGTGCGAATGACTTCAGAAAGAATGGGGAAGAATGATAGAGCAATGGCGAAGAGGGCCGCAATTCTCGTGACCTTGGCATCGTAGACCTTCGTGAGGACAAGGACGCCTGTGTTTTCACCATAGGTGGTATTGGCAGGTGCGCCAAAAGCTGCAGCCATGATAGTCGCCAGTCCGTCACCGGCAAGCGTTCTGTGTAGACCAGGCTTAGCAATATAATTCTGACCTGTGGTCGCGGAAATCGCCGAGATATCACCGATGTGCTCCATGATGGTAGCAAGGGCGATTGGGGCGATGGTTAAGATAGCGCTCTTATCGAAGGTGGCAAAACTAGCTCTGTGAATGGGGATCTCTAGCCAACGGCCAGACTCGATCAAGAGCTGCACGCCGCTGAAGTCGACTCTGGCAAGGAAGAGGGCCAGCACATAAGAGACCAAGAGACCCATCAGGATGGGGATGATCTTCAACATGCCGCGTGCCCAGATATTGCAGATGATAATTGTACTGAGAGCAACAATGGCCAGCAGCCAGTCTTGGCTTGCTGAAGCGATGGCAGTTGGGGCCAAGATCAAACCGATCGAGATAATGATCGGGCCAGTGACCACTGGCGGGAAGAAGCGCATTACACGGCGTACACCGAAGACCTTGATCAAACCGGCAAGTAGCAAGTAGATCAGACCGGCGACGATGATACCGCCCCCTGCTTTGGCCAAGGCATTTACATCTGCAGATCCGTCAGCGCCCAGTGGTGCCACCATAGCGTAACCACCGAGGAAGGCGAAGGAAGAGCCGAGGAAGGCGGGAATTTTACCACCTGTAACCAGGTGGAAGAGCAGGGTTCCAAGACCTGCGAAGAGCAGAGTGGTTGAAATTGATAGGCCAGTTAGCAGCGGCACCAATATGGTTGCGCCAAACATGGCAAAGCAGTGCTGGAGGCCGAGTATTAGGCGGCGTGAAACTGGAAGCTCACGCAAGTCCCTTATGGGCTCGAGACCTACTTCTTTGGATTTCTCGATTGCAGAATGATTCTCTTTCATAGTCACCTCTTATTGAATTTAATTCTAAAAAAAGGCCGATCCCACGATCGGCCAATTATTGCAATTTAATTGTCCGCCTCTTCGGCAGAGGCTAATTTACCTTCAACATCTACGGTTAAAGGGATTTCAGGATGATCAGCAGTCGCCTTGATCGTAGCTGTCAGATGAGCTAGGTCCACAGTAAAGTAGTGTTGACCGTTCTCGTCTGGACCCTGGATTGAAGCCATGGCGTTGGTGTCGAAGTATTCAGGCACCATGAAGGAACGGCGCAGAGGATAGAAGATCGCCAAGAGATCGTTAAAGGGGTTCATCTCATTGGGTCTGAACTCATACTGCACCTTGTATAGCTGATCGTACTCATTGAAGAAGTACTTGCGCACGCCCTTATAGACGTAGACCTCACAGTTATATTCTAATTTTTCGAGCTTGTCATAATCGGGAATCAGACCCTCGACGCCCATGACCTCGGCGCGCGTACTGCCGAAGTTTAGGCCAAAATCAGCGATATCGAAAGTCGAAGACAAGGTGCGTTCGATTTCTTGTTCGGCGGCCCAATCTACTGGGGCAATCAAGCCTTGTGCGGCATTAATGCCCTGACTCTGAATCGTGGCAATATAATTCTTGGCGCTAGCTGCATAGTTGTTGAGCTCGCCTAAGATGGTGTTATACCTCTGCGGTAAGTCTGTAGCATTAGTGCGGTCAATTTGGTAAATCATCTGACGGCAGTGATTGGCCAGGCGGAAGTTCTGATCATAGAAGTTCTTCAGATTCTCAGGTACAGTCGACAGCGGAATAGTCTCTAACTTGTGACAAGCATCGAGTAGCTTCAGTCTGGTCTCCTTGTAAATCTTGATCTTCTTGAGCTCTTTACCCTCGTTAATCACTTGGTTCTGATAGGACTTGCTGGCTTCACCGAATTCGTTGAAGGCAGTGATGAGCTCCGCTAGGCGCTCCTCACCAAATTTCAAGAAGTCTTCTTCTCGCTTATTCAGTCCTTGTTCATTCTTCTTATCATCTAATTGCTCATCCTGCTGTATAATATCAGCAGCTTCGCGATCAATCTCTGAATCCTTGTTGCCCTTCTTGAACAAAGAGCAAGCAGATAATAGAGATAGTGCTAAACAGAGCACAATTAGCAAGCTGAGTTTAGGGAATTTCTTTAGCATTGTGTCCTCCCGAATCTAGGGAGCCCGTGGGCTCTAAAGATATATTATAGCGATAAAAGGCGCTTTGTCGACTGTGAATTGTCATATGAAAGGTGAATGTGTTGGATCTTCCAAAGGATAAAATTGAGACCCCTTTACGCCTGAGTACAGAGCTGGAATTAGCAAATAGGCTCGCCTTGGCACCACTTGCAGGTACTACAAATGCCGCCTTCCGCCCTCTGGCAGCACGCTACGGCGCAGCTCTTGCTGTGACTGAGCTGGTTTCAGCAAGAGGCCTGATTTATCCAGGAGGACTTGAGCGGGCTAGACCCTATCTGCATCTCAATCCAGGAGAGGTGGTGGCCATCCAGCTATTTGGTAGTGAGCCATCAGACTTCTCCCAGGCGATCAAGATCCTTCTCAATCACTCAGAATACGGTTATGCTCAGATGATTGACTTAAATCTCGGCTGTCCGGTGCCGAAAGTCGTTAAAACTGGTGCCGGCTCAGCTCTGCTCAAGACGGCCGAGCTTGCTACTGAGATAATAGCTGCTAGTGTGGAGGCCGCAGCTGAGTTTCACAAGCCAGTTTCCGTGAAAATTCGCCTATCCTGGTCAGGTGAGGCGGGCACGGCTAGTAAAATAATTGAAGGGGCAAAGGCCGCAGGAGCTAAAATGCTCACAGTTCATGGCAGAAGTCGCGAGCAATTTTACGCTGGAAAAGCAGACTGGGAAGGCATTGCAGAGCTTGCGAAGAAGTATGGGCAAGACTTTGCCGCCTTCTACGGAAATGGAGATATTGACTCAGAGAGTAGGGCTATTTCCGCGATGCAAATTCCAGGCATCTCTGGATTGATGATCGGGCGGGCGGCGAAGGGAGCACCATGGATTTTTGCCACTCTCCGTGGTTGTCCAGAACCATCTAGACAAGAGAAAATAGAAGTAATTCGGGAGCATTATGCAGGAATGCAGAAATTATTTGGCCCGGATAGGGCCAGTCGGGAATTTCGCTCAGCATTACTTGCTTATATCAGAGATTTCCCTGGGGCTGCGAACTTTCGAAGGGCAGCATCGGGAATTTCATCGGCAGAGGAACTTGACTCATTTTTGTATAAATTAGCTAATATTTGAGAACTTGCCCCCAGATATACTGATAGATATAATAAGAGCTACGCAATAAACCAGAGAGGGGACGAAGGATGAAAATCTATCCCGCAAAAGACATTAAGAACATCGCTTTCATGGGCCACAGTGGCTCTGGTAAGACCTCTGTGATCGAGGCCATGCTGTTTAATGCCAAGGTTATTAACCGCATGGGTAAGACACAAGATGGTAATACGGTGACCGACTTTGACCAGGAAGAGCAGCGCCGCGGTTCCTCAATTGGAACGAGCTATGCCGCCATGGAGTGGAAGAAGAATAAATTCAATTTGATTGACATTCCAGGTGACTTCGACTTCCTTGCAGAACAGCGACTCGGCATGAGAGTTGCTGACAGCGTTATTCTCGTTGGCTCGGCCAAGGATGGCCTGTCTGTTGGCGCTGAGAAGACTCTGCGTCTAGTCGAACATGCCAATAAGCCAGCAGCATTATTGTTGAATAAGGCTGACGAGCCCAATGCTGACTTCGCCAAGACAGTCGCCGCCTTCCGTGAGGAATACGGCAATAAGCTAGTTCCCCTCATGATACCTATTAAAGATGGCGATAATTACTTAGGCTATGTAGATATTCGCAATGGCAAGGCTTACCACTATGAGAAAGATGGCCAGGTGAAGGAGGTTGACGCACCTGCAGAGCTAGCCGCAGAGATTGAACAATATCACAGTGAATTGCAAGAGCAGATCGCTGGTGTAGACGAAGAGCTAATGATGAAATACTTCGATGGCGAGGCATTTACACCAGAAGAAGAGGAAAGAGGTCTTTCTCAGGCCATGGCGGAGGGGAATCTCATCCCTATCTTCAGCTCTTCTGCACTTAATAATCAGGGAATTGCCCAGTTATTAGACTTTGCAGCTAAGTTCTTCCCATGTGCTGCAGATGCTCCACCAGTTAAGGCTAAGAATGAGGCTGGCGAAGAGATTGAACTGACTCAAGATCCAGATGGCCCGCTTGCGGCATATGTCTTTAAGACGATTGTCGATCCATTTGTCGGCCGTATCTCTCTATTTAGAGTCTATAGTGGCACCTTCACTACAGAGAATAATGCCTATAACCCACAGAAGCATATTGAAGAGAGGATTTCTGCCCTCTTCGCTATGCAAGGTAAGAAGCAGATCGAGGTCAATGAGATTAGGGCTGGTGACATCGGTGCCATTGCCAAGCTGAGTGAAACTGTCACCAATGATAGCCTCTGCCTGAAGGACGAACCAATCTTCATCAAAGCAGTTAAGATGCCAATACCTTGTCTGTCGATGGCCATCGTCCCCGCCAAACGTGGTGAAGAGGACAAGATCATGCAGGGTATGCAGCGCCTAATGGATGAGGATCCCTCATTTGAGATCAGGAGTGATAGAGAAACTGGTCAGCTTCTACTTTCAGGTCAGGGTGAGGTTCAGCTAGAGGTTCTGAGAGCTAAGCTCAAGGGCAAATACAATGTTGAATCTGTCCTCGAAGAAGCTAGAGTGCCCTATCGTGAGACCATCAGGAAGAAGGTCAAGGTACAAGGTAGACATAAGAAGCAGTCCGGTGGTCACGGTCAGTACGGTGATGTTTGGATTGAGTTTGAACCTTGTGATTCTGAGGAGCTGGTCTTCGAAGAGAGCATCTTCGGTGGTGCTGTTCCGAAGAACTACTTCCCAGCAGTTGAGAAGGGATTACAAGAAGCAGTTGTTGAAGGCGTCTTAGCAGGTTACCCGGTCGTCAATCTCAAAGCGACCTTAGTCGATGGTTCATATCACGATGTTGACTCAAATGAGATGAGCTTTAAGCTCGCTGCTAGACTGGCTTATAGAAACGGCTTGCCACAGGCGGATCCAGTCCTCTTAGAGCCAATCGCCTCCGTCAAGGTCCACATTCCAGATAATAACCTCGGTGATATCATGGGTGATATCAGTAAGCGTCGTGGCCGTATTCTCGGCATGGGTGCAGACGAGGATCGCGGTTATCAGGTGGTTGAGGCCGAGGCGCCAATGAGCGAATTAACCAAGTATGCAACCGACCTTAAATCAATGACCCAGGGTCGAGGTTGGTTTACAGTTGAATTTGCGCGATACGAGCAGGCTCCTTCAGATGTAGCAGAGAAGGTAATAGCTGCAGCAGCTAGGGACGCTGAAGAAGAATAATTCTACAAATAATGTACAATTAGACTTCGGGTTGCGAAAGTGACTCGAAGTCTTTTTAATGGAAACATATTGATTTAGGAGAAAAGATGAAAAAATTAAGGTCGGTCTGCTTTGACTTCGATGGAACTCTTATTGACACAATACCTCTCATCATCGAGAGCTACCAATATGTATATCGAGAAATCGGCAAATATGTGCCTACTGAAGATGAAATAATTTCAGGCATTGGTCTTCCGCTGGAGACAATTTTTGCTCAGGATTTCCCAGCTGAGCAGATCCCAGAGGCCTTGGAGATGTATCTGGATTACAACAGGCCGCGATTGGCCAGCCATGTAGCCATTTACCTAGGGATAATTCCGCTGCTTGAAGCCCTGTCAAGCTTGGATCTCAAGCTTGGCATAGTGACGGCCAAGCGCGGATCAGATATGGTGCCGACGATGCGTGCTTTTCGTCTAGAGAAATACTTTGACACCATTGTCAGCAAATTTGATACAGAAGAACACAAGCCGAAGCCGGCGCCCTTGTATCTGGCAATGGAGCGGTTGGAGATAAGTGATCCCCAGGAGTTGCTCTATATTGGCGATGCCATCTACGATATCCAATCCGCCAATAACGCAGGCTGTCTTTCAGGAGCTGTAGCTTGGTCGAATACCTCAAGAGAGAAATTACAGGCTCAGTCACCTACAGTATTCTTCGATCAATGGCAAGATATCTTGGAATTTGTCAAGAAAAGAATTTAAGATTAATAGAATTGTTTTTACAGAAGAGCGGTGAGGAGAAAGTCTAGCATATTTGGGATTTTTTGTGTAAAATAGCCCTCAGCGTAATGCGTAATTAAGCTGGCGGAGACTACAGAGGGCAACCTCTGTTTTTTCTGCCTCTGGAAAAGGTGAAGCATGTCTAATAAACAAAATGAGAATCTCTGGAAAGCTGACCAAAGAAAACAGGAGCGTCAAGCTCGTCTACAGAGTCAGAAGACCCGCTCAGGCAAGAAGAAGCCAGTTAAGCAGAAGATCAAGCTTGGCAATCTCATCTTGATTGCTATCTTGGTTTTGGCCATTCTCGGCCTAGCTGCCAACACATTAATGCAAAACGGCTATAGAGAGCGCCATACGACCGCAGTAATCGTTGATGGTGAAGAAATTCCTGCTAACGAATTGAATTTCTACGCTTCACTCTCGGGTCAGGCTCTCGGACAGCTGTTTCCAAACGGCCTTTTTGCACCAAATGCAATAGAGAGTCTAAACTCACCTAGCTTCTCTGGTGAGGAAGGTCGTACGGTTCGTGACGATGTCATCAATCTGGCGAAGAATCAGTTAGTCAATGATCATATCAGCCTGAAAGAAGCAGCTGCCGAAGCCAAGCTCGACTCTGCTGAGGGTGAGCGCACAGCGGATGAATTAATTAAGAATCTGCGCAATGCCGCTGCTCAAAATGGCGTCTCATTGAATAAATTGATCGAACTCCAGTACGGGCCAGGCAATAATGAGAAGACAGTCCGCCAGCTGATCAGCAATTTCGTTCAAGCCGAAGCCTATCGCAAGAGCAAATTAGAGAGTTTCAAACCGAGCCCCGAAGAGGCTGCTAAAATTTATGAAGAAGATCCCAGCGAATATGATGAAGTTAGCTTCAGAATTGTTCAGCTAATGGCCACTGAAGCTGAAATGCACGACTTCTCTAAGGGCCCAGTCTTTGAAGGTACTGCTGAAGAAGCCAAGAAGATGGATCTGGAAGCATACTTAGAGCAGAGAAAACAAGAACTGCCTGCAGAAGACGAAGTGGGAGAACTGCCGGATGAAACAGCAGATACAGAAACTTCCGAAGAAGAAGAAAAGACTGCAGAAGAAGAACAGCGCGAGCAGGAATTATTAGAAAACGCGAAATTACGTGCAGAAGAAATGGCTTCGAAGATTGAGAAGGAAGAAGATTTCGTAAGCCTGCAGGGACTATACTGCCCAGTCGACAATCTGAAACAAGTAATCGACAATCCAGACATTAGCCTGCAGAAGGGCAGACAAGGGACGCTCACCCCAGAGCTTGCTGAAGTCATCTTTGACGAAGGTGTTGTGCCAGGAGATGTTAAGGTCTTCGAGGCTAAGGGCTCATACTGGGTAGTTTACATCGTAGGATCTGGACGTAATGAAGAGCGCGCCTACTCAGCTCGTCATATCCTATTCACAGTTAATCCAGATGCAAGCGAAGCTCAAAAGAGCGAGGTTAAGGCGCGTGCTGAAGAGGTTCTAAACGAATTTAAGTCAGGCGAGCAGAGCGCAGAACGCTTTGCTGAACTAGCTGAGGAATATAGTGAAGATCCAGGCTCTAAGAATAACGGCGGACTATATGAGAACGTCAAAGCAGGAGAGTTCGTGCCAGAATTTGAGGCTTTTGCCCTCGATCCCAATACCAAGCCCGGTGACGTTACAATCGTCGAGAGTCAGCACGGCTACCACATTATCTATTTTGTGGGCCTAGAGGAAGAGAGCTGGGTCAAAGAAATTCAAGACAACGTTGCCAGAGAAGCGTTCCGTGAATGGCTAGAGGAGAGCCAAGACAAGGTAGAGGTGAAAGAAGCTAAGGGCATTAAATATGTCCTACCCATCTATTAGATAAGTCAAGGAGAAATAATGAATTTATTTTCTAAGAAATTACTAGCAGCCGTAATGGCTCTACTCTTAATGCTGCCTCTAGCTGCCTGTCAAAAAGGCGTTCGAGATGGCAAGGTAGAAGGAACAACAGAAACTGAAACGCAAAATGACGAGCAGGGAGCTGAATCTGCAGTCGATCCGATAGCTGGTCTCAAGGAATCAATGGAACAGACCTATGAACTAGGTCAGCCATTCATTGATGAGCCAGCGCTTGAGGTCAATGGCGAAGTCTTAGCTGTTAAGGTGCTGAATTTTTACGCTGCATTGGCAGCTAAGGCCGTCAGAGCCGATTTAAATGGCAATCTATTTAGTGCAGAAGGTCAAGAAATACTCGCTCAACCTCTGGAGAAGGATTCAGAAGAAACCGTAAGAGACAAGGTTCTCGAGTACAGCATTCGTCAAGCAATCATGGATAAGGTTTGCATAGAAATGGCGAAAGCCGAAAATTATACTTCTGAGGATGATGCTCAAGCCGTTGTCGATCAGATTTTAGGGCAAGTTACCATGTTAGCTCTCCAAAATGACTTCGAACCTGAAAAACTCTTGAGCTATAACTATGGCTGGGGTGTGGATACAGAGCTATTTGCCGAGCTTATTAAGAATTACTTCTATGCCGAACAATACCGTAATTCCAAGGCTAAGGAGTACAAGTTCACTGATGCAGATTTAAATCAGGAATACGAAGAAAATAAGGACAAGCTTGAACAGATTACCTTCCGCGCCCTGCGTTTTGGCCCAGACAGTGCCGACTATTTCTCGCCAGAGACATTGGCCAAGATTGAAAAGGCGGACGAATTCAAGCCAGAACTCTTCAAGGATCAGGCGGAGAATGCGGAGCTTTCAGCAGAAGAATTGGCTGATAATGCTAAGCTGAGAGCAGAGTCTATGCAGAAGCGAATCAAGAGTGAAGATGACTTTGTTAAACTGCAGGCGCTGTATGCCACTGCTATGATTCGCGAAGAGCTTGCCAAGAATCCCGAGGCCAGTTTGCAGAAACTCGTCGTTGAACAGGTGCCTGAAGAAATGCGCAGCTTCCTCACAGACAAGGACAGAAAGTCTGGCGACAGCGAAATTATCGAGAGCGACTTCGGCACTTGGTTATTACTCTATGTAGATAAGGGTCGGAACAAGGATAAGACCTACACCACCCGTCAAGTTTTGATCTCTCCCACTGATCCAGAGTCAGACGAAGCCTGGGAAGAAGCCGAGAAGAAGGCTGAAGAACTCTTAAAAGAGTTCAAGAAGAATGATCCTAGTGAAGAGAAATTTGCAAAACTAGCGAATGAAGAGAGCATGGATCCAGGCAACCAGGGAGGAAAGGGTGGACTATATGAACAAGTTCAAGTAGGACAATTTGTACCAGAATATGAGGCCTGGGCGCTAGATCCTAAGCGTCAGAAGGGCGATGTGGAAATTGTCAAGACGACGCACGGTTACCATATAATCTACTTTATCGGCCTAGATGAGGAAGTTTGGAAACTACAAGTTAAAAGAGGTCTAGAATTAAAGAAGACAAAGGAATGGCTAGATGAATTGATCGAAGAGCAAGAGTATAAAGAGCTTGAAGGTATGAAATACGTAGCACCACTAGCAGACAGCTTTAAATAGAATTTAAGAAAATGAGAATGGCGGGAGGATGAGAACCGCCATTCTTATGCTTAAAAAATTTAAGCGAGAAGAGAAAATGTTTAAGTTTAAGTGAATTTAAGTGAATTAAATTGATGAATGGAGTTAGAGGTCCTTGACAGACCTATCTTAATGCTGCTAGAATTCATAAATGCGCCAATATCTCTTCAGGGCGAAATTTCGCCTAGATGCGATGGCGCAAAATACAGCAATTACGCTGTAATTATAGCAGCAGAGCCAGCATCGTCAAGTGGCGCGAGGCGGTGTTTAGGCAGAGAGCGTCAATCGTGAGGTGATCATTGATGGTAAAACCGGTTCAATACGGCCGCACTGAGCGGATGTCGTATTCGAAGATCGAGGAAGTTCTAGATATTCCCCATTTAATGGAGATTCAGAAGGCCAGTTATAAGTGGTTTTTGGATGAAGGGTTGATGGAAGCCCTACACGACATGTCTCCAATCAGAGATTTTTCAGGGGATATAGAGCTTTCTTTTTTAGAGAAAGAATTCGATATAGAACACCCCACACACTCGATTGCCGAGTGTAAGGAGCGTGACAGCAACTATGCTGCTCCCCTACGTGTTAAGGTGCGCTTGCATAATAAGCGTGATGACGTAGTTAAGGAGCAGTTAATCTACATTGGCGAGTTCCCCATCATGACAGAAACAGGCACCTTCATCATTAATGGTGCTGAGCGGGCAGTTGTTTCTCAACTTGTACGCTCGCCAGGAGCATATTTTGATAGATCTAAGGATAAGAATAATAACAATATTTACAGCGGCCAGATTATTCCAAACCGTGGAGCTTGGCTAGAGTACGAGAGTGATGGTAACGGCTTATTTTGGGTCCGCGTAGATCGTAATCGTAAATTCCACCTATCCATTTTCTTAAGGGCTCTAGGTTATGGTCAAGATCAAGAGATCATCGATCTTCTGGGTAAGGAAGAGAGACTACTTGCGACCATGGAGCGCGATGGTTGTCGCAATATTGATGAGGGTTTACAAGAGCTCTTTAGGAAATTGCGTCCAGGTGAGGTCTATACAGCAGAAGGTGCCAGTAATTATCTGCGCAATCTATTCTTCGATCCAAATCGCTATGACTTGGCTCATGTCGGTATATACAAACTCAATAAGAAGTTATCACTGGCATTACGTCTAATCGGTCATGAAGCAGCCGAAACTGTTGTTTCTCCTAGTGGTGAGATTTTAGTCGAAGCAGGCCAGGTAATTAAGCGAGAAGAGGCTTTTGCCATTCAAAATGCTGGAGTCAACTCGGTTTTAGTCAGACCCCTAATTCTCATCGGTGATCAGTTACAACGTGGTGAAGAAGAGATCAAGGTGGTCGGCAATAATCGTGTAAATCTTGCTATTTGGCTTGAGAATCACTTTGGTGAGAAAGAGCTCAAGAGCTTCGACTTAGACTCCTTGGACATCAAGGAAGATGTTTATCTACCTGTTCTTGAGGAATTGGTCAAGGAGGCCGAGAGTCAGGCCAAGCCTATGCAGGTTCTCCACAGATTACTCAAGGATAATAAGAACTCGCTGTTGCCGAGAAGCTTAACGGTTGAAGATATTGTCGCGTCAATCTCTTATTTCATCGGCATTGAACACGGGATTGGTCATATTGATGATATAGACCACCTCGGCAACCGCCGTATTCGCTCTGTTGGCGAGCTGATGCAGAATGCGGTGCGGACTGGTTTTGCGAGAATGGACCGCTCAGTTCGTGAGCGCATGCAGTCTACAGACATGGCGACTGCGACTCCACAACAGATTATCAATACTAGACCGGTATCTGCGGCAATTAAGGAATTCTTCGGCTCTTCGCAGCTATCGCAGTTCCTTGACCAGCCAAACCCACTGGCTGAATTGACCCATAAGCGCCGTCTGTCTGCTCTTGGTCCAGGCGGTCTATCTCGAGAACGGGCCAATTTCGAAGTTCGTGACGTCCACGCTTCTCATTACGGCAGAATGTGTCCCATTGAGACGCCAGAGGGACCGAATATCGGCCTGATTGTCTCCCTTGCGACTTATGCGAGAGTCAATCACTATGGTTTCATTGAGACTCCCTACCGCGTCTACGACAAGAAAAAGGGTATTGTCACTGATGAAATTCGCTATATGACAGCTGACGAGGAAGACTATTTCTACATTGCCCAGGCCAATGAGCCCCTCGATGAAGAGGGTCACTTCCTAAATAAGCGCATTGTCTGTCGCTATATTGACCAATTTGTCGAAGTAGATCCAGAAGATGTCGATCTAATGGACGTCTCTCCGAAACAGCTAGTTTCTGTGGCAACTTCACTCATTCCCTTCCTCGGCAACGACGACGCTTCTCGGGCCCTAATGGGTTCTAACATGCAGCGTCAGGCCGTGCCTGTCATCCGCCCAGAAGCGCCAATTGTTGGTACAGGCATGGAGTACCGTGTGGCTAAGGACTCTGGTATTTGCGAAGTAGCTAAGCGTGATGGAACAGTCAAGTTTGTCGCTTGTGATGAAATAGTTGTTGACTGTGGTGATGGCGAAACCGATACCTATAAACTTACGAAGTATCGTCGCTCTAACCAGGGCACATGTGATAATCAGCGGCCTCTAGTGAGAGCGGGCCAGAAGGTCAAGGCTGGTGATATTATCGCTGACGGTCCTTCTACTGATAATGGCGAATTGGCTCTAGGCAGAAACGTCTTAATCGGCTTCATGACCTGGGAAGGGTATAACTACGAAGACGCCGTCTTGATCAGTGAGCGTCTAGTCAAGGATGACGTCTACACCTCGATCCACATAGAAGAATACGAGTGTGAGGCCAGAGATACCAAGCTGGGTCCAGAGGAGATTACAAGAGAAATCCCCAACGTTTCCGATGATATGCTCAGAGATCTCGACGAAAATGGCATCATCCGTATTGGCGCAGAAGTCAATGCAGGCGATATTTTGGTTGGTAAGATCTCGCCAAAGGGTGAAACTGAGCTGACTCCAGAAGAACGTCTCTATAGAGCTATCTTTGGCGAGAAGATTCGCGAAGTCCGTGACACCTCTACCAGAGTGCCTCACGGAGAGTCTGGTATCGTTGTCGAGGTGCGCGAATTTACCAGAGATAATGGTGATGAGTTGAAACACGGCGTCACTCGCTTAGTTCGTGTCTATGTCGCAAAGAAGCATAAGATTTCAGTTGGTGACAAGATGGCGGGACGCCACGGTAACAAGGGTGTTATCTCCAGAGTTCTACCAGAAGAGGATATGCCCTTCATGCCAGACGGTACTCCCCTCGATATTGTTTTGAACCCGTTGGGTATTCCCTCACGTATGAACCTCGGTCAGCTACTTGAAGTTCATCTGGGACTGGCTGCGAAGAAATTGGGCTGGAAGGTTGCAACCCCGATCTTTGACGGTGCAAGTGAGGAAGATATCTCTGAAGCCTTTAAGCTGGCTGGCATGGATCCAGACGGCAAAACCATCCTCTATGATGGACGTACGGGCGAACCTTTCGAATCCAGAGTAACTGTCGGCATCATGTACTACTTGAAGCTGATCCATCTGGTCGATGATAAGATCCACGCCAGATCCATTGGCCCATACTCATTAGTCACTCAGCAGCCCCTAGGCGGTAAGGCCCAATTTGGTGGTCAGCGCTTCGGTGAAATGGAAGTTTGGGCTCTAGAGGCTTATGGTGCAGCTAATACACTGCAAGAAATTCTCACGGTCAAGTCTGATGACATCAAGGGCAGAACAAGAACCTACGAGTCCATAGTCAAGGGTGAAAATATACCAGAACCAGGTGTACCCGAGGCATTCCGTGTACTAGTTAAGGAGCTGCAGTCACTCGCTTTGGATGTCGACCTATATGAAGACGATCAGAAGATTCAAGATATGCAAAAACGGCTTGAAGCCGCGGAGACCGAAGGTGGGGATAGCAAATTAGACCCCGAATCCTTCAGCGACTTCTTCGACGAGGGAGTATCAGAAGCCTTCGAAGCAGCTGGTTTCTCGACTACAGATCTCGCTACTGAAGCTCAAAAGGCTAATCAGGAAGACTAAGAAAGTTCAGGTGTCAAATGTCAGAAATCAATAATTTTTCAGCCATTGGAATTAGTCTGGCCTCCCCAGAGACCATTTTGGAGTGGTCGCGCGGCGAAGTTAAGAAGCCTGAAACGATCAACTACCGTACTTTGAAGCCAGAACGTGACGGCCTCTTCTGTGAGCGAATTTTCGGTCCAACGAAGGACTGGGAATGTCACTGTGGCAAGTACAAGAAAGTACGATACAGAGGCATAGTCTGTGACCGCTGTGGTGTTGAAGTCACAAGAGCCAATGTTCGCCGCGAGCGCATGGGTCACATTCAATTGGCAGCTCCTTGTTCGCATATTTGGTACTTCCGGGGCATACCCTCGAGAATGGGTTTAATCCTCGATATGAAGCCAAGAGATATCGAGAAGGTGCTCTACTTCGCTTCTTATGTCGTGCTCGACCCAGGCGATACGAAATTTGAATACAAGGAGATTATCTCCGAACAGCAATATCGTCTGGCCCGAGAGGAATTTGGTCGACACAATTTCGATGCCAGAATGGGTGCTGAGGCTATTAAGGTACTGTTAGAACAGATTGATATAGATACCCTGGCAACGGATTTGAGAGCCGAGCTGCGTGAATCTCGTGGTCAGAAGCGCGTCCGCCTGATCAAACGATTAGAAGTAGTCGAGGCCTTCAAGAAGAGCAAGAACAAGCCCGAGTGGATGGTCCTAGACGTCTTACCAGTTCTGCCACCTGAGCTCAGGCCTATGGTTCAGCTGGATGGCGGCAGATTCGCCACCTCAGACTTAAATGATCTCTATAGAAGAGTTATTAATAGGAATAATCGTCTATCGAAGCTCCTATCCCTAGGTGCTCCCGATATCATAATCAGAAATGAGAAACGCATGCTGCAAGAGGCGGTAGACGCACTCATCGACAATGGTAGACGTGGCCGTCCTGTCACTGGTGCCTCAAACCGCGCGCTGAAATCTCTTTCAGACTTGCTAAAGGGTAAGCAGGGTCGTTTCCGTCAGAACCTACTTGGTAAGCGTGTTGACTACTCTGGTCGCTCCGTCATCGTAGTCGGTCCAGAGCTCAAGCTGCACCAATGTGGTCTGCCGAAGGAAATGGCGCTTGAGCTATTCAAGCCATTTATCATGCGTGAAATTGTCAAGGCAGGTCATGCCCACAATATTAAGACAGCTAGAAGATTAGTTGAGCGTGGTACTGATTTAGTCTGGGACATCCTAGATGAGGTTATCGAAGACCATCCCGTTCTCTTGAACCGTGCACCTACACTGCATAGACTGTCTATCCAGGCTTTTGAACCTATCCTCGTAGAAGGGCGTGCGATCAAATTACATCCACTAGTCTGTAATGCTTACAACGCCGACTTCGACGGTGACCAGATGTCGGTCTATGTACCACTTTCAGTGGAGGCACAGGCTGAGGCCCGCTTCCTGATGCTCTCGAGCAATAACCTCTTGAAGCCGCAGGATGGCAAGCCGATTACTGTTCCGACACAGGATATGGTCCTGGGTGTTTACTACATGACTATGCTGAAAGATGGAGCCGTAGGTGAGGGTCGGGCCTTCTCTTCATTGGATGAGGCCATCATGGCCTATCAGCAGCACGAATTGGCCCTCCACGCTCGTATTAAGGTTCGCATGGACCGTGAGTTTAATGGTGAGCCTCGTCGTGGCATAGTCGAGTCTTCACTAGGTAGATTGCTCTTCAACCAGATCATTCCGCAGAATCTCGACTTCGTCGACAGAAGTGATGAAGGCAATATCTTCAAGCTAGAATGCGACTTCATCGTTGGTAAGAAGCAGCTGGGACAGATTATTGACCGCTGCATACAGAACAACGGCATGAGCTATACGGCTGAGATGCTAGACAGAATCAAGGCGCTTGGCTACCACTATTCTACAGTCGGTGGTATTTCGCTCGGTATTTTCGACATGGTCATTCCCGATATTAAGGAAGATCTGATTCGCGAAGCTGATGAAAAGGTTGATTTTATCAATATGCAACATCAGCGCGGTATCTTAAATGACGATGGTCGCTACCGTGCAGTCGTCGAGATCTGGCGCGTTGCTACAGAAGAGATTACCGAGGCTCTGAAGAATAAACTGGATGAGTTTAACCCCGTCTACATGATGAGTCAGTCTGGTGCTCGTGGTAATATCAACCAGATCAAGCAGCTCGCAGGTATGCGTGGTAATATGGTCGACACCTCTGGTAAGACACTTGAGATCCCGATCAAGTCAAACTTCCGTGAAGGTATGAACGTCCTCGAGTTCTTCATCTCCTCCCACGGTGCAAGAAAAACGCTTTCCGATACTGCTTTGAAGACAGCTGACTCTGGTTATCTGACTCGTCGTCTAGTCGACATCGCCCAAGACGTCGTCATCCGTGAAGAAGACTGCGGTACCGAGGACTATATCGAGGTCTCCGCGGTCACCGTTGGTGGTGGTAGGAAGCGCCGTGTTGTAGAGCGTTTAGCCGACAGAATTACTGGCCGCTACCTGGCAAAAGATATCTTCGATCCAGAAACTGAAGACTTAGTCTTGGCCAAAGGCGGAGTGATTAAGCGTCGCGAAGCTGAGAAGATTGAAGCTCTTGGCATCAATAAGGTGGCAGTAAGATCCAATCTCACCTGTGAATCGCACCTCGGTGTCTGCGCCAAGTGCTATGGTAATAACCTCGCAACCAATGGTCCTGCAACTATTGGTGAAGCAGTTGGTATCATGGCTGCTCAATCCATCGGTGAACCTGGTACGCAGCTGACAATGAGAACCTTCCACATGGGTGGTATCTCCTCGTCCGATGACATCACGCAGGGTCTCCCACGTGTTGAAGAGCTCTTCGAGGCCAGGAAGCCCAAGGGTTCCGCTGTCATCTCTGAGCTTGCGGGTGTGGTTAAGATTGACGATACCGACCGCAAGAAGCATCGTGTGTCTATCACTAATGCGGAAGGTGAAGTAGCAGGCTACGAGATCCCCTTCTCAACCCCCTTGCTAGTAGAAGATGGTGAGGAAATAGAAGCAGGTGATCGCCTGACAGAGGGTTCTGTCAATCCCCACGACATCATGCAAATCATTGGTGCGAGAGGCGTTCAGAACTACATTATCAATGAGGTCTTGAAGGTCTATAAGAACAACGGTGTTGATATCAATGACAAGCACATTGAAATTATCGTTCGCCAGATGCTCAGAATGGTTAAGGTCACCGATCCAGGTGATACCGACCTGATGACTGGTTCTACAGTCTCCCTCTTCGACTTTACAGAAGCAAATAAGCGAGCCGAGGAGCGCGATGAGCTCAAGGCTTCCGGTGAACGTGTACTACTTGGTATCACCAAGGCTTCCCTGGCAACTGAATCATTCCTCTCTGCAGCCTCCTTCCAGGAGCAGACGAGAGTCTTGACGGATGCGGCAGTCAAGGGCAAGATCGACGGCCTCTACGGATTGAAAGAGAACGTCATCATCGGTAAGCTCATTCCAGCTGGTACAGGCCTAATGCGCTATAGAAATATCACAGCCGCACCACGTACCGCTGAAAATGAGGAAATCATCAAGCAGTACGAAGTTAAGTAAGAATAACTAGATATATAGATAGCTAGTTTTAATCAAGCAGCCAGGTCCTCTGATCTGGCTGCTACTTTTTTAGATGGCTCGGTCTTCCAGTAAAAAGTCAATAAGTGATTTATGGATAATTCCATCCTGACCGAATTCACTATATCGACTATAGTCGAAACCAACTCAAGAAAGAAAAATATATCGACTGTAGCCCAAGCTAATTTTCTAATTCTATGATCTCCCGCGAAGAGCTATAAATGTCATAAAAGTCCATCTATATTTCACTTTTCCATCACAATTTACCCTTGCCAGTAGCAGCAGTGCTTCCTATAATAGTCAAGAAAGGTCAAATAGTAAAGGAAGAGCAGAAGGTTCACTTTAGACAAAGAACATATTAATAAACAGAGGAAGGAGGGAGTGTATGGAACTTATCAGTGATCTCATAGAAGCGAAAATTCTCCAATTACTAGACGAAGCAGAAGGGCTTGCCCGCTTTAGTCGAAGGGATCTCGCAGATGAAGTTGGCTGCGCACCCTCGCAAGTATCGTACGTCTTACAGACAAGATTTCGCGAGAGTCCTAATTTCACTGTTTATAGCAGAAGAGGACTAGGCGGCTTCGTCGTAGTGGAGAGAAGGGGCGAGAGCCAGGCTTTGGCCAAGGTTATTGCCGAAATGCCAGAAACGCTTGCTGAAACTGAAGCTGAACAACTCTTCTCTGCCCTAGATATATTGGACAAGAATTTACTGCAGTTGATGAGGGCGGTTAGTTGTGAACTAGCTAGTCCAGAGACAAGATTTAGACAACACGAACTCAGGGCTCAATTAATTGGAGCCATGCTCAAGGCGATCCTAGGTGATGCGCCGAATATGAAAGAAGATTAAGGAGGCAAAAATGTTAATTAGACTATCTGAAAGATCTGCTGAGGTTCTAGCCAATGCAGTTAAGTTGGCAAAAGCCTACCGCGTCAGTTACGTAGGTACGGAGCATATGCTCCTAGCAATTTTAAGAGAGGACGGCAGTGTGGCCAGGCACTCACTTGAGGCGCAAGGTCTCGATGCCGATAGAGTGACGGAAATTCTCAATAACTACTACGGTAGGCAGCCAGTTGAAGGCTTAGTTGAGGGACAAGTCGATATTGAAAAGAGTATTAAGAATTTCACGCCACGAACGGCACAGATACTGCAGAGCGCCAGTCGTGAGGCAGAACTCAGGCGAGCTGAATCAATTGAGCCAGAGCATCTGCTGCTGGCGAGCTTGCGTCAGAGTTCTAGCCTGACTGCGAAGATTCTAGAGGCGATGGGGATCAATCCCAGAAACGCCTACCTAGTTCTGCACAAGGCACTGATGGAGGCCGAAGAGACCACTGGGGGTGAGCTGAATATGGAAAATAAAAAGAAGGTAAATAAAGATAGCAAGACCCCGACGCTGGATCAGTTCTCCCAGGATTTCAGCCAAGAGGCCAGAGAAGGTAATTTCGACCCAATCATCGGCCGTGACGCTGAGGTACTAAGAGTGATGCAGATCCTCGGACGTCGGACGAAGAACAATCCCGTCCTAATCGGTGAACCCGGTGTCGGTAAGACAGCAATCGTCGAAGGACTAGCCCAGAAAATTGAAGCTGGCGATGTCCCAGAGCTGCTTCAAGGTAAGCGTCTGGTCTCACTAGATCTCTCGGGCATGATCGCTGGTGCAAAGTACCGCGGTGAATTTGAAGAACGTCTCAAGAAGGGTCTCGATGAGGCCGACGAGGCAGGCAATATCATTCTCTTCATCGATGAGCTCCACACGATCATTGGTGCTGGTGCCACCGAAGGTGCGATGGATGCCGCCAACATTCTGAAACCCATGTTGGCCCGTGGCAAGATGCAAGTCATCGGCGCTACAACGATCAATGAGTACAGAAAGCATATCGAGAAGGACGCCGCCCTAGAGCGTCGTTTCCAGCCCGTCATGGTCAGTGAACCAACACAGGCCGACAGTGTACAGATTCTGCTTGGTCTGCGTCCGAAATATGAAGAACACCACCAGGTCCAGATCTCAGATGAGGCGATCGAGGCCGCAGTTGAGCTCTCCAGCCGCTACATTGCCGACCGCTTCCTGCCCGACAAGGCAATCGATTTAATCGACGAAGCAGCGTCCAAGATGCGTCTGAGACGAGTCAGCCAGCCCGACAATATCCGGGATCTCGAGACTGAATTGGCAGATGTCGTCGCGAAGAAAGAGGCGGCAGCTAGCGAGGAAAACTTCGAAGAAGCTGCGAAACTCCGTCAACGCGAGTGTCAAATTGACGAAGAGCTGCAGGCAGCCCGTGCCGAGCAGAGACAGACCAATCAGGAAAACAGCGAGCTCACGGCTGAAGAAATTGCCGACGTCGTGGCTCAGTGGACAGGAGTTCCCGTCCGCAGGTTGACCGAAACCGACAATGAGCGCTTGAAGAATCTCGAAGCAGAACTCAAGACTCGTGTCATCGGTCAGGATGAGGCAGTAGAAGCCGTGGCAAAAGCCATCCGTCGTGGTCGACTCGGTCTCAAGGATCCTAAGCGGCCAACCGGTAGCTTCATCTTCCTCGGTTCCACAGGTGTGGGTAAGACTGAATTGGCGAAGGCCCTGGCCGAAGAAGTATTCGGTGACAAAAACGCCCTCATTCGAGTTGACATGTCCGAGTACATGGAAAAATTCGATGTCAGCAAGCTAATCGGTTCGCCCCCAGGCTATGTTGGCTACGACGAGGGCGGTCAGTTGACGGAAAAAGTCAGAAGACGCCCGTACTCAGTAGTGCTCTTTGACGAAATCGAGAAGGCTCACCCCGACGTCTTCAACACCCTCTTGCAGGTACTAGACGACGGTCATCTGACAGATGCCCAGGGTCGCACGGTCGACTTCAAGAATACGATCATCATCATGACTTCAAACCTCGGTGCACGTCTAATCTCCGCACGTGATAGTCAATTTGGCTTCCAGGTTGAGACCGGTGACGAAGGCGAGAAGAGTCGTCCAGAACTATATGGCGGCAAGAGCTATGAAGAAGCGAAGAAACAGGTCATGGGTGAGCTCAAGCGCTCCTTCCCACCTGAGTTCCTGAACCGTATCGACTCGGTAATCTTCTTCCACATGCTCGACAATGAGGCCATGCTGGAGATCTCCGACATCATGCTCGACGAGCTCGGCAAGCGCATTCAGGATCTAGGTTATCAATTATCGGTAACTGATGATGCCAGACAGTTCCTAGCGGAACATGGCTATGAGCCAGAATATGGTGCTAGACCACTGCGTCGCTTGATTCAAACCGAAGTCGAAGATCGCTTCTCTGAAAGCATTCTCGCAGGTGATCTCCTAACAGGAGATGAGGCCGTGGTTGACCTGGCAGCAAATGGTGAAGAGCTAGAAGTCAGAAGAGGCGAGTCGAAGCTCAGTCTCGAAGAAGCGGCGAAACTACCTGAGAAGGAAGCAGAGCCGAGAGCTCCTGAAACTACAGAGGATCAGGAAGACTTGAAAGAAGATATAGAAATTGAAAAATAATTAGCTAAAACGAGCCCCGGTAATTGGCAGGTCCAATACCGGGGCTTTTTTAATTATAAGTTTGTAATTGTTGTCTTGGTAAAATTAGATCATTTAGTCTAATAGGTCATATTGCTCATAGAACTTTTCTCGTTCTCCAGGGTGAGAGTCAAAGTATCTGTAGACGGCCTGGGAGCGGATAAGATATGCCTTCCACTGCTTCTCCTTTTCTGGTTGATCTAGACCGTATTGGTGATAGAGATCATCGTATAACTTGCGTATATGTGGACGAAGATCATTTAAACCGATTTTCGCGATTCTGCGTAACTTCCATAATTGATAGCGGGTTAATCTATCGATTTTATTTTCATTGGCTTCGAAGAAAGATAATATTGCGGCAGATCTTTTACATTCGCGTTTTATGCCAGGTTCACCGTATTGGTTCTGAAATTTTGCTGGTAGGCCTTCACCTCTAACTTCTCCTGGATTATCTAATTGGAAAGCCTGTTCATCGAAGTCATCAAAGAATCTATGCCAGTCGAGGACAACCGCAGGAATTTTCACACCTCCATACTCGACAATTTCTTCGAGTTCACCAAGTGGCGCAGGTAGTACGAAGTAGTAGATCCCCCCTACTAGCAGCAGTAGAAATAGGATGGCAGCTCCAATTCTGATCTTTTTCTGCTTTGTCATTTCTATCTCCCTTCCTCAATAATTCCCTGTTATCATGAGTATAGTCAAAATTTTGGAAAAGTTAAGATGAGTGTAAAAATGGAAAACAACTTAACTATCTAATAGAAGTCAGAGAGGGAACAATGAGCAAATTCAAGTTATTCACCAGCTTACTAGCATTTTGTATTTTGATCGGTTGTTTGTCGGCTTGCGACAAAAATGATCAAGCGCCAACTGAGACCACTGAGGATACTGTCGTAGATAATGCTGAAGCTCCCGTAGATGGTGCTGCCGAATCCACATACGTTAAAAGTGCAGAACCTACCGATTTCATCTGCATCAAGATGGACAGCGGTGCAGAGATTGTCATTCAGCTGCTGCCAGATAAGGCTCCAATCACGGTAGAGAACTTCAAGAAATTGGTGGCAAATAAATTCTATGACGGCCTGATCTTCCATCGAGTGATTGACGGCTTCATGATCCAAGGTGGTGACCCCGAAGGCACAGGTATGGGTGGTGCTGAGGAGAAGATTAAAGGTGAATTTGAGAGCAATGGCGTCAGTAATGATCTACAGCATGGTCGCGGTGTCGTCTCTATGGCGAGATCTAGCGATCCTAACTCTGCCAGCTCACAATTCTTCATCTGTCAGGCAGACAGTTTCTTCTTGGACGGTGATTATGCGGCATTTGGCCAAGTCCTAAGTGGAATGGACGAAGTCGATCGTATCGCGAATTTACCTAAGGATTCCAGTGATCGTCCTGAGAACCCGCCGGTGATGGAAGAAGTTTACTTCATCGAAGAGCCACAGCAATAAATAGTACAGATATTAGCTCCGAAGGCTAAACTCAACCACTGCTATACTACGAATACAACCAGCAGTTAAGAAATTTCACCGTTTCCAACGGCTGATCCCTGTTCTGGTGGTTTCCTGCCAGGAATAATGAAGGCGTAGAAAAAGCAGATGGTTAAAACCATCATAGTTAGCAAAGGAGCTAAACATGGACTATCAAGCACTAGCAAATAATATTCAGAGATTTCGTAAGAGCAAGAACCTGACTCAGGATCAGTTGGCAGAGCAGATCGGCGTATCTTCACAGGCTGTCTCCAAGTGGGAAAATGGTGCGTCGTGCCCCGATATCGCGCTTTTGCCAGAATTGGCGAAAATTTTCGAGGTCAGCATTGACGAGATCTTCAGTCAGCCGAATTTCGAAGTAGTGACTTATCAGCAGGAGGGCATGCGCAAGAATATCGACGAGATGTTCTTCCGAGTTCGTATACTCAGCAGTGACGGTGACAAGGTCAATGTCAATCTGCCAATGGCTCTCTTGCGCGTAATGCCCGCAGAGTCGATGGGCATCAATATCGGTGGTGTTAACCTGTCGGACAGCATCGATTTCAAGATGATCATGGATCTGGCTGAGAAAGGGGCCATGGGTAAACTTGTAGAAATTGAATCGGCAGACGGCGATCACATCCAAGTCTTCGTCGACTAGCCCTGGTATGTATTCGTGAAAATCATTATTGAACACAATTCAGAAGGTAAGTCCCGTAGAATCTGGCTGCCCATCCCCAATTTTCTCTTCAGTCTCGGCAGGGTTATTAAATTTGCTCCTGGCAACATGCTGAGAGTAGACAGTAAGCCAAACTATGATGCAGGCAAGATCAAGCTGGAAGATGAAAATGGCTCAGGTGATCTAAAAATCACGAAAGAGCAGATCAAGGTTTTCAAGAGGGAGTTGAAGAAAATGCGCAAGCAGTATCCTGGTGTCCCACTAGTCGAGATCAGAGAGTCAGGTGGCAATGGGGTGTCGATCTATCCATAAACCCAACCCTGTCAGACGATACTAAAACAGGTTAGTATATAACCATGCAGATAGCCTATCTTGAAGATCGTCCATTGGATCAAGAGCAGATGCTCATTCTGCTCAGGGCTTGGATCGAGGAACGCTCACCGCAGTCCGCGGTGACCATTTTTCCCGATGCCGAGTCCTTCCTCTTTGCCTTGGAAGACCAGCATTTTGACCTCTATCTCTTCGACATTTTGATGCCCGGCCAAGATGGACTGAGTCTGGCGCAGGAGCTGAGAGCTCAGGGCAATGAGAGTCCGATCGTCTTCGTCACTTCCGAAATTGACTACGTCCTTGCTGGCTACAAGGTCGCCGCGACCGACTACCTCTTGAAACCTATAGAGAAGGCAGAACTCTTCCAAGTCCTAGATCGCGTGGCAAAAGCCCTGAGTAGCAACAGACCAGCTCTTGTCCTCGACCATGTAGAGGGTCTAGAGACGATATTTATAGATCAAATTCTGGCGGTAGAAGCTGCTGATAAAGAGGTGATTTACAGCCTTAAGACTCCCAAGAAGAGCCGCCAGATTCGTCTGCGTGATAGTCTCCAAGCAGTTGAAGAGCGGCTTGCTGACCTGGGCTTTGGCCGTCAATTTCAGCGAATCCACAGGGCGGTTCTTGTCAATCTTTCCTTCGTCCAGCGCATTGAGCAGAGTACGGTCCTCATGCAGGATGGACAAACCTTCCCATTAGCACGCAATCGACGTCGCGAGGTCATGGCCCAATATTTGGCCTACCGCAAGGCGCGTGCTGCTGAGCGCAGCGGTCGTGCTTCAGAAGCAGGGAAGCTGGGACAGCCAGGAGGGGCAAAATGAGTTATTACGCCATCTTGCCCATACTTGCCGTCTGTCTCTTATCAACACTTGAGTTTCGACGGGGCAAGGTCCAATACCTCGTCACAGCGGCCATAATCGGCCTCGCAGCCGCCGCAGGAGAGTATTTTCAACTTGCCTGGTTATTTCCCGCAATTGCCATCCCCACGGCCTTCATCAGCCTACTCTTCTATGCAACTGCCGCCCGCCACCCTGTGTATTTTGACAGGCCTTGGCAGTTTCTCGTTCTCCTCTTCATTTTCTACGCACTGCTCGGTCTCCTGCCACTGCGCCTAGCCCTGAGCCTCGCCGCATCGCTCGCCATAGTTTTCCTCTGGCTCAGCCAGAAGATACTAATTTTCTGGGGTATAGCGGGCTATATCCTGCTCCAAATTGCAATTTATTTTGTCCCCGCAAAGCCCCTATTCCTGATCCTTTGCTACCTCAGCTTTGCCCTGATTTACGCGCTATCGATCTTCACGAGAGAGAAACAAGCGAAGGAAGCGGAAGCTCGCCTCGAGAGCGTGCTTGCCGCTTATGCGGAAGAGGTCCAGGCCAGTCATCTCCAGATGCGGGCCTGGCGCCATGACTTTCACAATCACCTACAGAGCATGCGCTATTATCTCCAAGAGGACCGGACAGCCGAGCTCACTACTTATCTCACTGAGCTGCAAAGCGATTTGGCTTCTGTCTACACCATGGTCAAGACGGGGCACCTCTCACTCGATGCCGTGCTCAATAGTAAATTAACCTTGGCAAAAGCCGCGGACATCGCCCTAGACATTACGGTTTTCCCCTTGCCGAAAATTTCGATTTCAGACGTCGATTTGACGGCCCTAATCGGGAATTTGCTCGACAATGCCATAGAGGCTTGTGAGAAGATCCCCAAAGAACGGCGGTTTATCAGGCTCTACCTCGACAGTGAGGGAGAGCAACTCTATTTGTCTATTCACAATGCAGCGAAGGAGAACCTGTCGTTCAACGAGCGCAATTACATCTCAAACAAGCGAGGCAGGCACGGTCTAGGTATGAAGCGGGTGGCCATGTTAGTTGAAAAATACGGTGGCTTCCTGAACTTGCAAAATGAAGCAGGTGTCTTTGCCGCTGAATTGACCTTCGCACTGCCATCTGAGATTGAAAAATGAGATTTGCTTTCTGACAGTCGAGTTTAGAGACTCAAGCTCGGCTTTTGCCATTTTATGCTAAAAATTAATTATTACCGTCAGTCATCTGCCATTCACGGCTAAATTTTGACTTTTCGCGCCAATTTCTGCCACGGACTTGCTGCAGCGGCTAGACTCTTTTTGAAGTCTATTTTAGGGAGGGTCTATGTTAAGAGTTTTTCACAGACTAAGATTTATCTTAGGAAAATATAATGAGTCGATGCCAGGTGCACTCGGGGCTTATTTTTTCTATCATCTCTTCTACCTCGTCTTGGCAGCAGCTTCGAGTATTCTCGGAGTAATCTTGCCGGCGCGTATCGTTGCGGTGGTTGCCAATCAAGGTTCCCTCTATCAGCTGCTCGCTGTGGCGGGGCTCTTGGCTGTCGTTGACATTCTTGTGACCTATTACAGTAATGCTAGCTACTTCGCTGATATGGTGATGCGGGCAATGCAATTTCCCGTTGCTTCCACGCACCTCATGCATCTTCCCGCAGAGAAGATGGAGGGTAGCTATGGGCAGCGGGTGACGGGTAGCGTCCTTAGCGCACTTTATCGAGGTAATGACGTTGGAGTTGAGGCGTATATTAGAGGGGCCTGGGAGCTGATTGAGGAGCTTCTGATCTCGGGCATATTACTTCTAATCAGTGCTAGACTCAGCTTCTGGTGGATGTTGCTACTGATCGTGACTTCACTGCTTAAAGAGTGGGCAAAGAAGCCCTATCATAAGTACTTAGAAGAGAGCGATGGAGAATTCGTCGAAAGCTTCTATGAAAAACGCTACTTCGAGCAGATGGCCTTTTCTAATGAGGCGGCGAAGGACCTACGCATCTACCACTTGATAGACCTCTTCCGCCTTGGGCATTGGCGGAATATTAAGCGGGAAATGACCCTCTACTTAAAGCTCTATCGGAAGGATCTATTCTACGGCTTGACGGGAGTTTTCGTCTTCTTATTCCGGGACTGTCTCTCGATACTAATCTTAATTCGGAGCTTAAAAAATGGCCTGCCCGTGACCGAATTCATCCTCTATCTCAGCATTTTGCCCGTTGTGGGGAAGACACTTGCTGGAGTCCTTTTTGCACTGATGCAGATGAAGGGCAACAGGAAGTCCGTAGACGCCTATATCCAAGTCTACTCTGAACCCCATTATGATAGTGGAAACTATTCTGCAAGGCTCCCTGAGGGGACGGCGGGAATTCGCTTCGAGCACGTCCGCTTTGCCTATCCGACAAAGGATGACCAAGACGCTAAGCCAGTTTTCGAAGACTTATCCTTCGAGATCAAGCCAGGTGAGAAGCTTGCCCTTGTCGGGGCTAATGGTGCAGGTAAGACGACAATTGCTAAATTGGCCTGCGGCCTCTTGACTCCAGAGTCTGGTGAGATTCAGATCGGCGGTGTAAACATTCACGATGTAAATCCTAAAGAACGCTATGAGTACTGCACACTCGTCTTTCAGGACATCTTCATCATGGCGATGACGATTGCGGAAAATGTGGCAGGAAAAGAGAGTGAAAGCTGTGATCGCGAGCGTGTGCGCTGGGCACTTCATGAAGCTGGTCTAGCCGAGTTTGTCGAGGGTTTGCCAGAAGGCATTGATACTATGCTGACGACCTATGTCGAGGAGACTGGGCTTGAGCTCTCGGGAGGGCAGAAGCAGAAGCTCCTACTGGCCAGAGCCCTCTATAAGGGCGGTGAGTTACTCATTCTAGATGAACCAAGCTCAGCTCTCGATCCTCTGGCGGAGGCTGCGCTCTATCGCCATTACCTTGATTTCAGTCAGGAGAAGACGACTATTTTCATCTCTCACCGGCTCTCTTCAACGCAGTTTTGTGATCGTATCTTCTACATCGAAGACGGAAAGATCGCGGAAGTTGGCGACCATCAGAGCCTGATGGCTAAACAAGGTGGCTATTACGAGATGTTTGAAACACAGGCTAAGTACTATAGAGAGGAAGCAGAGAATGAAGAAAAATAGAGAAAAATCAGCAGGCATCTACCTCTGGGTCCTAAAGAAGATCCATGAACTCAGTCCGCACTGCATCCCCCTCCATATCATCAAGCTCTTGCTCTCGCTTGCAGTCACCTATTTACCGATTATCGGAATGCGCTATCTCTTGGCTGCCGCACTAGGGCAAGAATGGCAGCGGCTTTTGACCCTTGGTCTGGGAATCTACTTGACGCTTGGCGGCTTGAATGCGCTCTTAAAATACATCGCCTATAAGCTTAAATTGATTGGCTATCGGATGAACCGCGAACTAATTGCAGAGATGACTCTTCATAGCCTAGAAATCGACTATGAGACGATGACTAGCGGCAAGCAGAAGGAGGGTTTCCGCCGCGCGCTTGAGAATATGAGTTTTGAGATGGGTAACTTCAACACCTTTATTTCAAGGGTGATGGGCATGACAGAGAATCTACTCAGCATCATCTTGGCCTCGACCATCAGTTATTACCTGATCACTAGTGTGGTGACGAAACCCGTGGCCGACCCTTTCATAGCTTGGTTCGTCACACCGTTTGCCAGCTTTATGATTGCCCTGGGGAGTGTCGTGCTCGGTCTACTAATTCAAAAGTTCTTGAGTAGGTCAGCTAGCGAAAGTCAGCGTAAGTACTTCAAAGGACATGCCAAGGTGGAGGCTGTCTTATCCTATTACCTCATTGAACTCGCTAATTCGACCTCGAAATATGGACTCTTCCAAAACTACAATATGCTCCCCCTACTTTCAGCGCGTCTGAATCAATACAATCTCGAGGCACTTAAATTCTTTAGTAAGCAGGGTCACGCTCAGCGCATGATTACGACTTCCACAGCGATTTTCTCAGGTGTTGTCTTGGTTGCGGCCTATGCGTTAGCAGGTGTCAAAGCGCTCTATGGCGCCATTCCACTGGCCTCCCTGATAACCTATGCGCAAGCCTTCGTGCAGCTTAATACCTCACTAGCCAGACTGATGGAACGCAGGGTTCACTTGAAAGCTTCCAAGCTCTATTTCAACGACATTCGAGAATATGTGACTCTCGAAAACAAGCTCGCAACGGGTACGCTCCCAGTCGAGAAGCGCCGCGACCACAAATTGACCTTAGAACTCGAAAATGTCAGCTTCCACTACCCCGGCTCAGACGAAATGGTCCTAAAAGACATCAATTTGACCCTGGATATGAACAGAAGACATGCGTTAGTTGGACCGAATGGCGCAGGCAAGAGTACACTCATCTACCTAATCTGCCGTCTCTACGACCCGACTGCTGGACGTATTCTCCTGAACGGAGTGGATATCCGCAAGTACGACTATGACGAGTATCTGAGTCTCTTCTCAGTAGTCTTCCAAGATTTCCAACTCTTTGCACTGCCCCTTGCCGAAAATGTCGCAAGCCAAGCTGACTATGAGGAAGAAGAAATCGTACGAACCTTACAGCGCGCAGGCTTTGACCAAGAAGCTCTTGAGGGCAAAAGCCTCACGAAACAAGTTGTCGAATATGAGAGCGGTGGCAAGAGTTTCTCTGGCGGTGAGCAGCAAAAAATTGCGATTGCCAGAGCTCTTTATAAGGATGCGAGTTTCGTCATCCTCGATGAGCCGACGGCAGCTCTGGATCCTAAGTCCGAAGCTGAGATCTATGAGCGCCTGCAAGAGCTGATCGAGAATAAGACGACTATTTTCATCTCGCATCGCATGAGTTCATGTCGCCTCTGTGAGGACATCATTGTGCTCGACAACGGCGAAATTGTGGAACAGGGCAGCCACGCTGAACTCTTAGCCAAAGAGGGCCTCTACCAAGAGATGTGGCAGGCCCAGGCACAATATTATGCCTAAAAAGAATTAAGTTAAGACTATGCTTCCTCATCTGGGCGATATTCGAGAATGTCGCCTGGCTGGCAGTCGAGGGCCTCGCAGATCGCATTTAAAGTCGTGAAGCGGATGGCCCTCGCCTTGCCAGTTTTCAAGATGGAAAGATTGTTGATATTGATGCCGACCGCATCACTTAGTTCGCTTAATTGCATTTTGCGTTGAGCGAGTACTACATCCAAATTGACAATAATCGCCATCTTATACCACCAAATCGCTTTCTTCCTTGTAGGCAACGGAGCGCGCAAAGAGGTTTGCGAGGAAGTAGATGATGTTCATCGCGGCGAAGATACAGGCTGAAAAGAGCAGCACTTGGGCACCGACCAGGCCGACCTCCCTGCCCATTTGGCTATAACCATAGATGTAGATTGAAAGACAGGAGACAAAGGAGAAGAGGGTGGCGTGTCCCATGAGTTGGAGATGCTTAACTGTTCTCCTTGAGAAAATTTTCGTGTCTTGGCTGATATATACGAGCCTGATTGCTGTGCCGATTGTCACAATGAAGCCGAGAAGCATCAGGTAGCAGAGTGTGAGGATGGGATATTGCATGTAGTCAAAGCCAGCTTTGGCGACGTCATCGGCCATAATGACCGAGGATTGGTAGAAGTAATAGTAGCCAGACAGGCAGACAATAAGGGCTCCCGTAAGTGAGAGCAAGACTAAGATATAGTTCAGTTTTTTCATGCTGACCTCCTTTTTCAACGAAGATAACATAAGATTCAACGATAATCAATGAATTTATTAAGATATTTTCGAGGTCAGTATTATTTACGTATCATTAATGGCGAATTTTCAGCCTGATTGATACGCAAAGTGATACGAAAGGCGATTTTACGTATCAATTTGATACGCAAAATGATACGTATTTTGCTTTCGTTGCAGTAATTGATTGAAATTTACGAATAAAAGCCAGATCCGAGCGATTGAAGGATCTGGCTTTCTTTTACACAAAAAATTAGTCAGAAGACTTATTCGAGATCCATGATCTTCTTAACGCGTCTCTCATGGCGACCACCTTCAAAGTCGGTGCTGACGAAGGTGCTGACAAGTCGCTTGGCGATTTCTTCGCCCACGACTCGCGCGCCAAAGGCTAGAGCGTTAGCATTATTGTGTCTGCGAGACATCTCAGCAGAGAAGGTCTCTGAACATGCACAGCAGCGGATCCCCTTAACCTTGTTGGCTGCAAGGCTCATGCCGATGCCAGTACCACAGATGAGAATAGCAAGATCTGCTTCTCCATTGACGACTGCTTCACAGGCGGGAATGGCAAAATCAGGGTAGTCACAAGACTCTTCTGTATCAGTGCCGAAATTAAGGATCTCATGTCCTAGGTTCTTGAGTTCAGCGGTCACAACTTCTTTCATTTGGACGGCGGCGTGGTCATTTGCGATGGCGATTTTCATCTCTTCCTCCAAGTGGTTATTCTTGACTCTAGTATCTCGATATTTGTTGGTGCTGACAAGTCGCTATGTTTAAAAACGATTTTACCAAATACATCAACAAAAATCGGCCAAATACATCAACGAAAA
>JAUNVU010000009.1 GCA_030537525.1 Eubacteriales bacterium
GTTTGATGTTGAGCTTGATGGTCCAATTATGTTAAAAACAAGTAGTGGTGATTTAGTAGACCCAAGAGATCATGGTTACAGGGTTTTATACTCAACACAACCACCGGTGCAAAAGGATATTAAAGCTAACTTAAATGCTACTTTTTCTGAAAATGTTATCGATTATCGTCAAGTTACCATGTATAAAATTATCATGGAAGATGACACAGAAATGCCAGCTCAACATACGAGCTACTTTGTTTTTCCTGCTCGAGCTAGCTCTCCTCTTGATGTTAAAAATGGCCAAAAAGCCTACAATAGTTTTGCCGTAGCAGCAAGTACGGACAAAGATGCTACTTTTAGTCCTGTTTCTTATAATGAAACCACCAAGGTGGCAACCCCGGTTGGTGCCTATATCATTAAAGGAAAAACCTACTTTGACTATAACTTTGATGATCACTATAACTATGGTGAGTTAAATCTAAGCAATATTAAATTAGGACTGTTTAATAAAGAAAATATACTAATTGACGAAACATGGTCTGATCAAGACGGAAATTATAGTTTAAGTACCAATCGTCTTGGTCAATATACCGTTAAGGTTTTAGAAAAACCTGATAATCTCCTGTTTGAAAACAATGTTGATCCAAGCCTTGTTTTTCCTAAGCGCGCAATCCATTCATCTTATATTTTGGAAGATGGCATGCCTATAGGTCATGACGTAAATGCTAGTGGAGAAAGCAAGTCGATAGATATCGTAGTTGAAGAAAAGATTCACTATGTACATGTTGGTTTAAAAGATAATCTAAAATCAGTTACAATAAACAAACAATGGAAGCGCAAAAATGCGACCGTTGATAAGGTTTCAGGTCTTCTCATTTACGGCAGTGATCAACCGCCAGTTTATGGAGAGCCTATTCGTCCTCTAGAAAAAAAAGAGTTTACCATTTCTGAAGATCAGGATTGGTCAACGGAGATTGAAAATCTTCACGTTTTAGATATTGATCAAACTACTATTGAGTATAACGTCGAGGAAGTACCTGTTGATGGTTTTGATTATCACGTAGAGTTAGTTAACGGAGATGAATTTACCATCGTTAATACCTTTTTTGAAAGAATTGATAAAACCGTTACGAAGGAGTGGATTTTTGAAAAACCAGGCTTTCGTGATATTTATACTTATGTTCAATTAGAGCGCTCTCTTGATAATAAAGTTTGGGAAAAGGTTGGTGAACCAAAGTATTTAGAACCAGAGATAGATGATTATGGCCTTGCCTATTCAATCCTGTACTTTTCTGCCAGCGAAACCTGGAAAAACTTACCAAAAACAGACGAGGCTGGAAAGGCTTATATTTATCGATTCATAGAATCTGACACCTCTGGAAATCATAGTATACCTGATGGCTTTACCGTTGAATATGTTGGAGACAAAATAACAAATACAGAAAACGCAAATTCCACAAGCTTTACAGCCCTAAAGTATTGGGAAGGCGGACCAGAAGAGCACCCTACCATATACTTTAAATTAGTTAGAAAAATAGAGGATTATTCTTGGGTGCCAGTGTTTGATCCAACAGAGTATGAAGATGCTGGATATCCCCTTAAAGAGTTAAAACAAGGTGTTACAGAGGCCACCTGGTTGAATATAGAAAGATATTCAGATGAAGATGACCCATATGAGTATGCGGTTATTGAAGTAGATAAGGAAGGAAAGCCTTGGAAACATTCGAATTACCAGACTGAATACTACCCAGATGGCTACAACTATTTTAACTTAGACTATAATCTAAGAGCAAATCCTGAGTTTGGAGGCTTGTTTACCGTTGTAAATTTCTATCGAAATACTCAGATGGACACAATAACAGCAAAGAAGATATGGGTTGGAGGTGAGGAACGTCCAACGGTATACTTCAGGCTTGAGGCTAGTATAGACAATGTGAATTGGGAACAAGTTCCAAGTGATATTGCTGATATTAAGCAACTTGAATTTCCTACGACTGAAGTACAATGGGAAAATATGCCAACAGAAGATGCATTTGCCAATGAGAAATACAAATTTTATTACAAAGTCATAGAAGTTGACGAAAATAATAAAAAATTCCAAGATGACAGATACACAATTGTGCATAATGGCTTGGAAGTTACTAACATCTGGAAGCCAGAAATAGAAGAAGGAGATACAATCACTAAGCTTGCAACAAAGGTTTGGGAAGGCGGTGAAAATCATCCGACTGTATACTTTAGGCTTGAAAGAAAACTTGATACAGAAGAAGAGTGGAAACAGGTTCTCGATATAAAAGAGATTACAGCCGAAAAAACGAGCGTAAAATGGGAGGTAGAAAAGACGGAAGAAGCTTATAAGTATCGTGTCAGAGAGGTCGATAAAGATAATAATTATTTTGAGGATAAGAATTATATAACTAAATATGATGACGATAACCTTATCGTTACCAATATCTATAAAGAAAATGAACCAGGACAGGTGACAAAGACAGCAAAAAAGGTCTGGAAAGGTGGTAAGGATCACCCAGTCATTTATGTTCGTTTGGAACGGAGTCTTGATGGCGATAAATGGGAAAAGGCTGCTGAAATTGAGAAGCTGGAATATCCTGAGCTTGAGGTCAATTTTACAGTAGACCAGTATAGTCCGCAGGGTTATGAGTATCGATATAGAGCAAGAGAGGTTGATGAAACCGATATTGAGACTGTTCCTGAAGGTTACAAGGTAAGCTATAACGGGCTGGAGATTACCAATATTTATCAGTCTACAGAAGAGCCAGAACCAGAACCTGAACCCCAGCCTGAACCAGAAGAAACGACAAGCACGGAGACAGAAAATGAACCAACGCAGCCCTCACAGATGGAAGTGGTAATACCCCAGAAACCCCATGTAACGCCACCATCTAAAATTGGTAAGCCGCCGATGTCAGGAACTTCTATAACAGAGGTCAAAATACCAGTAACAGGTGTGAACGATAATCGTTATCTATTTGCTGTCTTCTTTGCCTTGAGTATTTTAGCTTTCTACCTTAGGAAAAGAGTACTAGGCGATGAGTGCAAGAAGCAGTAAGGTATGACAATAAACGGCACAGAGTTAAATTGAATTACTCTTGTATAAATTGAGATCAAAGAGCACCTCGATGAGGTGCTCTTTGCAATCAAAAGACCAATAATTGGATATAAATTTGAAAATAAACATACTGTAAAAATATTTGGTGGTTTATATCTCAGACACAAAGAAACTTATCGTTAAGATACGAACCAGAATTCAGAACTAACTTGACTTAGGACCCTGCCATTATGTTAAAATTACCCGTTAGTTAACATAAGAGAGGTATATTAGATGGCAAAATCAAGTCGTGCCAGATTTGGTGAGCGTGCCAGCCTGATCCCATTTTTCAGTCTGTTGGCCCTGCTAATTCTGGCTACATTATTGTGTATCTTTGGCTGGACGACGCCTCTGAAGAATGCACAGGGAGAACGAATTCGCCTAAAGGGTGCACAAGAAATGCGCTACGGCACTGATATTAGAGGTGGCGTTGAGGCGGTATTTGCACCACATAATTTCGATGTCAAACCAAGCCCAGAGCAGCTCGATGCAGCTGCGAAAGTCTTGAATTTCCGCTTAGATAAGCTGCAGATTCTAGACCGAGAGCTGACCACTAGTCCGAGTGCAGGTCGCCTAATCTTGAGGTTCCCCTGGCGTTCAGATGAAACAGAATTTAAGCCAGAGACGGCACTGAAGGAATTGGGTGAAATGGCTTACCTGACCTTCAGGAAGCCTGATGGCACAGTGGCCATTGACGGTTCAGACGTCGAAGAGGCCTCTGTCGTCCTCGACCAGAGAACGAACACGCCAGTTGTTGCCTTGAAATTGAAGGAAGAAGGTGCCCAGAAATTCGCCGACGTCACAGGTGAGCTGGTAGGCAAGCCGCTGGCCATCTACCTAGACGAGACCATGCTCTCAGCACCTGTAGTCAGAGATCGAATCACTGGCGGTGCGGCGACCATTCAACGCGAGAATATGACTAGTGAAGAGGCCTTCGATTTAGCATCGAAGATCAATGGCGGTGCTCTGCCATTCGCTTTGAAGCCAATTTCCTCTTCATCCTTGAGTCCGAAATTAGGTCAAAACTCACTGCATCTAATGACTCTAGCGGGTGCTATTTCCTTCATCTTGATCTGCATTTACATGGTAGTTTTCTACAGATTGCCTGGTTTCATTGGCTGTATCTCATTAACCGCTCAGTTGGTTGGTGTATTACTGGCCATCTCACTACCGCAGCAGACTCTGACTCTTCAGGGTATAGCAGGTATTATTCTGTCGATAGGAATGGGTGTTGATGCCAATATCATCATCTCCTCGCGAATTAAGGAGGAGGCGAGGAAAGGTTTGACCTTGCCAAGCTTCTTGCACAATGGTTTCACCAAGGCTTTTTCCTCTGTTATGGACTCTAACGTAACTGTTGCTATTGCAGCCATAGTTTTGATGTTCTTCGGCTCAGGGACTATTCTGTCATTTGCCTATTCATTACTCGCTGGTGTCATTCTCAACGGTATCACTGGTGTCTGGATGACACGTAAGATGATTGCATCGCTGACGAAGATCGAAGCACTGCGCAAGCCCTATCTCTATGGCGCAAGGAGGAATGCCTAATGGAAAAAGAACTTAAGCAAGGCCGCTTCGCACCACGGATGGTAGCAGGCCGGAAGATCTATCCCTTTATCGAGAATCGCCGTTACTACTTATTTATCGCTATTGGCTTGATAGTCCTCGGTTTCATCCTTGCCTTGTGGCGTGGTTTTGAATTAGATATTGAATTTAAGGGCGGCTCAATGATCGACTACACCTATAGTGGCGAGATTGATCCAGATGAGGTAAATGCGATGCTCTCAGATGAATTCTCAGAACCAGTCAACTGTCAGATCTCCAGAGCTATTGGTTCTGGTGATTCCAATCTCAAGGTTTCGGTGGCTGGTAATGAGGCCCTGAGTCCAGAGCAGCTAGGTGAATTGACCGCGATTCTCAATGAACAGTATCCAGGACATGATTTTGAGATTTATGAAGCCAATCTGGTCTCACCATCAATTGGTCGTGAGCTTCTGAGAAATGGCCTCTTGGCATTAGTTATTGCCTCGCTCTTAATTATCGCCTATGTCTGGCTGTCGTTTAGAACTATGTCAGGTCCCTCTGCAGGTGTCATGGCTCTAGTTGCTCTCTTCCACGATACACTTCTGGCCTTCCTGGCCTTCGTCATCATGGGTTCGGCGATCAATGAGACATTAATAGCAGTCATCCTGACCATCCTTGGTTTCTCGATTAACGATACCATTGTCATCTATGACAGAATCCGAGAAAACATTGGCCTATACAGAGAAGAGCTGTCTTTCGTGGACATTCTGGATCTCTCGATCAGCCAGTCTCTTGGCCGGACGATATCCACCTCTCTTTGTATTTTTGTCGCCGTTGTAACCGCTTATATTTTCGCTCTTTTATATAATTTGGAGAGTATTAAAGAATTTGCCCTGCCTATCTTGGTGGGTGTAATCAGTGGTACTTTCTCTTCAATCACAATTTCTACACCGCTCTGGGCGGCCTGGAAAATGCGAGATGGTCGCACTGGCCTAGAAGATTAAGTTCAGAAAGTAGGAGAAAATGCTCAGAGCTTTTAAGGAGAAAATTTGTAGATGCGGCAAGTCCCTTGCCCAAATTACGCTAGCTGTCTTGCTCACGACTACAGTTGCCATCAGCGCTAGCCCAAGGCTTGAAGCGGGCTGATGCACAAGGCCAGAGCTGGCAGTTGGCCAGAATGGAGAAGCGAGAGACATCAGAGCTAATAGAGCTTATTACAGCAGGAGGTATAGCAGACTGTTATACGGTCAAGTCTGGGATAAGTATAAATACAATCTAGCTCATAAGCAGTATATTTATTACAACTATCCTTACAATGATGAGCAGAATAGCAGATATACCGCCAATGCATTTAGAAAATTTGAATATGAAAATGCAAATTTAGGGTATTATAAATATGAGCCAAGAGAGGAATCCAGAACTGTGGATTACGATCAATTAAGTAGTGATTTCATCAAGCAGTTGTGGAGCAACTTGAGTCGAAATAAGCATTTTGACTCAGGTCATCGTCACAGATAATTAGGAGAAAGCGATGTTTAAGCATTTAAGAAATAATAAGAGCATAGCTCAGAAGCTCATGCAATTTGGCTTGGCCATATTGCTGAGCACGAGTATTGTGTTGTCCGCCAGCCCCAAGGCATATGGTTGAGGCCCGAGGCCGACGGACTGTAGTCCGTCAGATCAGGGTAAGAACCCAAGACCTCCAGTTAATATTGACTGGGAGAAGTACGTCGACACTACAAAGGACAATAGACCGGCCCAGACAACTACTAAGAAGGCAGAGACTACAACTACCACTACCGCAACCACGACTACGACCACTACGACTGAGCAGACCTCTGAGAATCAGGAGCCTAGCAGCGCTGATCCAACGCCTTCAGCAAGCAATACTGAGCCCTCACAGAATGCTACGAATCCAAGTGAGACTAGTCAGCAGCCAGCTGATAATACTGGTGTAGATACTGCTTCTGGTCCAGTCTATCCCAGCCGTCAGGAGGTCTCTGCACAGGCCTACCTGGTGATTGACTTGGAAAATGGTCAGGAATTAACCAGCGAGAATGCCAATCTACCACTGTCTATGGCGGCCTTCGTACGTCTGATGACTCTGAAAACTGTTTTAGATGCAACTGACTACAGCCCAAGTCGACTGGTCACCATACCAGCGTCTGAGCGTCCAGAACAGACCTTCTTTGCAGGCGAGCAGGTCAGCACGGAAACGGCCATTTTCGCCATGCTCTTTGCCGATTCTGCAGATGCTGCCGAAGCTCTGGCCAATACCTACGGTCCTGGTCAAGAAGCCTTCGTTGCCGAGATGAATCGCAAGGCAAGCGAACTTGGTATGAACAGCGTCTCGTTTAACGATGCGACAGGAGAATCGCATGGTACTCTGATCACGGCTAAAGAATTGGCGACTCTGGTCAAGAGTTTGCGCAAGCATCCTGAGTACTCAGAGATCTATAGGCGTCAGAGCTACTTGATTCCGCAGAGTAATCTGCGTACGGCTACTAATATGACCGTTATAGATAATCCAGCGCGTGCTCTAGATTCCATGAGTTCACCGTACCTTTATCTACTGAAGGGTCTGATGGTTACTGCCAATGCCGACAATTGGTCATACGGTATAGCGGAAGCTGTTACCACTGGTGAACGCGAGGTCCTGGCCATTGTCATGGGCGCCTCAGCAAATAACGAGGAGATCTCTGGCAATGCCAAGGCCCTCTACGCCTTGCGTGCTATGCTCGAGGATTCTGCTATTGCAGCGGGTGCAAGCCCGCAGGGTAAGTCGCTTCTAGCTGAGAAGAGCAGTGCTGCGCAGCCTTCGGAGACTGAGCCCAGTGAAGTAGAAGAGACAGCTGCTGTAATCGTCGAAACAACAAGTGAAACCACTCCTGTGATTACGACTACAGAAGCACCGGCTGAAGTCGACGTCAAGAAGAGCCCACGCCACTTCATCAAGATTCTGATGTATAGTCTGGGCGGTCTCCTATCACTAGCCATCATCTTCCTGATTGTTGCCTTGATCCGTCAGCGCAATATTGAGAAACGCGAGATCACAGCGGTACGTCGTCCAAGCCAGCCACGACCACGTCGTCAAGGTAGACCTGGCCCACGTCGTCCAGAGAATCTGGATAGGAGAGGACAGAAGCGTCCTAACAGACCTCAGCCCAGACCTCGAAATCTCGATTAATCCATTAAATGGAAGTTAGAAATCATTAGATAATAAGAGAAAAATAGAGAAAAGGCGAGATTCATTCGGATCTCGCTTTTTCAATTGACAGGGGCGATGCAGAACAGTAGTATTTACCGTGCAGTTTTGCAAGAGAGCTGAAGCCTAGGCTTTCGGCTTAGATATAGAAAGATTAGGAGCAACGCATGAAAACACCAATTCTCAAAGCGTCAGAAATTGAACGCAAGTGGTATGTGGTAGATGCTGAGGGCCAGACCCTTGGTCGCCTCGCCAGCCAGGTCAGCGCAATCCTCAAGGGTAAGCACAAGGCTGAATACAGCCCCTTCCAGGATCATGGCGACTATGTAGTCATCATCAATGCTGAGAAGATTCACGTTACTGGTCGTAAGGCGGAACAGAAACTCTATCGCCACCACTCCACCTATCCAGGCGGACTCAAGGAAGTACCTTGGAAGGAGATGCTGGCCAAGCATCCTGAGCGCATCCTCGAACGTGCTATAAAGGGCATGCTCCCGAAGAATTCGCTCGGTCGTCAGATGTACAGGAAACTTAAGGTCTACGCAGGTAGTGAGCACCCACACGCTGCCCAGAAGCCCGAGAAGCTGGAATTTTAGGAGAAGATAGATGAAAGATTTTGCATACGGCACAGGTCGCCGCAAAGAATCCGTAGCCCGCGTTCGTCTAGTTCACGGCCAGGGCAAGATTGAAATTAATGGCAAGGAATTTGAAGAGTATCTACCTCTCGGCACCCTACGCTATATAGTTGAACAGCCCCTCCGTGCCTGTGGTGTCCGCGATAGCTTTGACGTCATTGTCAAGGTCCATGGCGGTGGTATCTCAGGTCAGGCTGGCGCAATCCGCCACGGTATTGCCCGCGCTCTCTGCGATGAGAACGCCGATGAATACCGCGCCACTCTCAAGAAGGCAGGCTTCCTCACTAGAGACGCTCGCAAGAAGGAGCGTAAGAAGCCAGGTCTCCGCAAGGCCCGTAAGGCTGGCCAATACTCCAAGCGTTAAGCTGGCGGAGAGTCTAAGAAACAGAGAAGCCTCCGCTCTAGCGGGGGCTTTTTATTAGGCAAAAGCCGAGAACAGAAATCGTGCGTACATTGTTTTCCGATAGTGAAGAGTCCACGCGTCGCCTAGCTGCGATGATTAGTGGGAATTTGTCTGAGCCAGTGACCATCCTTCTAGAAGGGGATTTGGGCGCTGGCAAGACCCATTTTGCCCAGGGTTTTGCCCAAGGACTAGGGGTTAGTGAGACTATAAGTAGTCCGACCTTTGCACTTTTAAATCGCTATCCACTACCAGACCGACCAGCAAGTGAATTATTGCACTTCGACCTCTATCGCCTTGAAGATCCCTATTTAGAGTGGGAGCTGCTCGGCTTCGAAGAATTGGTGGAAGGTTCCAACTTCTGCCTTGTGGAATGGCCGCTGCGAATTGCCGAGTTCTGGTCAGCGAAGACGCCAAAGATTGAGATTCTGAGAGTTTCAGACCATGTTCGTAAATTACTGATACCAGCTGAATTGTTATCTGGTATAGATACAGCGGAGTGGCAAGGATGCGACAATTAAGTATTGAATTATCCAGCCCAGAGATTTCTTTGGCGCTTAGTGAAGGTTCAGAGATCAGGGCCTATCAAAAAGGCAGGGGACTGCGCCAACATGCTGAGACACTCTTTCCCATGCTCGAGTCCATCTTAAAGCAGGTCAAGTGGGAGCGCTCTGATCTTGAATTGATAGCGGTTGGTACAGGCCCAGGCTCTTTTACGGGAATTCGCATGGCGCTGACGGCAGCTAAGGTTTTGGCCTTCGGTTTAGGGGTCAAGCTGATAGGTGTTTCAGGCTTAGAGATCATGCAGGAACCCTATAGAGAGAGTCAGCTCTACCATCTGGCAACCATTGATGCCCGTGGCGGCAGATTATATGCCGCCCTCTGGCACGGCGAGGAAGTATTATTGCCCGAAGGCAAGTACGAAGCTGAGACTATTTGGGCCGAGATTTCAAACAGAATCAGTGGCAAGCCCCTCCTGATCTCTGGTACTGCCTGTGAGGCTATGGTGAGGGCACAAGAAGAAACTCGCCCCCTGACTTATTTTGTCGACTCGCATGGCAAGGGTTTGAATGCCGAAAATCTTGCTGCAGTGGCAGCTAGACGTGCTGATTTAGGGCAATTTGATTCACTTGTGGAACTAGCTGCTAATTACTGTTCTCTAAGCCAGGCTGAGCGACTGCGTTTAGAGGCTGCTGGTCAAATCCAAAAAGGGCCGCTCCTATGAAGATAAGGCCGGCTCGTCCAAGCGATCTTTCTGCCATTGTTGCCTTGGAGCAAAGTTCGTTTACTGTTCCTTGGTCAAAGAAGTCCATTCGCTACGAGTTGGAGCACAATACGCTAGCCCATCTCTTTGTCGCAGAAGATAAGTATTTCGAGCTTCAGGCCTATGCTGGTTATCACGAGATTGTCGACGAGTGTGAGATAACTAATATCTGTGTGGCAAAATCCAGTCGCAAAATAGGATTGGGCACCCTGCTTTTAGAAACCTTGCTCACGGATGCCAGGCACCGAGGACTAAGGCGCGCGAGCTTAGAGGTACGCCCTTCTAATCATGCAGCCCTGGCCTTGTATCGCAAGTTCGGCTTTTGCCTTGTTGGTGTGCGGAAAAATTATTATCCTGATAATCGTGAGGATGCGCTAATTCTGGCCACTGATCTTGTCAATTAATGACTGTCTTATAGCGAGGTGACGGAATACTGTATAAGTACCTCTTAACCTTGCACCTGCACAGGTGCAAATCTATACTTGTTGTTAAGTAGGGAGGGCAGAAGATGACCGAAAGAAGCCTAGCTTTCAATTCTCGACGCAATTTTGATATGAATGATTTGGCCAAGATTATCCAACTGGCCTCGAAATATAGTGCCAGCATATATTTAGAAGTTGGAGGTCGACAAGCCAATGCCAAGAGTCTTTTAGGCCTCATGTCTCTGCATCTCAATGAAGCGACCGAGCTTCAGATTAAGAGCGAGGGACCTGATGCCGAGGCGGCAATAGAGGCTGTCGCAGCAGTCCTGGAACAGTCTAAACAGTAGGCGTATAGCGAGTGCAGGAACGGGATTTTAAGAGCCGACTAGCCCTCCTGCCGAAGTCGCCTGGCGTCTATTTGATGAAAGATGCCACAGGCGAAGTCATCTATGTCGGCAAGGCGAAGGACCTCCCGAAGCGCCTCTACAGTTATTTCAAACCCAATCCCCAGGGGAGTGCCAAGGTACTCTCGATGATCTCGAAGATCCACGATTTTGACACTATTACGACGGAAAACGAGCTCGAGGCCCTGATTCTTGAAAACTCCCTGATTAAAAATTATCACCCAAAATACAATATCTTACTCCGTGACGACAAGGAGTACCCTTACATCCGCGTTACACTTAACGAGGCTTATCCGCGCGTACTCAAGGCCTTTCGCCAAGGGCCAGATCGCGAGGAGGGAGCTCGTTACTTCGGCCCCTATCTCAGCTGGGAATTGAAAGAGGCACTCGATGCAATCTACAAGATTTTTCCTCTGAAGACTTGTAATCGGGTTTTTCCCCGAGATATAGGCAAAGAACGTCCTTGTCTTAATTACTATATACATCGCTGTATCGCACCCTGTCGTGGTGATGTCAGCCAAGCTGAGTACCGTGCCCTAGTCCAAGAGGTGGTCGACTTCCTTAGCGGTCACTACGATGAATTGCTCAAGCGGCTTGAAGCAGAGATGCTGGCAAAGGCCGAGAAACTAGAATTTGAGGCTGCTGCCGAGATTCGCAACCGTAGAGATGCCTTAGCGCGCCTGATGGAGCGTCAGAAAATCGACTTTGTCAGTGACGAAGATGCCGACATCATCGGTCTTGCTAGCAATGAAACAGACCACTGCTTGCTTCTGATGCGTCTTCGACAGGGCCGCATAGTGCAGGCGGGCGCGCAGTTCTTTGAACTCGCCTCTGGCACTCAGACGGATATCCTGGAAGCCTTCATCTCCCAACACTATCATCGCTCCCAGGATTTGCCTCGGCTCATCCTCATCGGTCCCAAGCTTGCTGCTGAGCAGAGTCTTGTACTTGAAGAATATCTACGAAGTGTTGCAGGTCATAAGATTGAGATCAGGCGTCCAGAGCGAGGCGATAAATTACGTCTCCTGGAGATGGCAGAAAGAAATGCGAAAGAGAGTCTGCGTCGTCATAGCCTGCTAGGCTCTAGTCGTCATGCCAGGCAGGCTAGTCTGGCGATTCTAGCAACTAAACTTGGCCTGGCCGAGGCGCCAGAACGCATTGAGGCCATTGATGTTGCCAATTTAGGAGCGAGAGACAGGACGGCGTCCCTGGTAGTTTTTACGCGCGGCGAGCCCGACCGCCAGAGTTATCGGCATTTTAAAATTAAATCTGTCGAAGGTATAGATGACTATGCAGCTCAAGCGGAAGTCTTAAACCGACGCCTCAATCGCCTAGACGATCAGAGCTTCGGGGAGTTTCCAGATCTAATTTTGCTAGACGGGGGCAAGGGACACGTCAACGGCGCACTTGCAGTCTTGCGCTCCATGAATCTCGAGATACCCGTGGCGGGCATGGTCAAGGACGAGCGGCATAGAAGCCGTGGACTAGTCTTGCCAAATGGTGAGATAATAGAACTTTCAACAGCGGTTCCTGGCGAGGACCAGACTGAGCGAGCCGAGCGCATGGGCCTTTTGCGACTGATCACGGCTATCCAGAATGAAGCCCACCGCTTCGCCAATCGCCTCTTGCAAAAGAGTCATAAGGAGAGAAGTTTCAAATACAGTCTAGAGGAGATCCCAGGTGTTGGACCAAGTCGTCGCCGGGCTCTCCTGAAGCAGTTCAAGACCTTAAAGGCGATATCAGAGGCCAGTCTTGAGCAATTAGCAGAGACGCCAGGCCTGCCACAACAGGTGGCAGAAGCAGTGTATTTGCACTTCCACAAGAAGGAGGCGGAAGATGGCCTTATTCGTAATAGCTGATACCCATTTGGGCATAGGCATAGATAAGACTATGGACAAGTTTGGCCCGCGTTGGCATGACCACACCAGGCGGCTCGCAGAGAATTGGCGTGCCGTGGTGAAGCCTAGTGACTGGGTCTTGGTTCCAGGAGATATCTCCTGGGCGCTAAATATAGCAGAGGCCAAGCCAGATCTCGCCTATCTAGATGCTTTGCCAGGCCAGAAATTACTCTTGAGAGGTAATCACGATTACTGGTGGCAAGGTCTCTCCAAACTACGCCGACAGTTTGCGGATTGGGGCTATGACAGCCTTCACCTCTTACAAAATGATGCCCATTATCTCGAGTCGGAGAAGGTAATTGTAGTTGGCAGTCGCGGTTGGCTTTTGCCAGGAGATCCAAAGGCAAAAACTGAAGATTTGAAAATCTACGAGCGTGAGCTTCATAGATTGGAGATTTCCCTACAGGCTGGAGCGAAGTTATTTGCCGAGCTCGGTGGGGTCGAGGCTGGTAACCGCTTGATTGCCATGCTGCACTATCCGCCGTTTAAGACGGATTTGCGCCCGCTGCGAGTCTCTGAACTATGTGCCAAATACGGGGTGGAGAGAGTTTATTACGGTCATGTTCACCAGCCTCATACGCCCTATAAGATCATGGAACAGAAAATAGCAGGAATTTACTATAGCCTAATTGCCGGCGATCACTTGGCTTTTAAGCCACATCGGGTGCCGGCAGACGGACAGGAGCAAGAGATGAGTGATGTTAGATCGATGACAGGTTACGGCCGAGCCCAAAATAGTACTGAGCAGGGTTCGGTGCAGATTGAATTAAGAGGAGTAAATCACCGCTATCACGAGCTCTATACGAGATTGCCTCAAGAGCTTCTATTTTTGGAATCTGAAATTCGTCAGACGGTGAAGGAAGTCGCAAAACGAGGGAAGCTTGAGCTCAAGCTGATTTACCAGCCAGGGGAGGGCCAGGGCGAAGAACCACAACTCAATCGTGAGAAATTGCAAGCCTACCTTAGAGCTTATTCAGAATTGGCGGAATTTCTCGAGCTTCGCGAAGAGCCGACAATGGCTGATTTTTGGCAGCTCCCAGACATCCTAGACCTGCCTACGAGTTTGCTTGACGAAGAGCTTGGTGCCAAGGATCAGGAATTTAGGGAGCTAGTCATGCCCTGCCTAGAGCAGGCCCTACAGCAATTTGTGGCCAGCCGTCAGCGCGAAGGTGCCTTCTTGAAAGATGATCTTTTGGCCAATTTAGAAGAGCTCAATGCCTTGAGGTTGAAGATTGCTGAATTAGCACCTCGCCTCCAAGAGCATTTTAGAACCCGTTTGCTTAGGCGACTGGGTGAGCTATTGGCGGAAGAATATGAGGAATACTATCCAGAGCAGCGCCTTGCTACGGAGCTGGCTATACTTGCAGATAAGGTGGCGATAGACGAAGAACTCAGCAGATTGGCAGCGCATTTTGCTGCCATGGAGAAGCATTTGTCGACTGGTGGTGTAATTGGCAAGCAGCTTGATTTTCTAGCTCAGGAGATGAATAGAGAAGTCAACACCATAGCTTCTAAGTCTGGTGATCTAGAAATTACGGAAGCCGCTCTTAAAATGAAGAATTTAGTTGAGAAAATCCGCGAACAATTGCAAAATATAGAGTAATTCGAAGGAGACTAGAGATGGAACTTCAATTTATTGAAATTGGTGAGGCAGGGATGGTTTCAGCAGCGCGTTTGATTGCCCTCCTAGCACCAGACTCAGCACCTGTTAGACGACTGATCCAGGAAGCCAGAGAACGCAATGTACTCGTGGACTGTAGCAGAGGAAATAAGACGCGCTCAGTGCTGATCATGGATAGTGACCACGTGATTCTCTCGGCGGAGGAGCCCGAGGTCATAGCTGCCAGATTGGCAGGAAAAGAGGATTAGGATGAAGAAAATGCTTAAGTTAGAGTCCAAGGCGGGCCTAATTATCTGTTGTTCTGGCCCTTCTGGCGTTGGCAAGGATACCTTGATCACAGGTTTAAGAGAGCGTTTGCCACATCTCAAGCACTCGATCTCCTTGACGACAAGGGAACCTCGACATGGCGAGGTACCGGGTGTCGACTACCACTTCTGTGAGAAATCTGAATTTGAGGAAATGATCGCTGCAGGCGAAATCATCGAGTACGATATCTTCTGTGATCATTACTATGGAACCAGAGCTTCAGTAATCCGCGAGAGTGTTGCCAATGGACAGGATCTAATCTTGGATATTACGGTTGCTGGCAGCCTGCGTTTGAAGGAGTTAATTCCCGAAGCCATCCTGATCTTTATCTTACCGCCTTCAGAGGAGGCTTTAATCGAACGTCTGAACTCCAGACGCACAGAATCCGCCGAGGTTATCAAGAAACGCGTGGCCAAGGCGCGAAGTGAAGTGGCAGAGGCCCGAAACTTTGATTATTTATTAATTAATGATAGACTTAAGGATGCAGTATCAGCACTTGAAGCTATCTTTATTGCTGAGCGTCTGCGTAGCAAACACTATAATATCAGTCAGATAGATGAGGACCTGGAGGTTTAAATGCTCGTAAAACCCAGCTTAGAAGATTTGTTGAAGAAAGTTGATAATCGATACATTTTAGCGATGTTTGCAGCCAGGAGAGCCAGACAGTTAACAGCTGGTGGCAAGCCCTTCGTCGAACGCAAGACCCCATCCAATGTGGCAGTTGCCGCCGAAGAGATAGCCAATTCAGATCTCGCACTACTAGAGGGTCAGCACCATGTGGATATCCCACTGCGCCCAGAAATTGAGGAAGCCAGACGTATTGAGGCCCTAGAGGCCGAAGCCAAGCGCCGCGAAGAAATGATAGAAGACAGTAACAATCGCCTAGCAGGCTCACTATCTCGTGAAATTTCGGAATACGTCGGTGGCGAAGGTGGTGTAGATTCTAACGAGATGATGGATTTCACCCGCCAGTTTATCAATCTCTTGGATCAGCAAGACGAGGCGAAAGATGCCAAGCAAGCAGCGGAGTCAAAGCAGACTAAGAGTGAGTAAAAATGTTAATACCGAGGCTTTGACCGCTAGCGGTCAAGGCCTCTTCGTTTAAGAGGAGAAATTCTATGAACCCACAAGACAAGAGTATGGAGAAGATCGTTGCCCTCGCGAAGAATCGCGGTTTGATCTATCCCGGATCCGAGATCTATGGAGGTCTCGCCAATGCCTGGGATTACGGCCCCTATGGCGTTGAGCTCAAACGTAATGTCAAGGAGGCCTGGTGGCAGAGCTTCGTCCAGAAGAATCACTTAAATGTCGGCCTGGATGCAGGCATCTTGATGAATCCTGAGGTCTGGGTTTCCTCAGGCCATGTTGGAGGCTTCTCCGATCCCCTGATTGACTGCAAGAATTGTCACGCGAGATTCAGAGCAGACCAATTGCTTGAAGATTATGCGCTGGCTAATTCGCTGGACTTAGAGATAGAAGGCATGGAGCCAGCACAGCTATCTGAAAATATTCAAGAGCTACAAGTCCCCTGTCCAGACTGCGGTAAATGCGACTTTACAGAGCCACGGCAATTTAACTTGATGTTCAAGACCTTCCAAGGTGTCACTGAGGACAATCAAGCACAGCTCTATTTGCGTCCTGAGACTGCCCAAGGTATTTTTGTCAACTTCAAGAATGTCCAGAGGAGCTCACGTCGCAAGTTGCCTTTTGGTATCTGTCAGATCGGCAAGTCCTTCAGAAATGAAATCACACCAGGTAATTTCATTTTCAGAACACGTGAATTTGAGCAGATGGAACTCGAGTTTTTCTGTGAGCCAGGTACAGATCTTGAGTGGTTCGAGTACTGGCGTGAGTTCTGTCGAGAATGGCTCTTATCACTTGGACTCAAGGAAGAGGAATTACGACTGCGTGACCATGGTCCTGAAGAGCTCTCCTTTTACTCCAAGGCAACCACAGACTTCGAATTTCTCTTCCCCTTCGGCTGGGGTGAGCTCTGGGGTGTGGCCGACCGTACAGATTACGACTTGGCCCAGCACCAAGAGGGCGCTAAAGAAGATATGCGCTACTTCGATCCCGTGAAGAATGAGAAATTCCTGCCTTACTGCATAGAGCCCTCACTAGGTGTCGAGCGGATGCTCCTAGCCTTCCTGTGTTCGGCCTATGATGAAGAAGAGTTGGCCAATGGCGAGACGAGAACTGTCTTGCGCTTCCATCCAGATCTCGCACCAGTTAAGCTAGCCATCCTACCACTCTCAGCGAAGCTCAGTGAGCCCGCAACACAGCTCTTCAGAGAGCTTTCAGAAGATTTCGTCTGTGAATACGACGATCGCCAGTCCATTGGTAAGCGCTATCGCCGTCAGGATGAGATCGGCACACCATATTGCATAACTTATGACTTCGACTCCCTAGAGGATTCACAGGTGACTGTCAGAGAACGTGACAGCATGGAGCAGATTCGCCTTCCAATTAGCGAAGTCAGAGATTATATCAGAGAACAATTTGCCAAGCGTCGGGCTGCTAGTGCCATGAAGATACCAGCAGAACCCAAGCAAGAGGCATAGGTCAATAGGAGGAAAAATGACTAAATTCGTCTATTTATTTAAAGAAGGTAACGCAAGCATGCGCAATCTGCTCGGCGGTAAGGGTGCCAACCTCGCCGAGATGACCACCATGGGTCTTCCAGTGCCAAGTGGCTTCACCGTAACAACGGAAGCCTGTAATGACTACTATCGTGCTGGTGAGCAGATCGCCCAAGAAATTATCGAAGAGATTTTCGAGGCTTTGAGAGCCACAGAAGAGATTACGGGTAAGGAATTTGGTAATAAGGACAACCCTCTGCTAGTTTCTGTACGATCGGGTGCTAGAGCTTCAATGCCTGGTATGATGGACACCGTTTTGAATCTCGGTCTCAATGATGAAGTCGTACAGGGCTTGGCCAAGATGACAAATAATCCACGTTTTGCCTATGACTCCTATCGTCGTTTCATCATGATGTTCTCCGATGTTGCCATGGGCATTGATAAGAATCTCTTTGAACGAGAGCTTGAGAAATTAAAGGAAGAGCATAATGCCAGCCTAGATACCGATCTCTCAGCAGAACAGATGCAAGAACTTGCCGAACACTTCCTTGAGATCTATAAACGCGAGCGTGGTGAGGACTTCCCTCAAGATCCGAAGGAGCAGCTGATTCTGGCAATTACTGCCGTCTTTAGAAGCTGGAATAATGAACGCGCAATTTACTATCGTCGCATGAACAATATCCCTGCGGACTGGGGTACCGCCGTCAACGTCCAGGAGATGGTTTACGGTAACTCTGGCGAGAATTCAGGCACAGGCGTTGCCTTTACCAGAAACCCAGCCACAGGTGAGAACGTCTTCTATGGCGAGTATCTGATGAATGCGCAAGGTGAAGACGTTGTGGCGGGTGTCAGAACTCCACATCCTATTTCTCATCTCGAAGAGCAGATGCCAGAAGTCTATAAGCAATTCCTAGATATCGCAGAGAACTTAGAACAGCACTACGGTGATATGCAGGATCTGGAATTTACAATCGAAGATGGTAAGCTCTTCATCCTCCAGACTAGAAACGGTAAACGTACCGCCACTGCCGCTCTACAGATAGCAGTTGACATGGTTGAAAAGGGCTTAATCTCCAAGGAGAAGGCTCTGATGCAGATCGATCCGAAGTCTCTTGATACCCTGCTGCACCCAACCTTTGACCAGAAGGCCTTGGCAGAAGCTGAGCCGATTGCCAAGGGTCTTCCAGCTTCGCCAGGTGCTGCCGCTGGTCAGATTGTTTTCACTGCCGATGCTGCAGAGGCCGCCAGTGAAGAGGGTAAGAAGGTCATTCTTGTGCGTCTCGAGACCTCACCTGAGGACATCCTAGGTATGAACGTCTCTGAAGGTATCCTCACCGTCCGCGGTGGCATGACTTCGCACGCTGCAGTCGTCGCTCGTGGTATGGGTAAGTGCTGTGTCACTGGTTGCTCAGAAATCATGGTTGATGAAGAGAAGGGCGAAATGAAGGTCAAGGGCCAGACTCTGAAAGAATTTGACACTATCTCCCTGAACGGCTCAACTGGGCAGGTCTACCTTGGTGAAATCCCAACCGTCGAAGCCGAAATGAGTGGCAATTTCGCCAAGATCATGGATTGGACGGACGAGGTTCGCATGATGAATGTCAGAACCAATGCCGATACTCCACACGATGCCGAGGTTGCTCGCGAACTTGGTGCAGGCGGTATTGGTCTAGTCCGTACAGAGCATATGTTCTTCGATGAAGATAGAATCTTCGCCTTCCGCAAGATGATTCTCGCTGGAAGTGAGGAGCTACGTCGTGCCGCTCTAGAGCAGATTATGCCCATGCAGAAAGATGACTTCGTCGGCATCTTCAAGGCAATGCGCGGTCTAAATGTCACTATCCGTCTCCTGGATCCACCACTGCATGAGTTCTTGCCTACAGATCCCGAAGAGATTGCAGAATTGGCTGAGGCCGTTGGCATCTCTTTACATGATCTAGAAGCCAAGATCGCCGCCATGCACGAGCTGAACCCCATGCTTGGACACCGTGGCTGTCGCCTAGCTATCTCCTATCCAGAGGTTGCAGAGATGCAGGCAGAGGCCATCCTCCGCGCTGCCGTAGAGGAGAACTCTGCAGAAGCACCCATTGTGCCAGAAATCATGATCCCATTAGTTGGTGACGTCAAGGAATTTGTCTATGTGAAGAATTACATAGATAGAGCTGCTGAGCGCGTCTTTGCTGAACTTGGCGACAAGGTTGAATACAAGGTCGGTACAATGCTGGAGATTCCAAGAGCTGCCCTGACCTCAGATCAGATTGCTCAGGTTGCAGACTTCTTCAGCTTCGGCACTAATGACTTAACACAGATGATCTATGGTCTATCTCGTGATGATGCTGGTCCAATTCTCGACATCTACTATAAGGAAGGCATCTATGAGGCAGATCCAACTGCGACTATTGACAGAGCTGGTGTTGGTCGCCTGATGCGAATCTCTGCCGAAGATGGTCGTGGCGCCAAGCCTGATCTGAAACTCGGTATCTGTGGTGAGCACGGTGGTGATCCCGCCTCCATCGAACTCTGCCACGAACTAGACTTTGACTATGTTTCCTGCTCCCCCTTCCGTGTGCCAATTGCCAAGTTGGCAGCCGCTCAGGCTCAAATCAAGAAGCCACGTGAATTCAAGAGCAAGGATCTCGAGCACGCTCTTAAAAATATCTAAGAGTAAATTATTAGGGTTAACGGGGCCGCCGTGGCTGGCGGCCCTTTTTCTAATTAATGAACAGAGCTATATTCTTAAATTCCAAAGATACGGCGAGAAATCTTGCAACCGAGGCCTATTTTTATGAAGAGGCCCTGGGAAGTGACGAGGCGTTGGCTCTCCTCTACGTAGACAGCCCTAGTCTAGTCTTTGGTCGTTCGCAAAATCCCTATCGTGAGTTAGATTGGCTGGCTGCTGCTGAGCGGCAGATACCGATGTACAGGAGAATTTCTGGTGGTGGCGCAGTCTATCACGATCTGGGAAATTTAAATTACTGCTTCATCGTACCGCGGAATCCAGAACTAGTCTTGAACTATGCCTACTTCCTAGAGCCGCTGAGCAATTACCTTGAAAAACTTGGTTTACAGACAGAAATTTTAAGAAAGTCCAATCTCTACTTGAGAGGCAAGAAGATCTCCGGTAATGCCATGGCGCTTGGCAGGGATAAGATTCTGGCCCACGGCACCGTACTCTTCAATTCGGAAATTGAGCCTATAGAAGCACTTTTGCATCGCACAACAGAAGGCTTGTCGGTAACCACGGTAGCTTCGGACATAGCAGAAGTACAGACAATTAGCGAGTTGCTCCCCGAACTCTCTTTCAGTGATTTTTGTAGTGGGCTGGGAGCAGAAATAATTGGCAACGGGCTCCGTGACTATGACTTTACGGCCAGCGGGCTTTGGCCAGAAGAGGAATTGGCAATAGAGCGTGACTATGTGCCGCGTTTTAAGTCCTTTGAGTGGAATTTCAAGCGCGGTCCCGAATTTTCTTTAAAGAGAGAAAATGCGAGTTGGCTTGCGCAGCTCAAGGTCAAGGGGGCAGAGATTATAGAAATTAGCTTCGAGCCTGTGGCTTGTGATTTGGATTTGGGAAGGATTGCGCAGGCACTAGAGGGTAGACGCCTGGAACGAGCAGAGCTGTTGGCAGCACTGTCCTTTCTAGGAGATGCCAGGGCGGCAGATTTCTTGAAGGAACTTTTTGCTTAAATTCCTGTGAAATATTCTCAGATAGCTTATTTCGTATTTTATTTTACTGAATTTTTCGCCTGCTTCCCTTAATATGGAGATTGTGAGTTAGAATTTTTGCTTGAAAGAGAGGATATAAATATGGCTAAAAGAGAGATTAGAGTTCCAAGACTCGCCCCCAATATGGAATCTGGCGTAATAGTTGCCTGGCTGAAGGAAGAAGGCGAGGCTGTGGAGAAGTCCGATGTCCTATACGAGATCGAGACTGATAAGGTTGTAAGCTCTATTGAAGCTGACGCTCCTGGTCGCCTAGCACAAATCCTGACACCCGTTGGTGAACAAGTTGCAGTGGACCAAGTCGTAGCTGAGATTGAAGTTGATTAAAATGAGCCTAGATGAGAAGAATTTGAATTCTGCTGAAGTGGTGAAGACAGAGGTTTCACACTGTGGTGGTGGCTGTCACAGCGGAGGAGCAGCTAAGCGCGATATGCGTGATCGGCGCCAGGATCCCAATGCCTTTCCGACTATTGCCAAGCCCAAGTGGCTGAAAGTTAGCTATAACTCAGCTGAGACCCAAGAGGTTGTCGAACTCATGGATCGCTACAATCTCAACACGGTTTGCAAAGAGGCTAACTGCCCCAATCTCGGCGAATGCTACAAGGCTGGAACTGCAACCTTCATGATTTTGGGTGATATCTGCACGCGAGTCTGTCGCTTCTGTAATATTTGCTATGGCAGGCCACGCGCAGTCGATATCTACGAGGCGAAGAATCTCGCCGCAGCTGCGAAGAAACTTGGTCTCTTGCACGTCGTCATCACTTCGGTGACGAGAGACGACTTACCAGATGGCGGTGCTTCGCAATTTGTTCGTGTTGTTGAAGAATTGCATAAGGCACTACCAGAATCTACTGTCGAGTTATTAATCTCTGACCTCATGGGCAACTGGGAGGCGCTGGAATCTATACTTGAAGCAGGTCCCGATGTTTTAAATCACAATGTCGAGACAGTACCAGAACTCTATGCCGATATTCGTCCACAAGGCATCTATGAACGCTCATTAGAAATGCTGGAACGCGCCTCTAAGTGGGCTCATGCGAACCCGCTTCCCCAAGGCAGAATGCTAGTTAAAACAGGCTTGATGCTAGGCCTCGGTGAAACTGATGAGCAACTCAGAAGAGTGTTCCATGACCTTGTTGAGCGAGGAGTCGACGTCTTGACCTTAGGTCAGTATTTGAGACCCACACCGACTCATGCACCAGTCAAGCGCTATGTCAGCCCAGAGGACTTCGACCGCTATAAGGAAGAAGCCTTGGCAGCTGGTCTGCGCTTCGTTGCCTCATCTCCCTTCGTTCGCTCATCATACAGAGCAGAAGAGGCTTTGAGAGCAGTGCGAAATCAGGACTGAGGAAGGTAGGAGACTATGTCTCGTAAACAGATTAATTATTTGAGGCTGCCAGAGCCAAGAGAGCTCTCGGCGGCCTTCTACTTTGGCCTCGAGCGAGCCATCCTAGAAGATAGGGAGGGCACCTATCTTTTTTTCTGGCAGACTGCGCCAACCGTGATGCTTGGTAAATATCAAGAGCTCATAGCCGAAGTCAACTTAGAGACAATGCAGGAACGCGATATTACTGTTGTGCGACGACAGTCAGGTGGAGGTGCAATTTATACAGATGAGGGAACAGTACAATTCTCGCTAATTACGCCAATTGGAGATGAGCGCTTGGCGATCGAAACTTTCAGTAAGCCTCTTCTACAAGCTGTACAAGAACTTGGTATTCCAGCAAGTTTCAATGGCCGAAATGACCTCGTCGTGGGGGAGCAAAAATTTTCTGGTCAGGCAGAGTATCGTCACCAGAGCAAATTGGTGCACCACGGCAGCATACTCATAGACACGGACTTGGACTTCCTCGAGCGAATCTTAAAACCAAATCCTCTGAAATTGAACTCCAAGGGTATTGCTTCAGTGCGTCAGAGAGTGACTAATCTTTACGAGCATAGACAATTCAGCCTGGCCGAGTTGATCGCAGCCATGCAGGCTGCATATGAGGCAGGTGGCTACGAATTTATTAGCCAGGACTTAGACGAAGCCTTGGAGAGCAGGGCCCGTACTATCAGCAAATCACTATTCGCTCCTGTGGAAGCACTTTTCAGCCTACAACTGCCAAGCGAGATTAAAACCAGCAGGCGTTTCAAAGCTGGTACAGTGGAGCTGACGGTGACAGTTAGAAAAGGCAAGATCGAGACGGCAAAACTTAGAGGTGACTTCTTTACCAATGGCGACATAAACACTCTTGAATCAGCTCTAATAGGTCTCAGTTATGACAGAGAGACTGTCAGGAGTGTTTTGTTGAATCTTCCCGAGCAAGAGATAATTGCGGGCCTTAGTAATGCGGAGCTGAGTTTATTGATAGCCGATAGTAAGAATAACTAGCAGCTCTTCATCTAAAAGCTCACTCTGTTAAGATATAGAGGCTAGGAGGTCTTATGAATATTGCCATTATCGATATCGGCTCAAATACTATTAGACTGAACGTTTATCAAACTGAGGGAGAGAGTTTCCGCCTCTTGATCACCAAGAAGCACACGGCAGGGCTAGCCTCTTATATTGAGGATGCAGAGCTCAGCCTTGCGGGTGAGAAGAAGCTCCAACAAATTCTCATGCGCTTAAAACGCATTCTCTCAGTAGTTGATATAGACGCCTGTTACGGTTTTGCAACAGCTTCTTTGCGGAAGGTGTCAAATGGTCAAGAGATTATCACCAGACTTGCTAAAATCACTGCTCTGAATTTACAGGTGCTTTCAGAGGATGAAGAGGCGAGGCTTGGAAATTTGGCGATTAAGAAGAACTTTGAGCTAAAAAAAGGTGTCAGTGTAGACATCGGTGGTGGCTCTACGGAGATAGTTTACTTTAATAAGCAAAACAGCAGAACCTACCCTCTAGCAGAAGGTTCCTTGTCTCTTTATTTGAGAGGAGTCTCGGGAATCTTCCCAACCGCCAAGGAAGCAAAGAAACTCAGTAAGTTCATCAGATCTGAATTGCCCAAGCTGGCCCCTGCCAGTGAAATTTTGGCCATTGGTGGCACGGCTAGAGCAGCAGGCAAGATTGTCGCTGCACTGCGTTCAGATAGTGGTGAAGAAGATAGGCGAAGCTATAACAGGCGAGAGCTTAAGGCCCTAATCCAGCGTCTGATAGACAATGAACAGCAAGCCGTACAGGCTCTCTTGAAACACGCACCAGAGCGAGTACACACCCTAGTACCAGGCCTTCTGATTTTGGTTGAAATATTAGAGGCTACTGAGTCGAAGCAAGTTAGAGTGTCTACAGAAGGTGTCAGAGAAGGTTACTTGATAGATAAAATTAAGAAGCTGGAAAAAACTGCTAAATAGGAGTTTGAGATGAGCAAGAAGAAGCGCAAGACAGAAAATTTACTGGAAATACCCAAGTACCTGCAAAATCGTGAATTGTCCTGGCTACGCTTCAATGAGCGCGTACTCGAAGAAGCGGCAGACCCTAAGGTACCATTGTTAGAACGCTTAAAATTCATCTCGATCTTCACTTCGAACCTAGATGAATTCTTCATGATTCGAGTGGGCAGCTTACACGACTTGACGAGGTTAAAGAAGACCTTGCGCGATCCCAGAACAGGTCTTAGCGCTGAGGAGCAAATTGCTGCTATTGTTGAAATAATGCCCGCCATGTACGAAAAGCGCGATAAGCTCTATCGCGAAGTCATGAGCGAGCTGGCCAAAGAAGATATTGAGGAGCTGCAATTCAAGGACCTCAGTCAGAGCGAGCAGAAGGCGGCAAGACGCTTCTTTAGACGTGAGATCCAACCTCTACTATCACCACAGATTATCGATATCCACCACCCCTTCCCCTTCTTAGAGAATAAGAAAATATACATCTTTGCCGAGCTCTTACGTTCAGAACAGAAGATGTTTGGGCTAGTGCCAATTAGGAAGAGCTTCCCTCAATACTTCATCTTGCCAGGAGTTAAATTTCGCTATATCCTTCTTGCCGATTTGATGACGGCTTGTCTTGATGAGATCTTCCCAGAAAGTAAGATTAACAAGAGCTACTGTCTCAGTATTACGCGAAATTTCGACATGACAGACAGTCTTGATACCAAGGATGAATTTGAGGACTATCAAGAGTACATGAAACTGATCCTCAAGAAGCGCAAGCGCCTATCTCCTGTACGCCTAGAGGTCCAATCCAAGCTCAATAAGGAGGCTAGGGAGTTCTTACTCGACAAATTGGAATTAGAGCGAGATTACATCTTTATCAGTGAGGCACCACTGAGACTGAACTACGTATTCAAACTAATCTCAGAAATACCTTCCGCTAGATGCCATGAACTCAGCTATCCAGCCTTCCAGAGCTATGACCCGCTTGCAGAATATCGCTCATCTACACTTGCCATTCGCCAAGGTGATAAATTGCTCTCTTATCCATATGAAGACATTGCGGGCTTCGTACGCCTTCTAGAGGAAGCTGCGGCGGATCCCGACTGCGTAGCGATTAAAATTACCATTTACCGATTAGCAGAAAACTCTAAGATAGTACGAGCGCTGGTCCAGGCAGCAGAGAACGGCATAGAAGTCACAGTATTTATGGAGCTCAAGGCCCGCTTCGATGAAGAGGCAAATATTCATTATTCAAATATTCTCTATGAGGCTGGTTGTCAAATCATTTATGGTTTTAGAGATTATAAGATTCACTCGAAACTACTTCTCATTACTTATAATAGAAGACAGGGCGGACTCAGTTATATCACCCAAGTCGGGACGGGTAATTACAATGAAAATACCGCAAGACAGTACACTGATTTCTCATTAATGACAGCTGAAACAGGCTTCGGTCTCGATGCTAGGGACTTCTTCCACAATATGGCGATCGGCAAGTTAGACGGTAAGTATAAATACTTTCTCCAGTCGCCAACGAGCTTCAAGGCGAAAATTTTAGAACTCATAGAAAGAGAGAAGAAGAAAGGGCCAGAGGGCTATATATTCTGCAAGCTAAACTCACTGACCGACAAGGATATTTGCGAAGCCCTGGCGAGCTTCAGCCAAGCTGGCGGTAGAGCTCGTCTGATAATTCGAGGCATAGCCTGCTTATTACCAGGAATTCCTGAATTTACGGAAAATATTGAGATCCGTAGCATAGTCGGCCGCTTCCTCGAGCATGGCAGAGTTTATATCTTCGGCCAAGAACAGCCAGATATCTATATTGCTTCAGCTGACCTCATGACGAGAAACACAGAACGCCGTGTGGAGATAGCAGTGCCGATACTCAGTACAGAAATCAAAGAGCGACTCACTACTTATCTTGAGCGGCAATGGCATGACTGCGAGAAAGGCAGACAGCTGCAGCCAAATGGGCGCTATGCCAAGATTGCTTGTGACGGTGAAACAGAAAACTCTTCACAGGATTACTTCTTGGCAGAAGCAAGGGCAAAAGCCCAGCTTAGCAAGCCCTATCCCCAATTAAAAACTGCCAGAAAGAGAGAATCCTTCTGGCAGCGTCTGCGCTATAAATTAGCTGATCTACTGATTGGGAAAGAGCGGTAGATCTTCTAGGTAAATAATATCTTCGCGACCTATAGCATCGCCTTCGGCGAGGAGGGCTGCCTTGCATACCAATTCACCACCAGCAGCGGCTAGCAGTTCCTCGAGGGCTTTTAATGAATTTCCAGTAGAAATGACGTCATCAACTATGGCGACTTTCGCCCCCTTGAGCCTGTCGGCATCGCTACGATCTAAATATAGAGACTGCTGATGGCCTGTAGTTATCGAGTCGACTAATACCTCGACAGGGTTTTCCATATAAAGTTTCAAGCCCTTCCTCGCTACAACGTAGCGCTGGTGTCCAAGCTGTCTGGCAAGCTCGTGAACCAGAGGAATTCCCTTGGCTTCTGCAGTCAGCAGGATGTCAACCTCTGGCAGCTTAGTGACTAGCTCGGCAGCCGCTGTGGTCACTAATTCCTGATCGCCTAGAATGACGAAGCTCGCAATAGAGAGCTCATCGCTGATATTTAAAATTGGTAGTTGGCGTTCTAGACCAGCAATTTTTAATTTATAGTAATTCATCCATACCTCCCCTAAATCAGATGGATAATAGCCTTTACAACCAGGCCTGCTAGCAGACCCAGGAAGGGATCTAAACCTGCGGTTACAGCCATGCTGACACCAGCCAGAAGAGCTTCATCAGAGCTAGCACCATTGAAGGCCAGACCAGCGTTGACTGGCACGGTGACAACGGCCCCTAGTATAAAAAGGAAGCCATAAATCGATGCACTTGGAACGTACTTGCCAATCTTAGGTAAGAGCTTCATGAAGAGAATGATTGCCATCAAGCTCATCATCATGATACCGGCCAAGACAGCATGAGGGGCTGCGGCAGTTGCCGAGATAATAGCTTCTACAGGCCCGCCGCCGAAGAGTGCAGAGAGTGCATCGGCAGCACCAGAATAGGCAGTGAGATGGTCGACATTGGCGGTGCCACCAGCCATGGAAGCAGTAATCTGGCCAAAAGCGATATTGGCGCCTATGGTCAGGCAGGCTAGGGCCGCGGCTCCTCTGGCAGTGCGCCAGGTAAGTTTCGGTTTTACTAATTTAAGACGGCGGGATTCGTCATAGACTTCACCTTCGATTTTACCGTTTTTATAGTAATTAATAGCGCTTGAGAGCACGACGGAAATAATTATGGTGTAGACGAGGTTACCCTTGCTCAAGACATAGGTCACGCAGGCAATGAGAATAGAGGAGTAGGTGACCAAGGGCATCTCCTTTGCTCCCTGCAAGGCGATTCTGGCAAGCATCAGGCCGACACCTGCCATCATACCAGTGATAATGCGATCACCAGCGAGTTCGACAATGAATCCGAGACCCCCAGTGAGGCCAAGGACGAGCATTAGCAGACCGGCGAAGAAGACCATGGAAGTACGTTCTGACCTATCCTTACCCATGCTACCAGCGAGCACAATGGTTTCTGCCTGGAAGGAGATGGGCACAGTCGAGCCGAGAGCAGCACAAGAGGCAGCTCCAACGGCGAAGCCTAGGGCGGTTGGCACTGAGGCAAATCCATAAGAAAGAGCCAGGAGGCCCTGAGGTAGGCCGTTCAGGATAACGCCTAAAGCGGCAAGGAGATCTTCTAGAAATTCAAGCATAGACACCTCTTCTGTATGTATTGACTTAATGAAAACAGCTAGACTCTTCTGAGACTAGCTGCTTAATTTTAACCCAAATTGAAATTTATTGATATCTTGCTATTAATCGCTTGAGTCCAGTTAAAATTTCCTCGAGTTCCAATCCTGATCTTTCGGCCATGTCGGCGACCTTGGCCTTCGGGATCATAATCCTAGCTAGGGGTGTCTTCAGCATTTTGAAGGCAGGTGATAGCTCCACCAAGTCATCTTTCAAACTAGGATAGTCGGCCAAGAGGTCCTTTAGGCGAGTTTCGGCAGAGATGTTTTCAATATCGACAACGAACTTAGCTTTGGCATTATTAGCCTCTTTTGCTGGGGTGTCTTGAGAGCTTATTTCAGCATTCTCTTCTGCGGGTTCCGCTTTACCCCAGTTGAGCAGAGTTTGTGAGCCTTTTAAGGATCGAATATGTGTACAGTCTTGCATCATTTCGAGTACGCCGCGGAATTTACCTTCGTCATCGCGGACAGCAGTATAGAAGATGTAGATGAAGAGGTCAGGCTTATTGATCCAGAATTCTGCTGTATCTTGCTCACCGCTGCGGAATTTTTCAATAATCTCTTCAACGATATGAACGCTCTTTCGAGGATGACAATTTTTGACATCACGGCCGATGACATTTTTACTGCGTGGGAAGACGCGATGGGCTGTATCTGAGTAGAAGCGGACAATTTCGTTTTCATCGACATAGGAGAGGTCGACTGGTAAGTGCTTATAGATCAAATTGATCTGCTCAAGTGTCAATTCACCCTGAGCAACCTTGAGCTTACTGTCTTTTGCTGCGATTTCACCAACTCCATACTTCTCAAAGACGGTCAAGAGCTCACTGAGCATGGCGTCGGATTTCTCATTGTAAGCTGGAGTGCTGTCTGGCTGGCCTTGAACTGCAAGCTCTGTCTGTTCTGGATCAATCCAAGCATAGCCAATTTCGCGATCTCCCTCCTTCATCACCTCAAATTCCGCTTCTGGAATCAAGACGAGAGAGGTCGGGTAGAGGACTTGCTCTTCCTTGGAAATTAGGTCGCGGAGATCTGCAACTAAGGTCGCCTGCTGGGCAATAAATTCTTCCTCATCAGTATCAATTAGTTCTCTGAGCTCCTTAATTTCATCGCGAATGAAGTCGTCGAGTGTCCACATCGTGGTCGAGGGACGGTCGAAACCCTTCTGCTCCAGAACTGGATAAAGTTGATTTTGCTTCCTAGCCAGGTGAATTCGATAGTCATGCAGTTTGTCGTAGAGTTCATACCATTGATTTTTAATTACTGGGTATTGAACAAGATCCTCAATTGCCAGGCAGAGCTTCTCAAGTTCAGCATTTTCAGCGTAATAATTGTTGAGGGGATGACCGAAGGGTAACTCAGGCCGGCTAGTATCATACAAACCTTGATATAGTTTCAACATCTGTTGAATGTCTTCCTTCTGGCATTGGTCGTCGGAGTAGGCCTCGAGCTTCTGCTCGGCTAAAGCTATCTCGTAAGGCTTGATCGAACTCACACGTTCCCGCAGTTTTGCCTGCGCCTCTTCGAGAGAGAGCTCTCCCTGCTCATAGGCTTCCTTAATGGAGAGAATATATTTCATCTTCTCAAGATCTAAATTAGGTATATTGTCTTGCATACTCATTATGCACCTCCGGCACCTCCCCCTTAGAACACTATTCCAGCATAACGCAAATAATAAAATAAGGAGAATAGCTCTGCCAAATAGCCATTCTCTTGAAAGCTAGGTTACGAATTAGAAGATTTATCTCTCGAAAACGAAATTTGCGTAGCGAGCAATCTCAGTATAGCCGTGGTGGCGATAGACAAATTCACCAAGACTAGAAGCTTGCAAAATTACGCTCTTAGCTCCTTTGGCAAAGGCCCGATTCGTCAGATATGCCACTAAGTCTTTCGCCAGTCCTTCTCCTCTATGAGCTGAGTCTGTTGCAATGTAGTAGAGGCCATATATGTCACTGTCCGCAGTACCAGTCAGCAGACCTAGGCAGCGAATCTCTCTATCTTCTGCGATATAAGCTAGCAGATTTTCGCGATCCTCAAGAAAGAGCTTCTCGCTAATTACCAGTTTTGCAGTTTTCTTTTCCAGCTTAAACACCTCTGCCAGCAGTGCTTGGCAGGGTTCTAATACAGAGGTTTCAGATGCTTCGCTTACGGCGTGTTTATAAGTCCAATTGATCGGACTGTTCCTGGTCATGATGGGATAGGTATCGGGTCCAACGAAGCCAGCTGCCTGGAGAAGAGTGTTTATGGAAGAGCTAATCGCGGGATGACATCTAACGGACCACTTGGCCCTCTCCTCCTTCTTGAGTCTAGTCAGCAACGCCTTAAGAGCTTCTTCTTCAGACTTCTTAAAATTAGCATTGATCGTAATACCCCTGAGGTGAGTATCGTTTTCTGGCGTCTGCAAGTCGTAGAAGATGAATCCACCGTGGTCTTCAAAGCAGCCTCCACTAGCGGCCATCCGCTGTTGGATGGTCTTGATCAACTGTTCATGTGCTTGTTCAATCATTTCAATCATTTATAACTTGTCTGCGTAATTTTCCAAGACGTAGTCTAAATCCTTATCCCCACGGCCGCTCAGATTGACTAGGACAAAACCTGGGTTGTCCTCTTCTTTCGCCATGCGAATGGCTAGAGCCAGAGCATGGGCACTTTCAATGGCGGGAATGATCCCCTCTTTTCTCGATAGTGCGAAGAAGGCATCAATTGCCTCATCATCACTGACACAGGCATATTTTGCCCTGCCAATTGCCTTGAGATAGGCGTGCTCTGGACCTGAAGAAGGATAATCAAGACCGCTAGCTACAGAGTAGACTGGAGCAGCTTCACCAGCTTCGTCCTTCAACATCATGGACTTGAAGCCGTGCATAATACCAGGGCTTCCATAGCTCAGGGAAGCGGCGTGGTCGCCAAGCTTCTCACCACGCCCCAATGGCTCGGCCCCGTAGAGCTCAACAGGATCATTGAGGAAGCCCGTAAAAATACCCATCGCATTACTACCACCACCTACAGAGGCAACAACGCGATCCGGTAGATAACCTGTCATTTCGAGAAATTGTTCGCGAGCCTCTTCACCGACTACTGCTTGAAAGTCTCTGACAATCATCGGGAAGGGGTGGGGTCCCACAACAGAGCCAATACAGTAGATCGAATCGTCGAAGTCCTTAATATAGGCTTCAAATGCCGAGTCGACAGCCTCCTTCAAGGTCTTCAAGCCGTGTTCTACAGAGACTACCTTTGCACCGAGTAATTTCATACGGGCGACATTAGGCGCTTGCTTGGCGATGTCTACTGCACCCATGTGAATTTCACACTCCAAGCCGAAGTAGGCGGCAGCAGTGGCCAAGGCCACACCGTGCTGGCCTGCGCCTGTTTCAGCTATGAGCTTCTTCTTACCCATGAATTTCGCCAGCAAGCCCTCACCCATGCAGTGATTTAACTTATGAGCGCCAGTATGGTTTAGGTCCTCACGCTTCAGATAGATCTGCGTACTACCAAGCTCTCTTGACAGACGTTCGCAGTGGTAGACAGGGGTCGGCCGGCCCTGAAATTCTCGCCTTATGCGACGCAGTTCCGAAATGAAACGCGCCGAGTGGGCAATAGTTAAATAGGCTTCTGTAATTTCTTTAAAAGCAGGGACTAATTCTGGGGGCAGGTAGGCACCACCATAATCTCCAAAATAGCCTTTCTGGTCAGGAAAATCCTTCAAATAACGCTTAAAATCTGTATTCATACAACCCCTCTTGTTTAAATATTAATGGCTAGATTATGAGTTAATCGGATGATAAAATCAAATTTCTATATTATTAATCAGCCCTGCAGTTATTACTCTTCATCTCTTGATAGCAGGCGTTGATAGGTCAACTCAATGGCAAAAGCCCCGAGAGGCGCTGTCACCAAGATTGCCAGCACAGCAAGACTAAGGATGACCTGTCCGCAAGCCAGGCCATAGGCGAGCGGAACAGCTCCAATAGCTGCTTGCACCGTGGCCTTCGGCGTATAAGCGATAGCAGAAAACAGACGTTCCCGACGATTGAAATTGGAGATCCTTAGTAGTAAATATACCGCCAAACAGCGCCAGAAGAGTGCCAGGGCGATGAGGATGAAGCCAGGCCCAGCATAGGCTGGCGCTGCCTTCAGATCTACTGCCGCACCGACTAAGACGAAAAGTATGATCTCTGCAGCCAACCAAATTTGACTGTGGCTGTTTGCGAGTTTTTCGGCGCGCTCAGGTGCTCTGTGGCGCAGCATCAGGCCAGCGCTCATAATGGCCAAGAGTGCAGAGACTGGAATGTAGGCTGCCAGATATTTCTCGAAGGTCAGGAGCAAGAAGGCGGTGGCGAGTAAGACGATGACGCGTTCACCATTGCGCAAGGTAATAATTCTAAAGACCCAGTCAAGCACATAGCCAACGAAGAGACCGAGTGCAATACCAGTGATGATGGAAATCGGTATGGCAGCGAGGGCGGCAGGTTTGAAATCCCCACCACTCAGTAGACCAAGAAAGGTTGAAAACAAGACTATAACGTAGATGTCATCCAGGGATGCGCCCGCAAGAATTAACTGTGGAACGCCCTTCTTAGTCCCATAGTTGGCAGTCATCAGATTGAGCATCTTTGGCACAATGACGGCTGGTGAGACGGCTGCGAGCACAGCACCGAGCAGAGCTGCTTCGAGATAGCTGAGACCGAGCAAGTATGGAGCGATCACAACAATTGCGAAAATCTCGACACTAGCAGGCACGAAGGACATGAGAATAGCTGGCTTACCTATTTTCTTTAGATCTGTATGGGATAGCGACAGACCAGCTCTGCAAAGAATTACGACTAAGGCAAACTGACGCAGTTCGGAAGCTATATTAAGTAGCTCATCTGATAACAGATTCAGGACGGATGGTCCAATTATAATACCAGCAAGCAACATGCCAAATAGCGGCGGCAAGCCAATTTTATAAGCTAACTTACCGAAAATTAGACCAATTAATAAAATTAAGGCGATACTAGTTAAGAACATAAGAAACCTCCACAAGTTATTTGTAGAAGTCATCAGCCAGGTGGCGGTTTCGTCAATAGACGGGGGAGAACCTCATTCCCAGCAAGGATCCTAACATGAGTTTGGTCGGCTGACAAGCTCGAAGAATTCGTATGTAAACTACTACAGCTCCTTGACTGCCTACTGTGCAGAATTAATTTTCTTGTAAATTAATCTTTTGCTAAATATAAATTAATGTGTACTTCCGTGAATTGCCTCGATATCTACAGGCTTATCGACAATTGCCTGGATAGCTGCCTGCACCGCTTGGATCTGTAGATTTAGAGCCATACTGGGAAATTTTGGCTTGTTTAGCACTTGCTCTGGCAGATACGGAAGGTGGATGAAGCCAGCTTGTAAGTCACGTTTTGCAGCCAAATGTAGAGCTTCAAACATCAACTGATTACATAGGTAGGTACCAGCTGTGTAGGAGAGTGTGGCTGGAATCCCAAGGTCTAAGATTGCCTTCGTCATTGCCTTCACGGGTAAATTGGAGAAATAAGCGGCAGGTGCAGCTTCGACCACCGCTTGTTCAGCTGGCTGATAACCAAGGTTGTCAGGTATAGGTGCGGCGATCAAGTTGATCGCTACACGCTCGATCGAGATAGCTGGTCGAGATCCCGCCTGGCCAAGACAGAGAATGGCATCTGGTGAGGTTAGGGCAACAGCTCGCTGCAAATTACTCCTGAGACTGGCAAATTCACAAGGTATAAGAGCAGTGCTGACGGCCTCATGCTTATGTGAAATTGCTTCAATTATTTGCTGGGCAGGATTAATTGTCTCACCGCCGAAGGGCTCGAAGCCCGTCAATAAAATATTCATCGATTTAGCTCCTGAATTTTCGAAACTATTATGCCGCAGGCCATGGCATCCGAGTCCGCACGGTGATGATGCAAGTTAAAGCTAGGATCACAGTGAGCAAGGACTGTCGGCAATTTGTAATTGTAGAGACCTGGTAGGAACTGTCTTGCCAAGTTGCAAGAGCAGTAGAAACGTCTGGGCAGAGAATTCTTAAAATAGTATTTATCAACTGCAGCCCAAACTCGAGAATCAAAACTGGCGTTGTGAGCATAGACAGGACAATCGCCGATTAAGCTGGTCAATTTATCAGCTAAGTCCAGCCAAGTAGGTGCCTGTGCTACATCAGGCTCAGAAATCCCATGTAGGTAGGTGAATTCGAAATGCCCATAAGCTTGAGGTGGCTTGATAAAACTGACGAAATCCTCAATGGGCTTACTGTTTTCAAAGCGCACTAGAGCTATTTGACAAGCCGAAAGAGGCGAACGATTGGCTGTTTCGAAGTCAACAGCAACGAAGGATTTGAGCGCAAGCTCTTCTCTATTTGGCATGAATTTGTATCTGCTCATATAAATAAGTATAGCAGCAGCTGAAAAAGAGAAAAGAGCTGCAAAGGGCGATTTTGACTAGTTTTGACTGCGCCCTAATTTCTAAAATTTTGCACTTGCCAAGACAGAATAATTAAGTATACTTGATAAATAGTTAGCATATGCTAACAATATGCCCTAGAGCATACTCAAAGGAGGAAAAATTTGAAAATTAAACGTATTTTTGCGCTACTGATGGCGCTCAGCCTGCTAGTATTCTTTGCAGGATGTGAAACCAAGGAAGTTCTCAACGAAGAGAAACCAACGGAAGTTGATGTAGAAAATGATGTTGAGGATGAAGAAAGCGACGAAATTTCTATCGCAGACTGGGAAGGTGAATGGAACAGCCTCGGTGCCTATCTAGAGGATGAGGGTTTGCAAGATACCTTCGCCCACATGGCAGAAGAACACGGTGAATCCGTTGAAGAAGTCAAGGCAGAGATCGCTGAGGATTACGGTCTGCCATTTGGTGCCATGAAGATCGAAGGCAAGCAAGTTACCTTCATCGATGGCAAGGCTGAAGACGGTAAGGAAATCGAAACTGTCAGCTATAATTTCGTCAAGTCTCACGAGATGAGCCATGGCGGTCATTCCTTCTTCTGGCATATCTTCGAAGCAGAAGGTGATGCAAGCTATAAGATCCTCTTCATGATGCCAGTACACGGTGAAGAGTCAGTTGCCCACCTCCATATGCGCTTCGGTGATGATATTGCAGAACTTTTGGCCAAGGAAGAATGGTATCCAACCTTTGTCAAGCCAAGCACCACCACTGAGCAGCTGGCAGAAGTATTCGCCCATCACGACCACGATCA
>JAUNVU010000025.1 GCA_030537525.1 Eubacteriales bacterium
CAAGTATGACTTGGCTACTGCAGTTTTACTTGGCGGTGACAGATGGCCTCAAGGCGTGGATCATGTGAGACTGCCAATAGCGCTCCATGATAGGATTCGAGTATCTCCAGCAGGACTGTTACCGTCTCAGAGTCCAGATTGTTCAGCGGCTCGTCCAGAATCAACAGAGCTTGAGGCCTGAGCAGAGCTCTCGCAAGCGAGAGTTGTTGCGCTTCTCCGCCAGAAGAAGAATTAACCTGTTCTAGATCCTGAATCTCATTTAATTTCACGAAATTTCGGAGCCTCTCTAAGTCATCGCCAATATCCTGGCGACCCAGAGCAATATTCTCATCAATACTCGTCGGAAAGAAATAGGCGTGTTGACTGGCAAAGTTGAACTCATTGCGCCAGGAGAGAAGATCTAATTCCGTCAAATTCTGTCCAGCTATCTCAATTTTTCCCTCGTAGTCCTCAATCAAGCCAGCAATAATTTTCAACAGTGTAGACTTCCCAGATCCGTTGGGACCAAATAACATTACCCGTTCTCCCGCCTCAAGTTGTAAGTTAAAATCCTTAATTAAGTACTTCTCATGATCTGGCAGTTTATAGCCGAGATTTGAAATTTCTAAAAGCGGCGAAGCCTCAGAAACCTGCACGCTCACCCCGCCCTCGCGCTCACCATCACCATAGAAGAAGGCCAGTCTCGGAACCAACTCTGATAGAAGTCGATACTCACTAACCGCTTTTTGAATCGCTTGATAGAAGCGCTCAAGTAGGGGTAAGAGGACCAGGACAGCAGCAACCGAGCCAACTTTGGCCTCATGTTTGGCGACCAAGAGAGCGCCGAAAATTAGGATTATCAAGGGGAGCAGATAGTTTGAAAGTTCCGTGACACTATCCTTCAATACGCGCAGCCTGAGGAATTGCTTGCCCGAATCGGCAAACCAATTCTCAAACAGCCCGCGCCAACACTTAAACCTCGGTTCGACTCGCGAAGTCAAACGTAAATTGACGGAACTAGTTGCCAGAGCAGTGATTTCAGACTGTCTGTTCTCTCGAAACACATAACTTTCCGCTTCTAACTCAGCGAGTCTGGTCTCTCGATAATTAGCAATAAAGAAATTTACCAGAGTCAAGACGAAAATCAGGACAATGTATTCCAGTGGCAACATATCCAAGACCCGCCAGAGCAAAAATGCTATAAATGGAATCTCCAACACGGCCAGGATAAAGTTTTTAAGACTTAAACGAAAATCAATCGCATCATCTTCAAGCCTTGCTTGCACTTCGGATAGTTTAATTCTTTGTTTGTTTAACCAAGTCTTTTTAAGAAAATGAGCAAGCAAGACGTTCTCGTGTGGGAAGCTGTGTTTTAATATTAGGTAATTGGCAAAAGCCTGGGTGAGCGGCACTACTATCGCCGATAATCCAAGTACCAGACCAAGCCCAAAAAGATGTTCACGCAGTTGGAGACTATCTCTGGCTAGGGCTGCTTCTGAAAAAGCACCCAGAACTTCAGCTAGGTAATAATAGACAAAGTCTGCCAGCGCCGCAGCAAAAAACGCTACGAGAATAGCCAGACCCATTGCCCTCAAACCATCTCCAATTATCAATAGTGAATATCTAGACTGTTTCTTATCTTGATCTTTAGGCATTAGAAACCTCCTCTAGGACATTCACTGTACCCGTGCGAATTCTATAATGTCGCTGTGATAAACTCTGCAACTGCGGATCATGCGTTATAAGAATTTGCGCCCGAGAATCTGCCTTCAATAATTTAATAAGGGCTTCCGTGGCGTTCTGATCTAGATGCAAGCTCGGCTCATCAAGAATTAGGATTGCTGCATCACGCACCAAGGTCAGGGCTAGGTACAGCTGTTTTAACTCACCTCCTGATAATTGTCTTAGAGGTTTTGACAGGTTTTCTTTCTTAAAACCCAATTTATCGAGAATGGATCTGGCCGCAAACTCTTCTGCACCAGCCGCCTCCTCAATTAAAGTCCCTACCGTGCTCTCACCTGCCAAATCAGCTTGCATAAGGTAGGCAAAAGCCTGGCTACGTGCCTCATCACTTAGTTTGTCTGTTGCAACTTGATTAATTAGCACTGTGCCCTCAGAGGGTTTCAAAATACCAGTGATAAGCCTCATGAGCGTAGACTTTCCCGAACCGTTGGCTCCTGTTATAAGTATTTTTTCGCCGGTGTTCAGATAGAGTTCAGGCACCTGGATGCTGCCAAGGCGGCTTCTCTCTTCAGGGTACGTATACATCAAGTCGCTAATTGCCAGTTGGCAATCACTATTTTCAGAAATTGTAAAATCCACCTCTTCTGCTTGTTGTAAGGGCAAGAGTTTCAGGAGACGATTCGCAGCGGCCTTACTCCTCGCCCGCGCATTAATCATGGCAAAACACTCCTTAAAGGCATGGAAAAACGGGCCAGCAATCACCAAGCTAGCTACCGCTACTGCAGAGTCTATTTCTCCAGTGGCGAGAAAATAACCCACAATCGCATAGGAACCAATCTTTAATAGCGAGGCTATAAACTCCGAGATTGCTCTTTCCAGCAGCACAGTCATCTCTGCTTGATTGCCATACTTGATGTAATCTCGCTCCATGCGGCTTTTGCTTGAAAAATACCAACCTATGGCGTTATACAATTTAAGATTTTCGAAGCCCTGGTAAGCAGCTATGAGCCAGCCTGTTAGCTCGTCTTCGACATCACGCATCCTGAGATAGATGGCTTCAAAATAAAAGCGAAATAACAAAGGGGGTATGACTTGTAGGAGGGCTGCGGCTGTAAAGATACCCAGTAACTTAGGCGAGTTGTAGCCTAGTGCTAAGGCATATCCGAAGATTGCAATGACGGAGATTCTGAGGACTGGTAATTCGATTAATCTGTAGTCGCAGTAGACTTCGAAGTCCTCATTTAAAACTCTCAAACTCTGGTTGGGGTCGCTGAAATAGAGGTCGTTTAGAGTATTTCCTGTGATGTATCTTCTGGCATAGGCCAGGTGGAGGTCTTCTTTTAGCTCTCTACTGCCAAGGAGCAATCTAGTCCTGAGCGCCCTCATTATGGCGAAGCGCAAAATGACGATCGCCACGATTAGGCCGGCGCGCAGCAGGAGCCACCTCTGCTCTGCGCCTTCAAGGGCCCGCTCGGTAAATTGCCCGATGAGAAAAGCCAGGCCCAAGCTGAAGATCAGGTCCAGCAACTCAATCGCGCTTCTCGAATATCTTATCCTTGTCGTCAGCGCGGGATCAATAATTTGGTTTTCCGACATCTCTTCTCACTCCCTCAGGCAGCCGATCGGGATGACACAGACACCATCTTGCCGTCTGTAGGCATAGCCGTTAGCAGTAATCACTGCTAAGAAGCTCGGGGCGTTCATCAGATCTGTATCTATTTTCTGGCTGAGTTTCAGCAGATTAGAAGCCCCATAATCAACCGCACGATTGCCTAGTTTAACCTCAATGGCGGCCCATTGTCCACCTGGCAAGTGTAAAATCGCGTCAACCTCAAGCCCTGAGTGATCCCTGTAATGATGGACACGACCATCCAAGCTGCCGGTATATACCCGCAGATCCCGAATTACCGGTGATTCGAAGAGCGGCCCAAAGGTCTCCATGTCGTAAATGAGATCTTCTGCATTGGCGTCCAAAAAATAAGCGGCAATCGCAGGATCTACAAAATGCCTGCATGGACTGCTAGCAACTGCCGTCTTGAAACGCAGTGCTGGACTCCATGCCGAAAGCTCATCTATGACGAAAATACTTCTCATCGCATCTAGATATTCAGCTACTGTTTTACGATTTACTTCTGCAAAAAAATGCGCAACATCTGAAGATATCGTTTTGATGCTCGCCTGTGTCGAGAGATGCCTGGCATACGATCTCAGAACCTGCTCGACCTTATCACAATCTCGGCGCACCCCATCAGCAGCTGCGATCTCGGTGTGGATGATGGACTGACAGTATGCTGCGATTTGCCTCTGCTTCACCTCAAGCGGTTTTCCAAGGGAAGCAGGCCAACCGCCACCGACAATTAACCTCGCAACATCTTCAATATCAAGTGGCTAGACAGCGGCAATTTCTGGAGTGGAAAACAGGGAGCCAAGACTCACCTCCCCTGATGAATTACCACTTTCGAAAAGGCTCATCGTGCGCATCTTCAATCTCGAAATGCGGCCCGTTCCAGAATGAGAAAATTGGGACTCATCAACTGAAGTAGAGCCCGTAAGAATAAATTGGCCTGTCTCACCTCGCTGATCAACAGCAAATCTTACTGCATCCCATAATCTAGGAGCGTCCTGAAACTCATCGATTAAGCGTGGTGTATCACCACGTAGCAAAATAGACGGCTTTAACTCTGCCAATTACAAATTATCAACTCGCATATCTGGATCTTGTAAGAAAAGTGCGCTTTTTGCCTGATGTAGTGCCGTTGTCGTTTTCCCACACCATTTAGGGCCTTGTATGAGCACAGCACCTTTAGAGGCCAAATGATCTGCTAAGATTTGATCTGCAATTCTTGGAAAAAACTTTTTCATTTCGTCTACCTCCTTACAAACTGTGCTAATACACACCTTTTTTCATAGAGTTTAACGTAACTGAAGTATTTGGCGAAGTTCCATTGATGTATTTGGCCTGTTTTCGTTAATGTATTTGGCAAAATCGTTCTTAAACATAGCGACTTGTCAGCAGCAAGAAATATCGAGATACTAGAGATAA
>JAUNVU010000026.1 GCA_030537525.1 Eubacteriales bacterium
AAGGATAAGGCAGCGATTCGGCGCCAGATTTTCGAGCTTAAATAATAAAAGCAGAACTAAGTCTAGTTCACTTTGGCCCTTTTTGGTCTATGGTTCTTGGCGAGATAATTGTATAATTTTCTCGCTCAAATAATTCACTTTTACTGATTTAATTTGAGGAGGGCCAGGTGAAACTTAGGATTGAGAATCTGCATAAGTCTTATGAGAAGAACGAGGTCTTGAAAGGGGTCGATTTCAGCTTCGAGCAGGGCAAGATCTACGGGCTCTTAGGTAGGAATGGTGCAGGCAAAACTACTCTCTTTCGCTGCCTGATCAATGATCTAGCCTACGAGCAAGGTCAGTGTTATTTAAGCCAAGACGGCGAGAGCAGCGTCCTAAATAGCGATCAAGTGGCCTTCGTCATTTCTCAGCCGAAGGTTCCAGACTTTCTTACTGGCTATGAATTTCTAAAGTTCTTTATTGATTTCCACTATCCAGAGGAGAGTAAGGATTCGCGTGAGGCCTTGCTGGACAGATATTTCAGCTCGATGAGTATCTTGCCAAAGGATCAGCACAAATTGCTAGGGGAGTATTCACATGGAATGAAGAATAAGCTCCTGATGCTGGTCAATATCTTGCTAGAAAGACAGCTGCTGCTTCTAGATGAGCCGCTGACTTCGGTGGATGTGGTCGCTTCTGAGGAGATTAAGTCGCTTCTGCGTGAGTACAAGGAGCGTCAAATCACCATTCTTTCGACACATATAACACTTATAGCGCTAGTTTTTGCAATGTCAAAATAATTTAAAGCTTTGCAAAAGCCTAAGCTCTACCCTATACTTAGTTGTTAGCAAATGCTAACTTCCTAGAATGTGGGGTGACTTATGAAGCAAAGTAAAGAGCAGAGTCTCTTTAAGCGACTTAAATCCTATATGGGAGAGCGGAGTATACTATTTAATCTCTCATTAGTTCTTGCGGGTATTTCTGCCGTAACAGGCGTCTTACCCTTTCTTTATATCCACAGGGTGATTAAGGCCTTATTGAGTACTGAGGGCCTAAGAGATTGGGCAGTTGTCAGTCATTCTGCCTGGATCGCACTGGTCTTTTCACTTTTGACTGTGATTCTCTATTTTGTGGCCTTGATACTTTCTCACGTAGCTGCCTTCCGTTTAGAAAATGAGCTGCAAAGGCAGGCAATGCACGAAATCTTCAAGCAGCCGCTGGCCTTTTTTAGCAAATATCCGAGTGGCTATTTAAGAAAGACAGTGCGAGAGGCTGGAGCTGTGACGCACTCATTTATTGCCCATAATTTACCGGATATGGCGCAGGCCTTTGTCTCGCCCTTTGTGCTCCTGGCCCTGATGTTTTATATTGATTGGCGCCTGGCTTTGGCGTCCTTTATTCCCCTAGGAATCGGGATGATTACGATGCTTATGCTGACCAATACGGGTGAGGCGAAACAGCTTTCAGAGGCCTATTTTGCCTCTTTACAAGAGATGAGTACAGGGGCAGTGGAATATGTTCGAGCCATCCCTGTTGTCAAGACTTTTGGTCAGAGTGTGCGCTCCTTTGACAAGTTTTACAACAGCATTATGAATTACCGTGACCTCGTCATGAAGTACACCCTCTCGTGGGGCAATGGGTATACAATCTATACCGTTATGATGGAGGCGGCAGCCTTCTTTATGGTGCCGCTTGCCGTTTTCTTAATTGGCCGAGGGGAAAATTTGGGCCAGGTCCTTTCTGATTATATTTTCTATCTGATAGTTGCTCCCTTGTTCTCGGGCTCTATGATGCGCCTGATGCAAGTTGCTAATAACCGGGCCAAGTTGAATTCGACCATTGAAAGTTTCGATCGGCTATTTGCGGATGGCGTCCTAGCTGAGGCCGAAAATCCCATCAAGCCCGAAGAATACAGCCTGAGCTTCGAAAATGTGACTTTTGGCTATAGTCCAGATCGGCCAGTAGTTGAAAATATTTCATTTGAAATTAAAGAAGGTGAATCGGTCGGCCTCGTCGGTGTTTCTGGCGGTGGCAAGACCAGTATTGCCAGACTGGCAGCCAGATTTTGGGATCCTGACGAGGGTGAGATTAAGATCGGCGGAGTTAATTTAAAGCAAATTGGTAAGGCCGAGTTGATGAAAGATATCGCCTTTGCCTTCCAGAACAGCAAGTTATTTAAGGGGACTATTAGGGAAAACATCCTCTTTGCTAAGCCTGAGGCCAGTCCTGAGGAGGTAGATCGGGCCATCGAGCAGTCTAGTTCTCGAGAAATCATCAATAAGCTGCCGGAGGGTCTAGATACAGTGATTGGCTCAGAGGGTACTTACTTATCTGGTGGTGAGCAGCAGCGGATAGCTTTGGCCAGGGCGATCTTGAAGGATGCGCCAATCGTACTCCTCGACGAGGCCACGGCTTTTGCCGATCCCGAAAACGAGTTTCTAATCAGCAAGGCTCTGCGAGAGTTAAGACAGGGTAAGACCAGCCTAGTTATTGCCCACAGACTTAGCTCGGTCGAAGACTTAGATCGGATTCTCGTGGTCGATAATGGCAGGATTGTCCAAGCTGGTACGCATCAGGATCTTTTGGCCGTAGAGGGCCCGTACCAGAAGCTTTGGCTAGAGTACCAGAAGTCCTTGCAGCGGCAAATTAAGCAGGAGGCAGCTCATGCATAAGTATTTTCAGAAACGTTATGCGCTCTCAGAAGAGGGTGCCAGGGGCCTCCTTGTCTCGATTATCACGCACAGCCTGGTCTTTCTCTCCTATGTGCTGCCGGCCTCTTTTGGCCTATATTTCATTAAGCGCAATCTAGAAACTGGGGATTCAGGCAGGCTCTGGATCTATATTCTGCTGGCCCTAATCTTCATGGTCCTGATGTATGTCATCGGTAAAGTTGACTACAACAAGCTCTATACAAAGATGTACGCCGAGAGCGCAAAGATGCGTTTAAATCTGGCGGATAAGCTGAAGCAACTGCCGCTCTCATTTTTTGACCAAAAGGATGTTTCAGATCTTTCTAGCACGATCATGGATGACGTGACGGAATTTGAAATGCTCTTTTCACACGCAGTTCCGCAATACTATGCGGCCTTCGTCAACTTTGTTTTGATTTCTCTGGCCTTATTAGTTTTTGACTGGCGCATGGCTTTGGCAACGATCTGGGTTGTGCCCGTATCTATTCTGGTAAAAGCCCTGGCTCAGAAGCTCGAGCGTAAGATGAATCGAGCCCTGTACCAGGAAAAGAGGGTGGTTGATGAATGCCTCCAGGAGGGCTTCGAACACGCGCAGGAGATCTATGCCTACGGCGGTGATGAGCGCTATCTAAAGAGAGTTGATCAGGCCTTTAGAAATTATGAGAAAATCCAATTAAAGGCAGAGCTGGTAGCGGCTGTGCTGATGCAAATATCGAGTCTAATTCTGCGCTTTGGCCTACCTAGTATCGTCTTAATTGGTGCTTATCTTTACTTTGCAGGTAGCCTGCCGATTGTGACCTACCTGATTTTTATCATCATGTCACAGCAGATTTACAAACCAATTGAAGCGATAGTACAGTTCCAGGCAGCACTGAAGATGCTCGATGTCAGGGTAGAGCGCGTGCGCGAAATGAATGAGCTGCCTGTGCAAAAGGGCCGCAGTGATTTTTCGCCGGATGGCTACGACATTGTCTTCGAAGATGTCAGTTTCTCCTATGAAGAGGGCCAGGTGACCGTGAAAGATCTCTCCTTTACTGCAAAGCAGGGGGAGGTCACTGCCCTGGTCGGACCCTCCGGCGGTGGCAAGACTACGGTGACGAAGCTCGCAGCGCGCTTTTGGGATGTCAACAGCGGCAAGATTACGCTCGGCGGTGTCGATATCTCGACAGTTGAACCGGAGGCACTACTCAAGCACTTCTCAATAGTGTTCCAAGATGTTGCCCTATTTGATGGTACAGTCCTTGAAAATATCCGCCTTGGTAAGAAGGAGGCGACAGATGAAGAGGTCTTGCGGGCGGCTAGAATTGCTAATTGCGACCCCTTTGTCGAACGCCTGCCAGATGGCTATGCGACTGAAATTGGTGAGAACGGGGCGAGATTATCTGGTGGTGAGCGTCAACGCATCTCAATTGCCAGGGCAATCTTGAAAGATGCGCCAATCATCCTCCTCGATGAAGCGACAGCTTCGGTGGATGTTGAGAGTGAATCGCAGATTCAAAAGGGCCTGAGCGAACTGATTAGGGATAAAACTGTGCTACTAATCGCCCATCGAATGCGGACGGTTGCTGCGGCCGATAAGGTCCTAGTTCTAGCTGAGGGTCAGCTTGTGGAAAGCGGTAAACCGGAGGAGCTCAAGAATCTGGATGGTATCTTCGCCAAGATGCTCAGGCGACAGAGTCTTAGTTAAGACTTATTTAGACAATTAAAAATGCCCCGCCAGGAGTTTCCTGAGCGGGGCATTAATTATTTTTGACTATTTGAAGTCAGCGGGATCTCGATGTCTTGGCGGGACTAAAGA
>JAUNVU010000010.1 GCA_030537525.1 Eubacteriales bacterium
ATTTCAGGCTCGTCTTTGTACAAGTTGTTGCTATTCAATTGTCAAGGTCCGTGCCCTCTCGTTTTTAGAGTGCCTTGAAATAATAGCAAGTGGTAAAATTACTGTCAAGGGCGATTTTTTTAAATTGCTCTTTTCTTAGCAACTTGCCCGGGTGTTTTGTGTTGAAAGCCCTTGAAATCAAGCTCGGGAGTTAAACATGCGCAAACTTCTTGCTTTTATCACTTCTGCAGTGTTCATTATATTTTCAGCAGCTTGCCAATTAGCTTACATGCCCAGTCATCTTATTGAAGCTGTATAGGAAGCAATAAAAAAGGAGCTTTAAAGCTCCTTTATCTATTTGATATATAGATATACCAATTATTACTTACTAGCGGGCGCTTACCTGCGGCCTACGCATTTGTTCACGAGGTAGGGATCGGTATTCTTGTTCCATGGCAAAGCGTTCTGCCTCTTCAATAGTTTGACGATTGAGCTCCTCTGCATTTGAAACGTGAGTCGAACGTGGGGCCACTATGAAAATCAAAGAAGAGATAGGATCTACTGATCCCGAAAGCGCATAGGTTGCACCAGTCAAGAAATCGATAACTCGCTGAGCAATCTTCGTGTCGATCTGTTCAATATTACAGATGACGGTCTTGCCCGAGCGTACATAGTCACAAACTTGCTGTGCTGTTGCAATATCTCTTGGTTCAATGATAATAACTTCATTGTTGACGCCTTGTGGCCGGAAATTTACAACCCGACCATCTTCGTGACGTCTCGGGGATCTGGCACCCTGAATAGATCTTGCTACTTCTTCACGGCTCGGACCGCGGTGGTCACGATTATCCTCATAATATTCATCATCATAATCGTCGAAGCCGCCGAGTAGGCGATCTAAAAATTTACCCATTCTCTGTCCTCCAAACCCGCCTGAGCGAGCAATTTAATTAAAATTCAAATAGATTTACCAAATTATACCACAATACCTAGGGTGTTGAGGCAAATTCTTTTAGTAATATACCCTATTGCCAAAAATTTTCGAACCTATCCTCAGCATTGTCGATCCCTCGGCCAAAGCCGCTTCATAATCTCCACTCATGCCCATCGATAAAGTCTTAGCTTCTGGATATGCAAGCTGTAATTCATTAAGCAGATTCCTCAACCTGGCAAATACATCTCTCACTCCTACCTCATCTAATCCAGCTGGTGCCATAGTCATAAGACCAGAAACATTTATTTCTGGCCACTTCTTAGCCTCTGCGATAGCAGTTGAAAGCTCGTCTTCAGCAAATCCGTACTTGCTCTTTTCGCCAGAAATATTGAATTCAAAAAGTATGTTCTGAGACAGTTCTGCCATTCTCGCACGCTTGCCAATCTCCCTTATCAATTTTAGCGAGTCAACAGAATGAATCAGGAACGTCTTCCCGATGACTTGTCTGACCTTATTTCTCTGCAAGTGACCAATTAAATGCCAACGAATCTCACAGCCAATTTGAGCTTCTTCCAACTCCTTGGCTTTTGCCAGTAATTCTTGGACCTTGTTTTCTCCGAAGTCAATTTGGCCAAGGCTAGCTGCCAAGGCAACATCTGCCGCAGGATAGGTCTTCGATACAGCAACTAGGGTAACATCGTTTCTCTTAGCCCTATCAATATCTTCGTTTATAGCGTTTAAGGCGCTTTCAATTTCTGCTCTTCTCTTCTCTTGTACTTCTCTTATTACTTCACTCATTTGCTCACCTATTTAAGATCATCTATAGAATCGCCGTCATTTACGGCTTCAGGATTAACTACCAACATAGTCGCAGGTCCAATTTCGATATCGCTATATTCTGGCTGCTCGCTCTTTTCTACTAATGCGTAGTTTTCGTTAAAGTCAATAACCCGAATTCCAACCTCTCGCACGAAACCTTCTTGCACAATCTTAACCTTAGCCTCTGGGGTGCCAGGTCGGAAACTGATCAGGGCTTGCCTTGGTAGTTTAAGTCCCGTCATGGAGGCAAGTTCTAGGGAGAGTTTCACTCTTCTTTGGCCTGCCAATTGGGCAATGCCATTTCCAGTTTCTACAATCAATATCGTGCCTTCACGACTCTCTTCTATGCGAATCGGCTTGAGTCTCGTAATTTCAATGCCGAAAGCATCAATTTTCGCTGTCAAATATCCTGTCGCCTCAATCTGATCCTTGGAACCTGAGGGCAGAGTTATGAGAAAGTACTGTCTTACGCCGTGAATGATTTTACAGATCTCTTGATCTGCTTCGACATTCTGGACTTCAGATCCATTCTGCTCTGCTCTAATCTTGCGCCAGGTCTCATAGAGTTCTCTACTATCCTGTTCCAAAAGATCTTCGATTTTAAGCTCCTCTTGGCCATCAATGGCGAAACTCAAGACACCACTTACTGGTGCTGTTACAGTTCTCGAAACACTATCGAGTAGGCTCTTCAAATTGAGGTAGTTTTCCTTAGCCTGCTGATATTCTCTATCTTTGAAATCTATTTCAGCCAAAGTCTCTCCTCGCTGCTGGAGGCTCAATTTAAGAGCAGAGGCCAGGACTGAAATTTTATTTTCATCCTGCAGCGGATCAAGATTGTAATAGCGGCTCATCAATCGGTGAATCTCAACATCTTGCTGTTCTGCAATCCTCCTGGCATCAGCCCCGATGGGCGTCTCTAAAAGTTCATAGCGGCGGGCGGCGAGGTCGCTCTCGGCTTTTGCCACTTCTGCTATACGACTGCTTGCACCAGAATCGACGACCCTGCCAAATATTTCTCCGTTTGCCAAGCGCTTCCCCTGCGGATAGTCAGCTAGGAAGCGTCCATCTGAAGGGCTCTTCACAATTTCTTCATCACGAACGATCAGGGCTTCACAATCGACTAGGCGCTCGAGTTTCTCTTCTCTTAGAAAAATATAGCGAGGAATTGTTTTATTTCTGGACAAAATGCGTAGGAGCATGATGATGGTGACAATAGTAATCAATAAGATGGTACAAGTTAGCAGCACATTGCGCAGCCAATTTCGACGCTTCTCCACCTTGATTCTATGCTTGAATTCGCGGCTTGCATCTTGTTTTTTCGGCTTTGTGCTCTTGCTATTTTCCATCTGCTATTGGCCTCCGACTGCCCGCACTGCATCGCCTGCCAGAAGAGCAGCCAGGCGACCAGCTGGGAAATTAAACGAGCCCTGGAAAAACGCGGTAAACGGCGGTCTCAGCGGTCCGTCTGCCGAGAGCTCAATAGATGATCCCTGCGTAAAGGATCCACTGGCCATTATGATATCACAATCATAACCTGGCATCTCCGAAGGAATTGGTGTGAAGTGATGGTCTATAGGTGCTGCTAGTTGGATAGCCTTGGCAAAAGCCTCAAGCTTGGAAGACTCTCCTAATTCAATTATCTGAACAATATCTCCTCTTCTTCCTGAGGCTAGAGGCTCAACATTGTAACCTAGCTCGGTGAACAAAGCCGAGAGATGGGCCCCCGTTTTTAAGGCATTAGCAACAATCTGAGGTGCAAGGTAGAGGCCAAGCCCAAGGTCACGACTAAAGCCCAGACTCGGGCCTATTTCTCGGCCAATTCCTGGAGCTGTTATTTGCTCTGCTACTAGCTCTACTAGTTCTTTTTTTCCTGCAATATAGCCACCTGAAGGTGCAATGCCCCCACCAGGATTCTTAATCAGAGAACCAGCAATAAGATCCGCTCCATAATAAGTTGGCTCATGCTTCTCGACAAATTCGCCATAGCAATTGTCAACAAGAATAGGAACTGTAAAACCAGCCGCGTCAAGAGTCTCCCTTAAGATCTTGATATCTTCCGACAATAATGATGGGCGAAGTGAGTAACCTCTTGATTTTTGAACATAGACGGCCTTAGTGCTAGGACTCAAAGACCTGACTATAGTCTCGAGGTCTAATTCGGCACGCTGACAAAGCGAGCCTGTGTGATCACCAAGTTTCAGATCGATATATTTTAAGGTAATACCCTGATCTGACAAGGCCCGCATGCCTGGCTGCAAACTGTCATAGACCGTTCCTGTGGCAACGATTAACTCGTCACCTGACCTTAGCAGAGCTCGCAGCATCTGGTAGAGCACTTGGCTGCCAGACGCAAATTGAAATCTCAAAAATGCAGCCTCTGCTTCCAAGGCCTCGGCAAAAGCCTCTTCCAACTTCTCCCGCCCACTATCGTTATAGCCATATCCTGATGAGCCGTGTAACTCAGCTTCGCAGAGATAGCTATTTTGAAAGGCCTTCAACACTTTAAGTTGTCGTCTATTGGCAATCTCGTCAATGTCGGAAAATACTTGCTGCAGAGCAGGAATTAAACTCTCAGATAGCTCGTACATATATCGGCTTATACCAAATTGTTCGTAGTCTCTATAATTTTTCATGCTTCTCCTCTAAAAAGGAAAACCCGCAAATCATTGCGGGTTTTGGTGCGACCGGCGAGACTCGAACTCGCACGGTGTTAACCACATGCACCTCAAGCATGCACGTCTGCCAGTTCCGCCACGGTCGCATGGCTTGCCGCTCTCACGGCTATGCTATTATGCGCAATTGATCAGTTTGTGTCAATAGTCAGGCTTTATCTATTATTTAGCCTGACTATTTTGTGTATTCCTTTAATACATAATCTCTAATCTCTGTGACTGGCAACTCAATTTTTTCATCAGAATCGTTGAACTTAACTTCAACAACTCCTTCGCCTGCTCGCTTACCCACGGTAATTCTGCACCAGCTACCAATCAACTCATGGTCATTAAATTTAACTCCTGCACGCTCATCTCTATCATCAAGAGCAGTATAGAGTTCGGTTTTCTGAAATTCTTTATAAAGCTTTTCAGCTAAATTTACCTGCTCTTCATTCTTCATATTGATGATGATAATTGCCACTTGAATAGGTGCTATCTGCTTCGGCCAGATAATCTTACCGTCTTGATTATTCTGTTCAACCAAGGCCGCCATGCAACGCCCAGAGCCGATACCGTATGAGCCCATTACTACTGGTTTGCGCTGATTGTCATCATCTTGGAAGTACAGACCCATTGCCTCAGCATATTTCGTGCCAAGCTTGAATGTGTTACCAACTTCAATACCCCTAGCAAACTTAACAGGACCAGCTCCATTCTCGCAGAGCTCACCTTCTGTGATCTCTCGAATATCGCCTTGCTTGATGTACTTGAAATCAGCGAGATTACAATCGACAAAGTGCACATCTTCCTTGTTTGCCCCTGTTATGAAGTTCTGCATAACGGAAACTTCATTGTCAATTACAATTGGTAAATCACTATTGATCGGGCCTGCAAAACCCAGAGGGGCACCAGTAACCTTCTCTACTAGCTCTGGCTCAGCAAGTTCCATCTCATTGGCACCAAGTAATCTTAAAACCTTGCCTTCGCAAATGTTTCGATCTCCTCTGAGACAAAGTAGATGAGGCTCACCATCAATTTCGTAAACTAAAGATTTGACAAATTTACTAGCATCTTCGTTAAAGAAATTAGCGACTTCTTCAATCGTCCTCTGTCCAGGAGTTTCAACTTCACGATAAGGGCGCTCAGTCTCAGTTTCGCCTGCTACTGGTTTCGGACAGGCTGCTACCTCAATATTAGCGGCATAGCCTGAACTCTCTTCTGTAACCAAAATATCTTCCCCAATGGGACAAATCGCCTGGAATTCTTCCGATAGCAATCCACCCATGACGCCCGTGTCAGCTCGTACCACCCTATAGTCCAGCCCAATGCGATCAAAAATTTTCTTATAGGCGTCAAACATCTTCTGATAGGCAATATCTGATCCCTCTATATCGCGGTCGAAGGTGTAGGCATCCTTCATATGGAATTCTCTAACTCGAATGAGCCCGAAGCGCGGTCTGGGTTCATCTCTAAACTTCGTCTGTATCTGGTAAATGGAGCATGGCAGGTGCTTATACGAACGAATAGCCATACCCGCCGCCTCAGCAAAGATCTCCTCGTGAGTCGGTCCCAAGACGTATGGTTTATGGTAGCGATCTCGCAAGCTGAACATATCTTTGCCAAAATTCTCCCTCCGGCCAGAGTTGATATAAACTTCTTCTTGAATTAGGGCAGGCATCAGAACCTCCTGACAACCAATCGCTTCCATTTCCTCGCGAATGATCGCCTCAATTGTCTCTAGTACTCGTAGACCTAGAGGAAGATACATATAAACTCCAGATGAGCTCTTTTTGATCATGCCAGCTCGGGTCAAGAGATTGCCCGAAGTGGAGTCTTCGTCACGCAGATTTTCGCGGACGGTAAAGAAATATGAACTTGCCAGACGCATTATTTGCTCCTTGAATTATAGATTCAAATTGGGATTATACACTTTCCGAGCTCAAGTGACCATTCTCTATAAGCACATCGCGGTAGATTTTAGCATAATTAGCAGCAGATTTTTGCCAGCTAAAGTCCGCACTCATCGCTTGCCTCACCAACTTGGCTCTGGCTTGTTTATTATTCCAATACAAGTCAATAGCATTTTTAATTGTAAATAGAAATTCGTGGGCATTGATATTAGCAAAAGAGAAGCCTGTACCTTCTCCTGTAAATTCGTTATACGGCAATACAGTATCCTTCAGTCCTCCTGTCTCCCTAACTATCGGCAAGGCTCCGTAGCGCATAGCGATCAATTGCGAGAGTCCGCACGGCTCAAAAATTGACGGCATAAGGAAGAAATCTGTTGCCGCATAGACTTGTCTAGCCAACTGCTCATCGAACATAATCATTGAGCGGCAGCGGTCGGGATGCCTGGACTCTAATTCACGAAGGGCTTGCTCGTAGTGAGCATCTCCCGTACCAAGCACAAGAAGATTGACATCTTCCTCATTCAACAGTTCATCAGCAATTCGCAATAAGAGATCTAGTCCTTTTTGCTCGCACAGTCTTGAGACCATTCCAAGCAAGGGTTTCTCTGCCCTCTCGGCGAAGTCCAAGCTGCTCGCCAAGGACAATTTATTTGCGGTCTTGCCGCTCTTCCAATTCAACTTACGATAATTCTGACTAAGCGCCGTGTCTGTCTCGGGATTGTAGGACTTAGTATCAATACCATTAAGTAGACCTACCAATTTCCAGGAGTGTCCCCCTAGCAAGCCATTTAAACCCTCGCCGTAGTAGTCCATCATAATCTCTGAAGCGTAAGTCGGTGACACTGTCGTCACTCGATTGGCATATTGAATTCCAGACTTCAAGAAATTGGGCACGCCGTCTTTTAAAATCCCTGATTCCGAAAAATAGCGGTCAGGCAATTCCAGCAAATCTTGGATCTTCTCTCTTCCGTGTATGCCCTGATATTTCAAATTGTGAATGGTCAGAACTGTCTCTACATCACAGAGATAACCATGCTGCTTGTAGTGAGCTTCTAGCAAGACGGGCACCATACCGCTCTGCCAGTCATTACAGTGTAAAATGTCTGGTTTGAAGCCCATCGGTTCGCCTAAGCATTCGAGCACCGCTCTTTGATAAAAAGAGAAACGCTCAATGTCGAAGTCATAATCAATGTAAATATTCTCATGACCGAAGTAATACTCATTATCGATAAAATAAACTGGCAGTCCATCGAAGTCCATTTCAAAGAGCCCTGAATACATCGTGCGCCAGCCCAATTTCAGCATGGCCCATCTTCTGAACTCCAATTTTTCATGGTACTTGTCTTTAATTTTCTTATATAGAGGCAAGATGACTCTGGCATCATGACCAGCCTGTCTCAGCGCTCTTGGCAGTGCACCAACAACATCACCTAAACCACCTGACTTGGCGAAAGGCGCCATTTCCGAACTTAAAAATAATATTTTCACAATTTTCTCCTACACAATCATCGACTTAGCTATTACTACAGGGTAATCTGGCTGTCCTTTTAGCTTCACACCAGGCCTAATTAAAGTGTCCTTATCCAGAATGACACATGATAATTCTGCACCCTCTGAGATGATACAATCCTGACCAATTATGCAGTTATCAACACGCGCACCACGTTTGACCTCTGCACCTCTAAACAGGATAGAGTCATTTACCTCACCAGAAATCACGCAACCGTCTGATAGCAGTGAGTTGTTGACCTTATTCCCTGGGAAGTACATGGTTGGAGCCTCATTTTTTACTTTCGTGTAAATGGGTCTATCCTCACGATTGAAGAGTCTGTCGAAAACTTCCATATTCAGTAAAGATTCAGACGACTTAAAATAGGAGGTGACAGAATTAATTCTCAGGACCACTTCCTCACAATATAGCCCTAATATTTGTTCAGAATCAAATAGCCGCAATAATTTTTCGACAGTGAAGCTGCTGTGACCGCGAGCAATCTCTAATTCAAGGTATTGGACTAGGAATTCGCGCCTGACAATTACAATGCCAAGAGCGGAATCTCTAGATGGCAAGACTTTCGGATTTAAGAAAAGATCCTTGATATAGCTCTGTTCATCTAGTTGTAGGATCAAATAAGGTTGACCAGCAAGATCGCCATCATTATTGAATAGTACAGCTATATTGGCTCCGCTCTCCTTTAAGCGATCTAGATAGGGACCAAAGTCAAGATTCATCACCAGATTAGACTCACAGATAACAACGTATTCTTGCGTAGCATCATGGACGAAGTCATATAAACCTACCAATTCACCACCATCCTCACGCTGACCAGAGAGCAAGAATGGCGGTAAAATGGCCAAACCGCCCTGCATCCGATCAAGATCCCAATAAGCTCCAGTACCTAGGTGATCCATGAGAGATCGATATTTATGATTGGCATATACGCCGACATTCTTAACGCCAGAGTTAACAAGCGATGAGAGACTAAAATCAATAATCCTATAGCGACCAGCGAATGGAACTGCTGCCAGTGCCCTTGGAACTTCTAATTCTGCTAAGTTAGCCCGATTGTGATTGGCCAGAATTAGGCCCATTGCATCAATAAACATCTGCTCCTCCTTAATAAAGTAAACTTCCAGGACGTCTGGTTGCGATGACCTTGCCCTCAGGATCTAATTTGGGATCCAACATGGAGTTGCCACCGATCTTTGAACCAGCCAAAACTTCAATATTGGAAGCTATGACTGAAATCCCTTCTGTACATAGTTTGTTTCTAAAGTCACTGCTACCGAAGCTCTCATCCGGCCTAATTTCCACAGCTTGACCAATTGTAGCGTGGAGACCGACTATTGCCTTTTCAATATAAGCATTATCTTCAATTACAGCTCCTGGCATGAGTACGGAATCTTTGACCACAGCTCCCCGACCTACAGTACAAGATGCAGCTAAAACTGAATTCTCAACTCTGCCATAAATCTTACAACCGTCCGTCAAAACCGAGTTAATCGCCTCTCCATCATTAGCTACGTAGTGTGAAGGCTGAACTGGGGTACGTCCATAAATACGCCAACGGTCATCGGAAAGATCTATTTCTTGTGCTTCACGTATCAGATCCATATTAGCGTCCCACAAGGAGAAGATTGTCCCAACATCTCGCCAATAAGAGTCGAAGGTGTAGGCATAAAGCTTCTTTCCTTCATTCAACATAGCAGGAATGATATTTTTACCAAAGTCATTATCCGAATCAGGATTAGCCTCATCCTCGATTAACTTCTGACGCAGGATTTGCCAATTGAAAATATAAATTCCCATAGAAGCCAATCTGCTCTCTGGCTCGGCAGGCTTCTCGGCGAACTTCGTAATTCGCTGCTCATTATCGCAGGACATAATACCAAAACGAGAGGCTTCTTCCCAGGGAACTTCAATTACGGCAATACTAGCATCTGCGCCCTTCTCAATGTGAAAATTCAGCATCTGGCCGTAGTTCATTTTGTAGATGTGGTCGCCTGAGAGGATTAATACATAAGACGGATTGTAGCGGTCTATGAAATAAATATTCTGATAGATCGCATTAGCCGTTCCCTTATACCAGTCCGAGGCACCACTTCGCATAAAGGGCGGCAAGATAGCTAACCCCCCTCTATTTCTGTCTAGATCCCAGGGATGCCCATTGCCCATGTACTGATTCAACTCTAAGGGCTGATACTGAGTCAATACACCAACGGCCTCAATTCCTGAGTTGGTACAGTTACTGAGTGGAAAATCGATTATTCTGTAGCGGCTACCGAAGGGCACAGCGGGCTTTGCCACATACTGAGTTAGAATGCCAAGACGTGAGCCCTGGCCTCCTGCGAGAATCATCGCTACAACTTCTTGCCTAGCCATCTTTACTTCCTTTCTATGTCGAGACTATTTGGTCTCCTTGGCTTCTGAGCCATCGTATTCAAAAATCAGAGCGGCAAGGGGTGGCAAGGTAATTTCAAGATAATCCTGCTCTTCATCATGCTCACTCTGAAATTCAGTCGTCGGTGATTTTAAATAATTTGAACCGCCAAACCGAGCCTCGTCTGAATTGAGAATTAACTTATACTTACCAGCTCGGTGAACGGGCAATTTATATTCGGCAAAAGCCTGGGGTGTTAAATTCAATAACACTACTTTATCTCTCGCCTTATCGGCTCTCCGCACATAGGCGAAGACCTCGTTCTCGATATCGTCAACTTGCAACCAACTGAAACCCTGCCAACTATTATCATCTGCCCAAAAGGCAGGATCTCTGATGTAAAGATGATTGAGTTCACGAACGAAATTCGCCATTTGCTCGTGCTTCTCATAGCCCAACATGAACCATTCCAGCTCCTCATAATAGCGCCACTCAATATATGGTGCGAATTCATTACCCATGAAGTTCAATTTCTGTCCTGGGTGGGTCATATGGAAGGCAAAAAGCGTCCGCAGGCCTGCAAATTGCCGCCAATAATCACCAGGCATTTTTTGCAGCATAGAAGCCTTGCCGTGGACCACTTCATCATGCGAGAAGGGCAAAATAAAGTGCTCTGAAAATGAATAGGTCATGGCGAAGGTCAATTTATTGTGCACCCCAGGTCGCTGGCAGTGGTCAGTGCTAAAGTACTGAATACTATCGTTCATCCAGCCCATGTTCCACTTGTGGGTAAACCCGAGACCACCATCTTCTACCGGCGCTGTAACTTTCGGATAGGCTGTGGATTCTTCCGCAATCATCATAATCCCTGGATGATTATCTCTCATTCTAGTATTTAGCTCTTGCAAAAACTCTATTGCTTCGAGATTTTCTTCTCCACCTTCGCTATTTCTCAGCTCGTCATCTCTACCATAGTTGAGATAAAGCATCGAAGATACTGCATCTACTCTCAAACCGTCAAAATGGAACTCAGACAACCAATAGTCAGCCGCAGAGTAAAGAAATGAACGCACCTCTAACTTGCTGTAGTCGAAAACCAAAGTTCCCCATTCTCGATGTTCAGCAAGGCGATTATCGGCATACTCATAAGTGGCCGTTCCATCAAACTGAGCGAGTGCAAATGCATCCTTTGGAAAATGAGCTGGCACCCAATCAAGAAGTACTGTAATTCCACGTTGATGCAAGTGATCAACAAGATATTTCAAATCCTCTGGCAGGCCATAACGAGAAGTCGGAGCGAAGTAACCACTGACCTGGTAACCCCAGGATGCATCTAGGGGATATTCCATCAACGGCATAAATTCGACTGCGTTATAGCCCATAAATGTGAGGTAGTCAGCCAATGGTTTTGCTAAGTCACGGTAATTATAGACAGCTTCATCGTCATGACGTCGCCAGGAACCAAGGTGAAGTTCGTAGATATTTAAAGGGACATTATACAGCGGTTTCTTAGCTCTAAACTCAAGCCATTTCTCGTCTCGCCATACATATTCATCTTCATGATAGAGGATAGAAGCCGTGCCGGGTCTAGTCTCCGCATGTCTGGCGAAAGGATCTGCCTTTAAGACAGTGAAGCCATTCATTCCAGTAATTGCGTATTTATAGCGTTGCCATTTACGTAGTCCAGACTGCTCCAAATACCATATGCCTGATGTTCCTAGTCGGTGCATATGTAATTGATTGTCTTGCCATCCATTGAAGTCACCAACGAGACAGACTTTGAGGGCATTCGGTGCCCATACAGAGAAACGATAGCGTTCACCCTGACTGTCCATCCCCAGAAACTGGGAACCTAGAAACTCGTAGGCCTTCTGGTTTTGGCCTATATTATACAAATATGCAGCATTTTCCAGTTCTCGATGTCCCAAGAGACTAGCCTCCTTTGTTAATTATATAGCTTTTTGAAATATATTTCAGATTTTCTTACTTATTTTTCAATTCGAGATAGGTTACTCCTGAATCTCCTTCGCCGAAGCCAGCCTCTCTGTAATCTGCTATTCGACTATCACTATTGGCTTTCGCCCGCACAGCCGAACGCAGTGCCCCGCTTCCCTTACCGTGAACTACTCTGATGATGTCAAAATTGGCCAGTTGAGCCCTATCTATGGCTTGGTCTAGCTCGTGTAGAGCTTCTTCGACGCGCATACCTAGCAGTTTTATTTCCGTGGCCGTGTTCGAGCTGGCTTCTGCTTGTAGTTTTCTCGCTGAATAGCTAAGCCTCTGCTCTTTCAGATCTGACTTGGGAGCTTCTGCTGGAACCAGCCCACGGATGTCAACTGTGAGCTTTACCTGGCCTTTTGCCAGCTGCACAAGACCGCGCTTATCAGGAGGCTCGACTGCTTGTCCACTAAAGTTTAGAGCCGGCGCCCTATAGTAAGCTCCAACCACTATGTCTTCAGGCTCTAATTCTCGCTTGACCTCGGTCTGCAGCAACTGCTTACCAAGTTTCTTGGCTCGCTTACTAGCTTGTTTCTGCAATCTGGACTGCAAACCTTTGAGGCTGGATAACTGCTGTTGATCTTCCTTGGAAGAAGTAGCCTTAGCCTCCTCAGCAAAACGAGCAAATTCCGCCTCTTTTTGCGCAATTTCTGCCGCTATTTCAGCTCGCGCCGCCTCAATTAGTTCAAGAGCTTCCGCTTCTGCTGCAGCTAATTTAGACTTGGCTTCTTGGGCGAGTTTGTCGCGTTCAGCCTCAGCCGCTGCTCTTGTCGCTGCCGCCGCCTCGTGAAGTTTTGCTATCTCGCTCTCCAACCTGACTGCTTCTTGCTTCGACTGCTCTATTGCCGAAATAAGGTCGGAGAAACGCTGTCCCTCGTCGGAGATCAGCGCCCTCGCGTGATCGATGATTTGAGCATCTAGGCCGAGCCGCTGAGCAATAGCCAGAGCATTAGAAACTCCGGGCACGCCGATTAAGAGCTTGTAGGTCGGGCGCAGTGTCTGAGTGTCAAATTCACAGCAGGCATTTGAAATTCCTGCCGTATTCAGGGCGTAGCCTTTTAATTCTTGATAGTGGGTTGTGGCAACCAGGCTGGCCCCCTTTGATCTGAACGCATCAATTAAGGCTATGGCCAAAGCCGCACCCTCCGAAGGATCAGTTCCTGAGCCGAGCTCGTCACAGAGCACCAAGCTCCTCTCCGTGCTGGCCTCCAACATCTGAATGAGATTTTTAAGATGCGCCGAAAACGTCGATAGACTCTGCTCAATACTCTGCTCATCACCGATGTCTGCCAGAACCTGGCCAAATACCGAGATTTCACTACCACTAGCTGCGGGGATCGCCAGCCCGCTCATCGCCATCAAGGTAAAGAGACCACAGGTCTTTAAGGAAACGGTTTTACCACCGGTGTTCGGCCCCGTGATCAAAAGGCTGTCGAAGTCATAACCTAGCTCGAAATCAATTGGTACAACTTCTGATTTGGGAATTAAAGGATGTCTTGCAGCCTTAAGACGCATTCTGCCGGCATCGTTAACCGTTGGGCAGTGCGCCTCTTGTTTAAGCGCCAGCCTGGCTTTTGCCTGGGCAAAATCCAGGTCCGCAACCAGTATCATGGTCGAGCGCAAGTCGTCAGCCTCAGTCGCGACTTGGGCACCCAGATTACGCAATATGCGCTCTATCTCCTTACCCTCTTCAAACTCTAGTTCTCTTAGCTTGTTGTTTAGTTCGACGACGGCCAGAGGCTCAATAAACAAGGTCTGGCCGGAAGCCGAAGCATCGTGAACTAGACCCTTAATAGTGTTTTTCTCAGAACTCTTTACCGGCAACACATAGCGACCATTTCGCAGCGTAACCAACTGATCTTGTAAACTGTCCTTCTGACTGCGCATCAGCCGTTCTAAAACTAATTTAACCTCGTCCTGCGTCCTAATAATTGCTCGCCGGATGCGCTTCAGTTCAGCGGAAGCATCATCATGTAAATCTTCATCAGAGGCAACACAACGTTCAATTTCCAAACGCAAATCTCGACACTCAGCCAATTGCTCGAGCAAAGAGTAAACGGGGCGTTTCATCTCCTCAGCATAATTCTCACCGTCAGGAGCAGGTAGACGCTTCCTCAAAGCACTAACTACTCTTAAAAATCTTGCCAATCTATTAAGTTCATCGTAACGCGGTAAGACTTCACGCTCCACTGCAATCAGTAGCGGTCGGATTTCTTCTGCGCTAGTCAGCGATAATTCACCACGTTCTAGGACAAAATCAATAAAATCAGCTGTTTCTGCCAACCGCCAGCGTACTTCACCGAGATCGGAACTCGGCTCCAGCTTACTAGCTCGCTCGCGGCCAGGTGCACTCATAGCCTCAGCAATCAGTAGTTCACGTAATTTGTCGTATTCTAATGCGGCAAGCGAAAAACTCTCACTACCCGTACGTCTGCCAACTTGCAGATTTCTATAGTCAATATCCAATTCAGTTCCCCTGCGGTCTAGAGACTTAGGATCCCTGCCCGCTTGAAGGCCTCCTCAGTTATTTCTTTTTTCATGGCCAAAGCCTCGGACAGATCTATATCCACAATCTGACCCCTGAGGCTGGCAATTAGGCGATTAGCTCGCCCAGCTAAAAGTGTCTCCACGGCTTCAATACCCATCATTGAGGAAAGGTAACGGTCTCTTAGCGAGGGATTACCACCGCGCTGAACATAGCCAAGAATGGTGGCATTCGTCTCAATACCGGTCTTGGCCTCGACCTCTTCTGCAATGGCAATCGCAGGTGCGGCCTTGACCGCCGCATGGAAGTCGGGATCCAAACGTACCCCCTCCGCTACGATAATTATGAAGTGCTGCTTCCCGCGATTCCTGGCACTCAGGAGCTTCTTGACCACATCCTGGTCGAAGTCACAATCAATTTCTGGTATCAGGACGACTTCGGCACCTGTGGCTACGCCGACTTGGAAGGCAAGGAAGCCCGCATTGCGGCCCATGACCTCGACCACAGAACAGCGCTCGTGGGAGGATGCTGAGTCGCGGATTTTATCAACTGCAGAGATCACGGTATTCATCGCCGTGTCAAAGCCAATGGTTTCGTCGGTACCCGCCATATCATTGTCGATAGTCGCAGGTACTAATACAACTGGCAAACCAGCAGCAGCAAGGTCCAAAGCACCACGCCCTGTACCGTCACCACCTACGCAGATCAGGGCATCGAGGCCAAATACATCGGCCATCGACATGGCTTTCGAGACGCCTTCTTCCGTCATGAAGGTCTTCGAGCGCGCCGTCATCAAGGTGGTTCCGCCTCGTTGCAAAATATCAGAGACATCTCTCGGTTTCAGCTCTATGATGTCGCCGCGCCAGAGTCCGTGAAAACCTCGTCTGACACCCATCACCTCGATACCGTGGGCGGCGGCAGCTCTTGTAACAGCGCGAATTACACCGTTCATGCCAGGGGCGTCACCACCAGAAGTCAGCACACCGATGCGCCTGATTTCCTTAACTTCTCCAGATCCGACCTCAGCCGTCTTCGCGACCTTGCTGTGGACAACATTTTCCTTGGCAACATGCGAATTCAAAACCAACTTGTCTGCTTCTTTAGTTTCTTTGCTGCGCTTAACCATAATTCCTCCATCAGCAGAGTAGAACATTCTCTCTACCGTATCTTCTGACTAGTTCCGCCAGATACTGTATATCAAAGCCGCCTTCGGCTTGGATGAATTTATTGCTTGCTTCCAAATAGATAAAACAATTTAGATCACCTGCGAAGAATTCGGCAAAAGCCAAGGCCGAACTCAGGTCCTCCTCAGAGACTCTTACAATCAATTTTAATTGACCCTTACCAGCTGTAACCACGGGTCTATTCATACTCCTTGGCTCAGACGGCGCTAACCGAGGCTCTGGAAGAGAATCTCTTATTCCATTCCTATAGGCACTCTGCTGCGCTTGTTCTTCCCTCACCTCAGAACTATTTTGCTCTGAGCCAACAGGCGCAATTTGGCCTGCCTCAAGCTGGGCTTTTGCCTCTTTCAAGGAGAGAATCTGATTGGCAATTATCTTGACTGCTTCCTCGTCTCTGAACGAGGTTCGACCCTCAATGTATATCAACTCACCAGCTAGAATATGCTGACGACACTCGCTATAGATTGCGGGGAAGACTATTAGCTCGTATCCGCCCGCCATATCTTCCATCTGGACAAATGCCATGATCTCATTTTTCTTAGTCACCAGCGTCCTGGCATCGACGATGAGGCCCGCCAGGCGCTGATTGCTTTCGAATACTCCTGCACCATTGGCCCGCGCCTCTTGCAAACCCTCTAAGTCGGCGCTGTTCATCGTCACCACTTGTTCGATCAGCTCTAGGTGATCTTGCAGGGGATGACCTGAGAGGAAGATACCCATCATCTCCCGCTCTTGCCTAAGCAGTTCCTCAGAGTTCAGTGGCGGGAGCTGCGGATAGTTGATCGTCAATTTGTTGAGCTCTGGCTGTGCCGCAAGGTCAAACAGCGAGACCTGACCGTCGATAGCCGAGTTGCGCCGCTCTTTAGCCTGAGCTAAGGCTCCTTCGAAAACTGCCAGAAGCTGATTTCTCCCCTGTCCAAACTCATCAAAACTAGATGCCTGAATCAAGCTCTCGATGGCCTTTCTGTTGACGTCTAGTGGTTCAACTCGCTCAATGAAATCGGCGAAATCCTGATACTTACCGTTGGCTTCCCGCTCCTGCACTATGGCTTGGATGGCGTTATATCCGACATTCTTGACTGCACCCAGGGCATAGCGGATATCCTGACCGTCGGTGATGAAGCGATACTCACCCTCATTGATGGTCGGCGGCAAAATCTTAACCCCAGAGGCCTGGGCCTCGCGAATCATCGCCGCGACCTTGTTGTGATTGCCACTATAGGCGTTGAGCATCGCCGCCATAAACTCTGCGGGGTAGTGACATTTCAGCCAGGCAGTCTGGTAGGCGAGGACGGCATAGCCCGTGGCGTGCGCCTTGTTGAAGGCATAGCCGGCAAAAGCCATGAGCTCGTGATAGATCTTCCTTGCCGTAGCCTCCGGCACTCCTCTATTTACCGCCCCTTCTATCTCTCCTCCGTCGAGGTCGATACCGCCGTTGACGAAGAGTTCCTCGTAGCGGGCCATGAGTTCCGGCTTCTTTTTACTCATCGCTCGCCGTACATTGTCCGACTGCGCCATGGAGAAGCCAGCTAAGTCGCGCACTATGCGCATGACCTGCTCTTGATAGATGATGCAACCCTTAGTAGTCTTGAGAATTTCCTCTAATAGCGGATGATCATAGCTAATGGTCTCTGGTCTTCTCCCAGCCTCCACATAACGCGGTATCTGCTCCATTGGACCTGGTCGATACAATGAAATAATTGCAATGATATCTTCTAGGTTACTAGGACCCACTTCCTTGATGAAGGCCGTCATTCCAGCAGATTCCAATTGGAATACTGAGCCCGTCCGCCCTTCAGAGAGCATCCGATAGACCTCCGGGTCGGCAAAATCCATGCCTTCGTAATCTACGTCGACGCCGTGGTTCTTGTAAATTTGCTCCCTAGCCTCTCGCAGTACAGTCATCGTTCGGAGACCGAGAAAGTCAAATTTCAAGAGGCCGACATCCTCAATAGTGTCCTTATCAAATTGCACGACCAGAGTCTCGTCATTTCTGGCTATCGGCGCAATCTCCCTGATATCTTTCGCCGAAATTACCACCCCCGCCGCGTGTGTCGAAGCATGTCTGGGCATGCCTTCGATGCGCTCAGCGAGCTTGAAAAGCTGGGCGGCCTGCGGATTGTTCTTCAGCTCTTCACGCAATTCCTTATTCTGTTCCAGAGCACCTGCTAGGGTGATATTCAGACTTGTTGGAATCATCTTGGCGATTCGATCGCCTTCCGAATACGGCAATTCTAAAACCCTGGCCACATCTCTAATACATGCTCTGGCCGCTAAGGTCCCAAAGGTTATAACCTGGCAGACATGCTCTGTCCCATATTTGCCGGCAACATAGTCTAGGAGCTCCCCTCGCCTTTCATAACAGAAGTCGAGATCAAAATCCGGCATAGAAACTCTTGCTGGATTCAGGAAGCGCTCAAATACCAGGTCATATTTCAGAGAATCAATATTGGTAATACCCAAGGCGTAGGCTACTAGTGAAGCGCCACCAGAACCACGCCCGGGACCCACGGCAATTCCCTCTTCCTTGGCATGTCGGACAATATCCCAAACAATGAGGTAGTAATCCGCATAGCCCATCCTGACAATGATCTCAAGCTCCTTGTTCAAGCGTTTGCGATAAGCCTCGGGAATCTCGTCCTTGCCAAGGCGCCTCTGCAGTCCGGCAAAACTCAATTCCGCCAAATATTCTGGCGCTTCTAGTCCCTCAGGACAGGCAAAAGCCGGGAGAAAGAGTTCTCCAAAGCGCATTTCAAAATTGCAGCGCTCGGCAATGCGCACCGTGTTGTCACAGGCTTCGGGATGCTCGCTGAAGTATTCACGCATCTCCTCTTCGGATTTCAAATAGAAGCTTCTACTCCGCTGCCACTCGCTCTTGGGATCTGAGATCTTGCAATTATTCTGCAGGCAGGTCAAAACTTCCTGCACCTCATAATCTTCAGGCAAAAGGTAGTGACAGTCGTTGGTCGCCACCAGGTCTATGGCTAATTCACTGCTCAATCTGTAGAGTGCTCGATTGAGTTTTTCTTGATCCTCCAGACCATTTGGCTGGACTTCTAAAAAGAAGTGCTCTGGCCCAAATATCTCCAGATATTTCTCTGCAGTTTCCTTGAGTCCTGCATATGATCCATCTCTATAAGCCAGTCCGAGAGGACCGGAGAGGCCACCACTTAGGCAGATCAGGCCAGCACTTCTCTCCGCCAGCAGCTCGAGATCTATGCGAGGTTCCTGCCAGAAGCCGTCAATAAAGGCCATGGAATCGAGATAGATGAGGTTTTGCCAGCCATCCTGATTTTCTGCAAGTAAGACAATCCTGCTATTTTGGCCCTCGTTATTGTGCTCCAATCTAGAGCCTGGTGCGATAGCAATTTCCAAGCCCATGATTGGCTTCAGGCCATGTTTTGTCAGCGACCTATAGAAATCCACGGCTCCGTAGAGCACACCGTGGTCGGTCATGGCACAAGCCGTCTGACCAAGCTCTGTTAAGCGCTTAGGCAGATCGGCTAGGCGTATGGCTCCATCGAGGAGTGAGTACTCACTGTGGAGATGCAGGTGAACGAAGGCCATTAGGCTCCTTGATTAAGAATATTTTCAATCTCGGTTACGACGACGCGCTCAATTTCTGCCAGAGCAGCTGCCGCCTCCTCTGGATCATCCCTATATGCTCCCATATAGACCTTGAGCTTGGGCTCAGTTCCTGAGGGTCTGGTCGCAAACCAGTCGAGCTGACCGAGGTTATAAATCATGAGATTGGACTCATTGACATCTAAGGGCTCTACTTTCTCAGAACCGCAATAGTAGACCTCTTTACTCTGGTAGTCCTCGATGCTCACTGGGTGAAGCTCGGAGAACAACTTCTCCTTCTCAGCTCGAACTGTATTGACCGTATTCTGAATGGCTAAGAGACCTTCCTTACCTTCGCGACTGAAGGCCACTGTCTTCTCTGCTGAGTAGAGATATTTGGCAAACAAATCTTCACAGCGTTCATAGAGAGTCTGACCCTCTTCCGCCGCCACAGCAGCCATCTCGCAAACGACGGCAGCAGCCGTGACAGCATCCTTATCTCTGACATCATCACCGATTAGATAGCCGAAGCTCTCCTCAAAGCCGAAGTCAAAACATTCGCCGGCTGCGAGGCCATCACGAATCTTTTCTGCCACATATTTGAAACCGGTAAGACATTCGTAGAGCTTGACGCCATAGTTGGCGGTGATGAGCCGAGGTAGACGACTTGAGACTACCGAAGCAACACAGAAGTGCTGACGATTATCGCGGTTAAACTTGGCTTTTGCCGATAATATATAGTCCATCAGCAGGATGCCAATCTGATTGCCGCTCAGAATCTTAAATTCACCTTCATTATTGCGTACTGCCAGCCCAAGGCGGTCGGCGTCGGGGTCGGTTGCTAACAAGAGGTCGGCACCGCGCTCCTCAGCGAGTTCGATACCTAGAGCTAAGGCTTCTCTCACTTCTGGATTGGGATAAGGGGCGGTTGGGAAGTTGCCATCTGGTTCGGCTTGTTCCTCGACGACAGAGATATTCTTGAATCCCAAGCTACGAAGGGCCCGGCAGACTGGATGATAGCCAGTACCGTATAGCGGCGTATAGACGATTTCTAGGTCTGCCTGACGTTTGATGGCCTCTTTATTGATGATCAGGCCCTGTAGATAGGTATTGTATTCGCTGTCGAGGTCTTCACCGAGATAGATTAGGTTCTCAGACTCAGTAAGTTCTGGCAGATCTAGAAGTAGTGCTGGGAAGTCAGTCATTGAGTACATCTTGGCGGCGACTCGTTCAGCTGCGTCGGGCTCAAGCTGAGAGCCGTCTTCTGAATAGACCTTGAAGCCGTTGTACTCACGTGGATTGTGGGAGGCCGTGATCATGATACCGCCTGCACAGTTTCTGCGACGAATGGCAAAACTCAACAGAGGCACTGGGTGTAGACGCTCAAAGAGATAGACCTTGAAGCCATGCTTCAAGAAGATCCGAGCGCTGAGCTCCGCGAATTCAGGTGAGTAATTACGGGAATCAAAGGAAATCGCGATCCCTCGCTCCTTACTGCCGGATGTTTCGGCTAAAGTCTGGGCATAGGCCTCTGCAGCTCTGGCGACAGTGTAATAATTCATGCGATTAGTACCTGCTCCGAGAATGCCACGCAGACCAGCCGTGCCAAATTGTAAGTCTTGGTAGAAGCGATCCGTGATTTCTGTAGGATCATCTGCGATGGCTCTTAGTTCCTCCTTGGTGCTCTCGGCAATTCGTGGATTTTCTAGCCATGCCAGATATCTATCTTGTGCGCTCATATGATGCCTCTTTCTATATTTATTATTCTTTAATTATAGCAATTTAACGTATCCCTTTCAGGGCAAATATTTGATCGCGAAGAGCTGCTGCGGCCTCGAAGTCGAGAGCCTGCGACGCCTGTTGCATCTGCTTCCTGAGTCGCTTGATAAGCTCTTCACGTTGATGCGGGCTAAGCTCGTGATAATCCGTGGCAGGCTCAGCGGCAAGCTCTTCTGCTCGTTCTTCAATTTCATAGGCGGTGTCCATGATAACTCGCAGATCCTTCTTGATCGTCTTGGGCTCAATGCCATGTTCTTTATTGTAGGCCTCTTGTAATTCACGACGACGCTTCGTCTCTTCAATGGCCTTATACATAGATTCCGTAACCTCATCGGCATAGAGTATGACCCTGCCGTTGACGTTTCGAGCAGCTCGACCAATGATCTGAATCAGCGAAGTCACAGAGCGCAAGAAGCCCTCTTTATCGGCATCTAGGATCGCAATTAAAGAGACTTCAGGTAGGTCAAGACCCTCTCTCAGCAAGTTGATGCCAACGAGCACGTCAAATTCACCCTTGCGCAAATCCCTTAAAATCTCGAGTCGCTCAACCGTCTTGATGTCTGAGTGCAGATAGCGAACCTTCAAACCCTCTTGGGCGAAGTAGTCGGAGAGATCTTCTGCCATTCGTTTGGTAAGAGTTAGGACGAGGCTGCGCTCACCTTTTGCCAGATTCTCGCGAATCTCGTGGAGTAAGTCTGGAATCTGGTCTTCTACCGGTCTTACCGAAATCTCAGGATCGAGGAGACCAGTTGGGCGAATGATCTGTTCGACAACCTGCTTCTGATGTTCTTCCTCATAGCGCGATGGCGTCGCCGAGACGAAGATCGTCTGGCCCATGCGCTGTTCGAATTCATTGAAATTTAGAGGCCTATTGTCAAAAGCCGAGGGCAGTCGAAAACCATAGTCGACTAGCGATTGTTTTCGCGCTCTGTCGCCAGCATACATACCACCTATTTGCGGAATAGTGACGTGTGATTCGTCAATCATCAACAAGTAGTCGTCGGGGAAGAAGTCCAATAGCGTGTATGGTGGCGTACCTGGCGCACGACCATCAATGTGCCGAGAGTAGTTTTCTATACCCTTGACGAAGCCCGTTTCTAGCATCATCTCGAGGTCATAGCGCGTACGCTGTTCTAACCTATAGGCCTCCACAATCTTACCCTCGTCTTGGAGTACTGCCAGGCGCTCTTGCAATTCACGCTCGATACCAACAGCTGCCTTACGCATAGACTGCATGGTCGTCGCATAGTGACTGGCTGGGTAAATTTGTTGATAATTCCTGCCCTGAATTACACGGCCAGTGAGGGCATCAAGCTCCTTGATCTCGTCGATTTCATCACCAAAGAAACTAATCCTCGTAATCTTCTCCTCTTCTGCCGCCGGAAAGACGTCTAAGACATCCCCACGAACTCTGAAAGTACCGCGCTGCAAGTCATAGTCATTTCTGACGTACTGAATATTGATCAGTTCCTCAATGACATCTTCCCTGCTCTTCTGCTGACCTGGACGCAGATGCACCATGAGGTCACGATAGCTCTCAGGGTTACCGATACCGTAGATGCAAGATACAGAGGCTACAACTATCACGTCTCTGCGCTCCATAAGAGAGGCCGTCGCAGAGTGGCGCAGGCGGTCGATCTCGTCATTGATCGCCGAGTCCTTCTCGATGTAAGTATCAGTGGATGGAATATAGGCCTCCGGCTGATAGTAATCGTAATATGAGACGAAGTACTCAACCGCATTCTCCGGAAATAATGCCATGAATTCTGCGCAGAGCTGACCCGCCAAGGTCTTATTATGCGCAATTACTAAGGTAGGCCGCTGAGTCTCCTCAATAACCTTCGCCATGGTAAAGGTCTTGCCTGAACCAGTGACGCCTAAAAGCGTCTGGGCGGAATAGCCCTGATTCAGACCATCAACTAATTTCGCAATTGCCGCTGGCTGGTCACCCGCTGGCTGAAAATCACTTCTCAAGATAAATTTCTTATCCATAATCTACCTAGTTTCATTTATATAAGTTTCAATTCTATCAATTTATCTTTTACCATCTGGAGATCGTGAAAGAGTTCTGGCTTCTTCCTGGGATCTCGTAGGATATAAGCAGGGTGAAAAGATGGCATGACTAGAAGACCATTGTCCTCTAACCACTTCCCTCTTGCTCTTGTAATGCCTAATTTAGAACCCGTGAAGTTTTGAAAAGCTGTATTGCCAAGGACTAAGACGACCTTCGGGCGCAGTAGCTTAAACTGTTCTCGCAGGAAGGGTCGACAAGCCGCCAACTCCTCGGCGTGCGGTGCACGATTTCCCGGAGGACGACACTTCACCATATTTGCTATATGAATGTCTTCGGCCTTGAATTCTAACGCCCTCAGCGCGGCATCTAAAAGCCGACCAGAACGACCACAAAATGGCAACCCACGCTCGTCTTCCTCGCGTCCAGGACCTTCCCCTAAAATTAAAAGAGGAGCATTCAAACCACCACGAAACAGAACTATCCTCTGCCTCGATTTATGAAGCTCACAACCGTGGCAATTGGCACAGGCTAGAGCCAATTTAGACCAGGCTTCTGGCAGCTCCGAGACGGGCTCTGCCGCTCTCCCGATTAAGAATTCATCATGCGTCTGCATAGACCTTGTCAAGACTTAATCCTCCCCCTTTGCTAGACTAGTATAACAAGATTTAATGGAGGCCTAAAATGGCGAAGCAAAAGCAGAAGAAAGACTATATCAGACTGGATAAATTACTGGCCGAAGCTGGTTTTGGAACTCGTTCAGAGGTCAAAAAGCTTATAGCCGAGGGCCTAGTGAGAAGATCAGGTCAAAGCCTAACTAATCCAGCAGAGCGCATTGCCTTAGAGCAGACACAAGCGCTCACCGTTGGTGGCACTCCCGTCTTCTGGCAAGACCACTACCATATCATCTTGAATAAACCTGCTGATACCGTTACTGCTTTAAATGATGGTCGCTATACGACGGTCTACGAGTACCTTGAACCTCTCTATATTGAGCGTGGACTCAGGGCGGTAGGACGGCTAGACCTAGACACCACTGGTCTCCTCTTCTTCACCACGGATGGTGAACTCAATCATCGGCTGGCATCACCAAAATATGAGGTGGCAAAGCGCTACTATTTCACCTACTCGGGAGGAGATATGGGGACTGAGGAAGTTGCAGCTTTTGCCAAGGGCATTAACTTGAAAGACGAAGGTTTATTGCGCCCTGCAGAATTGGAGCTCCTGGGTCCTAGCGAAGCCATACTGACAATTACTCAAGGGGTGTATCACCAGGTGAAGAGAATGGTTGCCGCTATCGGTAGAGAAGTCACCAGCCTCGAGAGGATTTCCTTCGGGCCGTTGGAACTAAGCGACTTCGAATTGGAGCCTGGCGAATATCTTGAGCTGACCGAAGATGAGGTCAGAGAGTTAAGAGAAATTTGTAAATTAAATGATTAGAAAAGAGGGCTCTACGGCCCTCTAGCTATAATATGCAAAGAAATTTTTAACCAGCGATTGCCGTATAAACCAAGCTGATTAGATAAGCCGACACAATTAGTACAGAGATCGCAAAAGAAATCCCAAAGGCGACTTTACTGATTTTGCGATTGTCTGAGATTTTAGCATTATAGCTAAGCAGTGCAGCTGGTATAAAGAAGATCAGACTCATGAGATTCTTTAATCCTTCGCTTACAGGTACAGAAACTCCTAAACTCCTCAGTCCTCTCAACGTAGACATGCCGAGACCCTTGGCATTCGTACCGTCGCCGTATGTGGGAATAAAGAGTAGGCCGAAGATTAACAAGCCCAATGCCAGATAGATACGCCAGTTTTTTGTGAGAGAATAATCTTGTTTCATTTTTATGCCTCCTTATTAAGAACAGATTCAAATTCTAACCAATGCTTTTCTTACGGATTAGAATATCCGAGATTACAAATAAAACCACTACCCATATCGTTAGCGACAATATTGACGATAATAGGGTAAAGTCCTGACATCCCATTGCAACAGCAACTATGTCAGCTGAAGATAATGGATTAAATGGAAAGGTCAGTCTAGCAATTTTAGGGCTGATAAAGGATATACCAGAGACGAATATTGAGACTAATGCCATGGAATATACCACTGAACGTTTCTTACTCAGGTTTCCCACAACAAATGAAATCAAGACTAAAACACAGGTTGTTAGGACTAGCAGCAATAATGAAATTAAACTAACTTTAATCAGTGGAACCCCTGCGTCCATATGCTCAAGATTCTGCAATTCTACCATTCTTTGCCTTAACCTAAAATACCCACCCTTTGTTAAGTACATCATTTCTTGCCTAGGTAGAGGATATGGCGCCAAATTGGTAAACGTATAAGGAAAACCTCTTAAAGGATACGTTGCTCCTTTTAGACCAAATTTAGCTAATCCCACAACCAAACCAGGAATAGCCGAAAAGCCAAATAAAGCAAGTAACAATACTGTATTATTTTTAAATGCGGAAATTAGATATGATCTTCTTCCCCTTGGTCTACTTACTAAATTCTTAGTGATACCCAAGTCGTTATCATCATAGAAACCTGAAATAGATATACCAACAACAATTACAAAGTATAATATCATCAAGTATCTATTAGACATTATTCTCAACATCCAAAAACCTGGTGGCGAAGAGAAATATTGCATGGTTGGAAAATCCGATAAAATAATATCTGAATAATACTTAACTTTCTGATATACGAAAATGATAGTTGAACTACCAATGAAGAAGTCACCTCTTAAAACAGGTGCTGGCTCTGAATCTTTTTCAAGGTAGTAATTGTATGGTTGGAAAACCATTTCAACTATATCTTCTGGAGTCCCAATTTCCGAATAGTAATTTCGTAGGTTGTTCCATTTATCCTCACCAAGATAGACTTCTGGTCGCGGCAATTCATACTTACCGAAGTCTGCTTGTTTAACAAACCATAAATCTAGTAGTAATTCTAAATCGGCATTAATTGGGAGATCTTGCATCAATGCCTCTGCATCTTGATTCGCTCGACGCATATATTCACCTACAACAAAATCACCAATTCTTAGACCTTTTTCAGCCCAATCTCTTTCCTCCTTGGAACTTTGATTCCTTGAAGAATCGTCCGCTATAATTTCCCAATTATATGCGGTATAGCTAGCCGTAGCCTTAATTGATTGAGCATCATAACGATATTCCTTGTAAGCTTGCCGATCATAGGAACTAAGTGTGATGAACAAAACCTGAGCAGCAATGAAAAACATTACAAAAAGATATTTTACGTATGTATCCCTTAATCGCTCTTTTAACAACATTTTAGTTACTCCCTACAAGGTGAATAAAGCGTTTCCTGAAAGTATGCCTTGGCACAATTATCAAAATAGTCAAGATTATGCCAATCCCTAGGAAAAGTAAAATAGCCGAATGAATGTCTAATGGCGCTAGTTTTTCTAATACGTATTTACCTGATATGAATGAACTATAAGGCAACTTTGAAGCCGGGGACTTACTTGCCACAATATTTGGCGCCGAGAGAAATAACAAAGCTGTCAGTGGTAGCGTCAGCGAAAAGAAGCTATTCTTTGACACTTTAGAAAGAAAGATCGTGATAGCTGAAACCGCAAACAATTCCAAGAAATATAGTAGAAATAAGCTGCCGATATAGGAATTGGCGGAAATTATGTAATCTGAAGGATTTAGCTCGGCTTTGGCATAATCAAATAATGACGAAAACTCACCTTGATTAAAAATAAACATAGCATCAGCATTGCTTCTATAGGTTAAGCTCGCCAGGAAAATAAGACCTAACATCACGACAATTGGAATAATCATATACGCTAGTAACTTAACTGTATTGCTGCTGATGTTAGAAATTGGCAAAGTCCTTAGCAATTTGTATGTACTGGTTTCATAGTCCTGACTAAAAGAGTTGTGAATCAAAAAGACCATTACTATAAAGGGCAGTAAGCTTAACAAGTGTACACCACCGAAAACGTTTTCCAAAAACTGTTCTCTATCGTAACGTGGACGCAACTGCTCATTTCCCACTCCCATGCTGACCAGTCCTCTATTGAATAGGTGAGACTTAACCAAGTTTATCTCTCCAATTTGTAAAATAAGATCTGAGCTAGTGTCGATGAAGCCATCTCTGACGCCTGAAATAATAGCGTCACACATCAAATACCAATTCTTGTCCAGTATGCTTCTATCACCTAACCCGTATTTCGCCTCAGTTGAGTACTGTTGTATTACCATTTCTGCTCTACGCTTTATTTCGCCATATAATTTAATTCTCTCTGCTTCATTTGTGACTTCTCCTCCTTGTTCTTTTACATATTCGAAAGAATCCATCGCTGAAGCAACATATCTTGAAATAGCATCAAGGTCACTGCCTCTTGCTTCATCATATTGCTCCTGACTTTTGGGGATTGTCAGGTGACCTGAAAGCAGCCCACAGAAAAAAAGTAAAAATAGCAAAATAGAGTACTTATTTATAATGAGGTTGGAGAAAAAGACAAACAAATCGCTTTTCTTCACCTCGGATGCACTATTTGAACTATTTATATAAGTCTGCATACCGTTCCTCTAAACTTAATTGGTTTTCTTCAATATCCATTATCGTGTAGCCATTATTCACAATTATTTTAAGAATCTCATTCAATTGGTAGTCAGAAAGATTGTTTATTGTAAATCCATTCTCGCCTATTAGAGAGATATTTGCACCAGATAGTTTATGTTCGAGAAGTTCGCTTATACCATCTACTGATTCAAGATAGAAATTGTAGGACTTTAAATCTGCACCCTTGCCTGTATCCACACCTACCAGTTTTCCTTTGCGGATAAAAATTAGCCTGTCACAGATTCTCTCTACTTCATCTAGCTGATGACTGGAATATAAGATGGAAACACCACTGTCGCCCAGAGCCTTCAGCTCCTTTCGCAATTCTGAAATCAAACCGGGATCCAGACCATTTGTAGGTTCATCTAATAAAAGTAGCGATGGAGAAGATATCAGTGCTAGAGATAGTGCCAATCTCTGCTTCATCCCCATTGAATATTCAGCTGTCCGCCTCTTTAAACCCTCTCCTAAGTTCGCAAATTCAATTATTTCATCAATTTTAGCTTCTCCTACCCGCCTTAGCTTCCCAAATAATTTTATGTGTTCGTAACCAGTTAGGGTGGGATAAAGTCCAGGAGACTCGATGCTAAGCCCTATGTATTTAAGGGCGTCATCTTTTTGCTTTACAATGTCAAAACCATTGATCTCAACTTGACCACTTTGAAATGGTTCGAGGCCAGAAATGCACTTCATTGTTGTGGATTTACCAGCTCCGTTAGGCCCAATAAAGCCTACAATTTCACCCTTTTTAATAGAGAAGGAAATATCATCCAATACTGTCCTTCTACCATATTTCTTATATAGATTCTCAACCTTCAATAAAACAACCATAAATTACCCTTTCTAAATAATAATTAGAAAAACAAATATAGATATTTAAACGCAATTACAGCTTAGCATATAATTTCCAGGAATCAACTTGGTTCTGATATAGAGCTTTTTTAACTTTATGTCCTGAAGCATTTTCTAGAATTCAGCCTAATTATGTATATGATTAGTACTGAAAGAAAAATTGAATATAGATTCTGTATGTTAAACAAATTCATTTCAGTAATTCCCAAAAACTTATGAGTTGCGAAGATAATATCATTTTCTAATTTATTACTTAGAAAACCAGCTGGGGTTTTCGAAATTACATTAATTAACCTGCTAATAAAGATACTGTCAGGGAAAATCTGAAGCAGAATTAATGGCCCGAAGAAGGTGCTGAAAGTATATGTTATTGATATAAGCACAGAACCCATGGTGGTCTTAGAGCACTGAGAAATGAGAAGGAAAATAAGGCTCAGTGAGATAAATTGTATGTATCCCGTTAGCAATAAATATAAGATTCCTGAAAGCACTGTGTGGCCTTCCAGGGAAGAAAAAGGAGCAATTAAACCATAGGGAGTATTACTCAAATCCGACACTCCATTAGAAATTAGGAACTTTAATAGAACGAATATAACGGGTGCCCAGTATACAAATGTTGCAAGTGCCCAGCACATAACAACTTTGCTTCTAACTAGTTTTGAAGATGTACATTTACTTGAGGCGATTATTTTGCCACAATTTACCTTATCCTCACTATAGATACCTGCAAATATAAATGGGTATGAACGCCGACTTAAAATTGACCACGGGGGGGTGCGGACAAAAACCTGGACCAAAACAAGGAGGATTTAACGCATGTACTCG
>JAUNVU010000011.1:0-27438 GCA_030537525.1 Eubacteriales bacterium
AACTACGGCATGCTCTTCGTCCTGGCAATTCCCCTAGGTGTCGCCCTGGGCTACTATCTAGACCCCAAGCGCAAGGGCATGCGTGAGGCGAGGTCAGAAAATCAGGTAACAGATCTGGCAAATGCCGAGAATCAGAGCGGCTATCTCAAATCCTTCCTCGCCGGCTTGTTTTTAATCTACGGTGCCAGAATGGCCGGTGGCTGTACCAGTGGCCACATGATGAGTGGCATTATGCAGTCGAGTATCAGCGGCTTCATCTTCGCTGCCGTCGTTTTCGCAGTCGCTATACCACTTGCCATGCTCTGGGCGAAGCTAGGAGGTAAAAATGTTAATTAAAGCTATTTTACTCGGAGTCTTCTTCGGTTTCGCACTCTACAAGGTCGGGGCCCATCTGCCGTCGAGAGTCTCTGGCATGCTCCGCCTCCAAGACTTCTTCTTGATGAAGGCGATTCTCTTTGCCATTGGTCTCGCCAGCACTCTAATGGCGCTGGCTCACTTTGTAGGTTTATTCGACATTTCGCATCTAAGCGTCAAGCCCGTCCACTTGGGCGTAGTAGTCGGTGGCCTGATTTTCGGTCTCGGTTTCTCTCTCGGTGGCACCTGTCCTGGTACTTGCATTGCAGCAATCGGCACGGGAATCAGTCGGAAGAAGGGCCTCATGGCCATTCTTGGCGGCTTAATTGGTGCCCTCTTATTCAATCTGAGCTATGGCTACTTCGCCGAAGGTGGCCTCTTTGAGAAACTTGATCTTGGTAAACTCACACTCTTTAAGCTAAGTGAGAAATTCCCTGCCGTCTTAAATATCGGTTTCCCAGGCTTGCTATTGATGGGCTTGGCTCTAATGGGTGTGGCTTTTGCCCTTCCTGAAAACAGATAGCTCCTATCTCCTTTCTTTTTACCTGGGATTCCCAGGAAGTAAAAGCCCCTCAGTGAGGGGCTTTTCTTAATGTGTGCCAGGCCTGGCACTTAATTTGGTGGTGAAAGTCCACTGCGTGGAAGCTAAGCCCACTCAGTGAGCTGGGCTGTTACCAGCTTAATCCGCTTTATTTAATTCACCGCGCTTGACCTTCCGCGTACTAGTCATTGGGAAGGGTTCACGCCGCAAGAAGATGGATCGCAGATGTTTATAAGAGACCAATTTGCTATTGACTTCCTTGATGATCTGGAGGCAGCGGTCATTGACTACGGGGTGGTCGAGGTCGAGACCCTGGAGTTCCTCGTTGTCCTCCATGAAGGAACGAGAGGCAAAGATCTCAGCGATTAGCTGCTCTTCACCGCGGGCATCACGACCCATGCGAACGACTACTTCCTCGATTAGTGGGTATTGCTTCAAGAGGAATTCAATTTCCTCAGGGAAGATGTTCTTACCATTCTTCGAAACAATTAAATTCGACTTGCGTCCAGTGAGAATCAGGTAGTAGTCCTCGTCCAAGTACCCCAGATCTCCCGTGTGGTAGAAGCCTTCTTCATCGATGACCGAGCTGGTCTTCTCGGGATCCTCGTAGTAGCCGATCATCATGCCAGGACCCTTGACAATGACTTCGCCAATGCCATTCTCATCAGGATTGATAATGCGAATTTCCGTACCTGGAATTGGCAGGCCAGCAGCCTTGTCCTTAGGTGCGTAGTCGGGATTCAAGGCGACTATAGGAGAAGTCTCAGTCATCCCATAGCCTTGACTGGTCTTGAAGCCAAGTGCCGTCCAATTGCCGAGCAGTGTCGCATCGACGGCTGCACCACCGACAATGAAGCGCTTAATACCTGGGAAGGCCTCATGAACTTTCTTAAATAATCGCTGACTGGGGTCGAGTCCAACCATCTGGCTGAAGCGAGAGAAGGTCAGAGCGATCTTGAAACCATGGGTCTTAGCCAAGGAGCTGCGCAATTTTCGCAGTAATTTATTGTAGAAGGTCTCTAGCATAAGAGGGACGACAAGCATGACCGTGGGCTCAACCTCTTGAATATTAGAGGCTATATAGCGCAGTCCCTCCGAGATCGCCAGCTCTGCGCCGATATAAACTGGCAAGATGAAGCCGCAAGAACACTCATAGGTGTGATGAACTGGCAGCACGGAGAGGAAGCGGTCCTGGGAGTCGACCTTAAAGATCTTTAGCGAGGCGTCTAATTCGTACAATATGGATTTTTGCGAGAGCATGACGACCTTGGAACGTGAAGTTGTACCTGAGGTGAAGAGCAGGGCGGAAACTGCCTCGGGATCGCAGTCGAGCTCCCAGACGAAGGGGTTTTTCTCATAGATGGCTCGACCCTCTGATAAGAGATCCCAGAAATAGAGACAGTCCTTGGCAGGTTTGTCGAAGCAGACAATACGCTTGAGCTCTGGTAATTCTGTCCATCTCGCGACAATCTTCTTCTGCAGATCACCTGAGATGAAGAGGGTATCGCAGTGTGCTCTCTGTAGGCAGGAGATCAATTCATCGATAGGCAGCTCCTTGTCGAGAGGCACAATCTTCGTCGAACCCTGGCCCGCTGCCAGATAAGTGAGGTACCACTCGTAGCGATTGTCGCCGCAGACAGCAGTGGCTCGGCTGAAATTTCGGGGTTTAAAACTTGCTTCTTTAGCCTGGGCAAAGGCCTGGGTTAGACCTCCTTCTACGGTTTCGGGCAGTTCCTCTTCGAAGACGGGTAGAGCATAGAGCACAGAGGCTATGGCCATGATGTCTCTGATGTATTCGCGATAGGTCAATTTCTTATAATCGGGCATGCGCTTGGCTAAGCCGCGCTTATCAAATTCGACCTCTAGCCCGAAGGGTCTCGGGTCCTTTAGATGCAGGGCTGTCTTCTCGCCGTAGAGCTTAAAAGTTCTTTTAAGCATTTCGCGAAAAGAGCTGATTTCGGGGGTCTCATAAAGATCCCGCTTGTACAAATCTCGACCCGTAGGATGGCTTAAGTGCCGTTCGTTTTGTAGAATTCTTCTGACATTTTCCTCAAGTTTACTAACTGTAAAGTCCATAAAACTCCTTTATAGCACAATTTAGATTTAATATTGGCTTGGCTCTAATTCATTTCGCAGTGAGGAGGCCCCTTGAAACTGAGTTCTAAGAGGACAAAGGCCAGATTATTGATATTGCGATTTAATCTGTCAATGGCCTGTTCACTGTCTGGATCTGACTCGTTTTCCTGGGCCTGCGCTGTGAAGTGCTTTAAGAGCAAGCTGGATGAGTCGTAAGGTGTTCCCTTAATACGGCCTCCGCTGGGCTGGAATAAGGGGTCGGTGCTCTCTTTGAAAGCGGTTTCTTCTGCATTGAAGTCGTACTGACCAGATTGGATGAAAATCACTGGTAGACCTGCTTGGTCGAAGGGCGTATGATCGCCGTTTTGCAAGGTCCATTCGCGATACTGCGTCACTACTCCTAGCTCTGGATGAGTGACATCAACTAGGGACTGATTGGTATAGATTGCAAAATCATTATTGGTCAGCAGCAAGTAATTGTAGTAGATATCCGTCAGCTCGTAGAGTTTCCGGCGCAGACGATAAGACTTCTGATTTTGCCCCAGTACCGAATTACGGCCAGCGTGGGCATAGACCTTATCCCCTGCATAGATGGTGGAGAGATTGATCACGCAGTCAGTTAGGCTCTTGGCATTGTCGTCTAGACTGCTTAAAAGAGCTCTGGCACCAGCGGAATTATCGTGTGATGCGCCAGTGAAGACGAGGTAGAGATCATAGCCTGGGCTTGTATTCTTAGCTTCCTTGGCCAAGGTCAAGAGAACGGCAACTGCAGCGGCGTTATCGTGGATGCCATCGGCCTGATTCAGACTGCCTAGATTGCTGCGCCCCTCTAATTCAAGGGCGGGATCGAGACCTGGATAACTGTCATAGTGGGCCAGAATATAGAGCCTCCGGCCATCAATCACGCTGGGTGGCCGAAGCTCCTCGATGGCCTCTGTGCCAGGCTCGTAATCTGATTCTAGACTGAAGCCACGACCAGGTATCTTGACAATTAGGTTGGCGGACTGCTTGCTGCGCCCTTGGGCGTCCGTGTAGGAGAACGGCTGTCGCTCCCCCTGGTAGCCTAGCTCAGCGAGACTCTGCTCTAGAAAATTCAAGGCCGTCTGTTCACCTTGGCTTCCAGGTTCTCGCTGCGGTGCCGTTCTCGCCAAATTGATGGCCATAACAGCTCCGTAGTCGCCATAGCGGGCAGGTTTCTCACTACTCTCAGCACTGCCTCGATTGCAGGCGGGAAGTAGGCATAGGGAGAGTATTAAAAGTAATACTAATATAGATTTCTTCAATTTATCACCAGCTAAACAAAGGGTATGCAGCAAGCACAGCGTGGACAGAGCAAGGCTGTGCAGAGACAGAGACAAGGGTCCATACAAGGGTCGGACTGACTGCGGCGATTCTTATTCCAGCTCGTCCAGCTATTCTGCCGATTTTGCCAAAAGGTTTGATTAGCCTCTGCGCTGCGCTTCGCACCCTGTCCGTACTGCTTACCTGGCTCACTCTGCTTATCACCGATGGTCTTCGCCCCGGTGAAGCGGTCCGAGGTCAGGGCATCATAGGCGGCATTGACATCGTCAGTATAGCGCTGGGAGAGTTGAATCATGCCAGGGTCAGTGTACTGCTCGGGGTTGTATTCCTCGATCAGTTCGAGATAGCGCTCCCGAATCTCTTCGGGCGTGGCATTCTCAGCTAGATTTAAATAGTCCAATGCTTCCTTGCGAGTCATCTATACCCTCTTACTCTTCATGAAAATTTCTTCTATTGTACCACTTCAGGCAGTTTCTTCGCCAAGAGCTCGAGCCGAGTTCGAGGAATTGAATAGAGAATGAGATCCTGGATCAAATTGAGCGACTGCCTGTAAGGTAAAAGAGCAGCGTGACGTCTGATTCTATCCTCAATGGCACTGAGCTCCTCAGCTAAATTCTGCCGCTCTGGCAGAGCTAAATAATTCAGGTAATTGTCCTTGCCAGCACGCAAATCCTGCTGGTAGTCGTCCACGGCATCGAGGATGGTAACCCAGCGCCCCAGCTCTTCCCCGATTCGCACGCTGGCCTCATACAGCGGATCATAACCACTTTCATAGATATCCCTAAAATGGCCAAAGCCTGGCTTAGGCAGAAGCTTAGCACTCAAGCCAAACAAGTCACCGAGCAGCTTGCCAAAGCTATTTGGCAAGTCCTTGACGGGTGGTTTGGCTGGATAGCTGGCGATTAGCTCGCTGGCTTCAGGCCACTCCTTAGCGACCTCCTCAAGATGTGCTTGCAAGATGAAATTGCCGATTCGCGCCTTGAATTTCTGGCCATCTGCGTAGTCGTCACTAAATTTAGCAGCGTATAAAAGAGCTGAGAGCTTGGCTGCTAAGCGCACAAAGCGCGAACTTCGACCGCGCCCCCGTTTCAGCTTTGGCAGGGGACAGTGTGGGTTCAAGAGTATGCCGGGATCGTCATCTAACGCCGAGAAGAAAATTGCCATGAAGCAGAGGTCATAAGAGAGCAGCAAGCGATAAGGGAGCTTACCAATTTTGCCCAATTCGAAGCAGAGACCACAGTAGTATTCTTGGTACAGTTTGAGGGATTCCTTTGCAGCTTCTGGAAAGAGCGGTTTTGTATAACCGAACATGCGGTTATGGTATCATTAAAGTTGATTTGAAGCTAATGAAAAGAGGCCGATACTGGGCTTTTGCCAAGTGATTTCGGCTCAAGGAGGATAAATGTCTACCGCTAAATCTCGTACTCGTTTCGCTCCCAGTCCAACTGGATTTATGCACATAGGGAACTTGCGCTCTGCCCTCTACGCCTACTTGCTGACCAAGCATCTGGGCGGTGATTTCATCTTGCGCATCGAGGATACAGATCGTGAACGCTATGTCGAGGGTGCTCTAGAGAAGATCTACGAGGGACTTGCAACCTGTGGTCTACAGCATGATGAGGGTCCCGATATTGGTGGACCCGTTGGCCCCTATACACAGAGTGAGCGCTTGGATACCTACCTGCCATACGCTAAGCGCTTGGTGGAGCAGGGTGATGCCTATTATTGTTTTTGCTCTAAGGAGCGCCTAGATAAACTTGCTGAAGCAGGTCAGCTTGGCTATGACCGTCGCTGCCGTGATCTCGATCCAGCAGAGGCGAAGCAGCGGGTGGAGCAAGGCGAGCCGCATGTCATCCGCCAGAGAATGCCCTTGACTGGAAGTTGTGAATTCACCGATGCCGTCTTCGGTAAGATCACGGTGGAGAATAAGGAGCTTGAGGACCAGGTCTTGATCAAGTCTGATGGCTTCCCGACCTACAATTTTGCCAATGTCATAGATGATCACGAGATGGGGATTACCCATGTCTTAAGAGGCAGTGAGTATCTTTCTTCGACACCGAAGTATCAGCTGCTTTACAAGCTTCTTGACTGGACGGAGCCAATTTACGTTCACCTGCCGCTAATCCTTGGTGAAGACGGCAAGAAGCTGTCCAAGCGACACGGTGCCACCTCGCTTGAAGAATTGGTAAATCAGGGTTACTTACCAGAGGCTATTGTCAACTACATAGCCTTCCTCGGCTGGTCGCCAGGGAATGACACCAGAGAGATCTTTTCACTTGCGGAGCTAGTTGAGGCCTTTAGCACTGAGCACATCAGCAAGGCGCCTGCCGTTTTCGACTATGACAAGCTGTCTTGGGTCAATGCCCAATACTTGCAGGCGCTTAAGCCTGAGGAATTTCTTAAGCTTGCAAGAGAATGGATCCAGAGTGCTTATAGTGGCTTGAATTCAGAAAATGAGGGCCTACTAGCCGAATCGCTGGCCTCGAGAGTGCAGTACCTTGGCGAGATTCCAGAAAAAATTGCCTTTATGGAGAAGCGACCAGATTTAGAGCTAGGGCTCTTTAGCAATAAGCGTCAGAAATTACAGCCCGAGCTCTGCCTCGAAGTTATTAAAACAGTTAAGAATCGCTTGGAGCAGCTGACTGAGTGGGCTCACGCCCCGATTCACGACTTGCTGATGTCGCTGGCGAGTGAGTTGGAACTCAAGACGGGACAGGTGATGGGACCGCCACGCCTGGCTTTGGCCGGACAGCCCGTCACACCTTGTGGTACTAGTGAATTGCTATTCATCTTAGGGCGCGAGGAGTCCTTGAAGCGTCTTGCCTCAGCAGCCGAGTTTATTGAAGAAAAGATTTAAGGGAGTTATTTATGAGTGAAGAGAAGCAGGAGATGTCCAATAATTTCATCCACGAGATGATCGAAGAAGATATTGCGCCTGGTGGTCAATATGCGGGTCAGACTGTGCATACCCGCTTCCCACCAGAGCCCAACGGTTACTTGCATATCGGCCATGCGAAGGCCTTATATATAGACTTTGCAACCGCTGAGAAATATGGTGGCGTCTGCAATCTACGCATGGATGACACCAATCCAGTTAAAGAAGATGAGCGCTATGTTCAAGCTCTCAAGGATGATATCCACTGGCTGGGCTTCGACTGGGGTGATCGCTTTTACCACGCCTCGGATTATTTTGAGGAGATGTACGGCTATGCCTGTGAGCTCATCGAGAAGGGCTTGGCCTTCGTCTGCGAGATGAGCCCTGAGGAAGTCAGGGAGGCTCACGGGACTTTGACCGAGCCTGGTCGCCCCTCGCCCTGGCGCGATAGGCCGATAGAGGAGAGTCTCGATCTCTTTGCGAGGATGCGAGCTGGCGAGTTTCCAGCTGGCAAGCTGACTTTAAGAGCGAAGATCGACATGTCTTCGGGCAATATGAATATGCGAGATCCTGTCATCTATAGAATTTCCTATGAGCATCATCACAGAACAGGTGATAAGTGGTGTATCTATCCGATGTATGACTTCGCCCATCCTCTAGAAGACGCCATAGAGGGGATTACCCACTCACTCTGCTCCTTGGAATTTGAAGATCACAGGCCACTCTACAACTGGGTTATCGAGAACTGTTCTGTGCCGAGTAAGCCAAGACAGATAGAATTTGCCAGATTGAATTTAGAGCAGACCATGATGAGCAAGCGCTATTTGAGACAGCTCGTCGAAGAGGGGCTAGTCGATAGCTGGGACGATCCCAGAATGCCGACTCTGAGGGGACTTCGCAGGCGAGGCTACACGCCACAAGCCATTCGCAACTTCATCGAGCGCATCGGCGTCTCGAAAGTCGACAGTCTGGTCGCCTTAGACTTCCTAGAATACTGCCTGCGTGAGGACCTGGACGAGCACGCCCTGCGCATGATGGTAGTCAAGGATCCAATCGAGCTAATCATCACTAACTATCCCGAAGATAAGCGAGACAAGGTCAGCTTAAGCAATCATCCGAAGCGTCCAGAGCTTGGAGAGCACGAACACCACTTCTCGAAGCGTGTCTGGATTGAACGCGACGACTTCATGGTCGATGCCCCGCGAAAATACCACCGCCTGACGCCAGGTCAAGAGGTGCGTCTGCGTGGAGCCTATGTCGTCAAGTGCACGGGCTATGAGGAAACACCAGAGGGACTCAAGGTCTATGCAGAATATGATCCTGAGAGTTTTGGTGGCAAGACGGCTGATGGTCGTAAAATTCGCGGCACGATTCACTGGGTCGAAGCTCAGTCGGCGAAGGATGTCGAGCTCAGGCTATACGAGCCGCTCTTCACGAGTGCCAAGCCCCAAGAAGAGCTCGCTGCAGGCACACTTGAGATCAATCCCAATTCACGACAGATCATCAAGGGGGCGAAGGCCGAGCCAGCCCTCATCGAGGCGGTCGGCAAGAAGCCGGAGGCTGCTTTTCAGTTTATGCGTATCGGCTACTTCGTAGCAGATTCCGTGGATTACAGTCCAGAAACACCCGTCTTCAATCAGGCAGTAAGTCTGAGAAGCAGTTATAAACCTAATTAAGGAGGTCTTATGCGCGAGCTTGAAGTATTTTTTTTCAGCATTCCCGAATGGTCATTTTGGCTGATTCTAGCTGTCATCTTCTTTATCGCTGAAGCGACGAGTATCAACCTGACCACTATCTGGTTTGCCATAGGTGCGATCAGCGCATTATTGCTGAGTCTGACTGGTGTCAGTTTTATGACTCAACTGATCGTCTTTTTACTAATCTCAATCGCTTCTTTGCTGTTCTTTTTACTCTATTTCAAGCCGCGTCTGCGCAGTAAGAAGAAGACAGTGAGGGTGAGAACCAATGCGGATCGGATACTCGATCAGCGTGGGATAGTAATTAAGGAAATCAACCCACTACTTGGTAGTGGCATGATTCACGTCAACAATGAAGACTGGTCAGCGGCTTCTCTCGAGAATGAAATTATTCCCGTCGGTACTGAAGTCGTGATCAAGGAGCTGAGAGGCGTAAAAGCTATAGTCGCAGTCGACAAGGAGGTCGAAAATGTCCATTAATCTACTTAGCCAAATTTTTCTAGCAAATTCTCTATTCCAGGATCTAGCCAAGACTCTCGGAGCAGGTTCTGCAATAATCTTGATTATCATCCTGCTTTTAGTCATCTTGATTCGCAATATCCGTGTCGTACCTCAGGCCAACGCCTACGTCATTGAGCGTCTTGGTACCTTTAAGGAGACCTGGCATACGGGCTTACACGTCAAGATGCCCTTCATTGACAATATCGTGAAGAAGCTCAGCCTGAAAGAACAGGTTGCAGACTTCGCCCCACAGGCGGTTATTACGAAGGATAACGTCACCATGCAAATTGACACCGTCGTCTTCTACCAAGTGGTTGACCCCAAGATGTACACCTACGGTATCGAGAATCCCATTCTTGCTATCGAGAATCTCTCGGCAACCACTCTTCGTAATATCATCGGTGATCTCGAATTAGACGAAACTCTTACCTCTCGCGACCTGATCAACGCCAGGATGAGAGAGACCCTGGACATCGCTACTGACCCCTGGGGAATTAAGGTCAACCGCGTAGAGTTGAAGAACATCATCCCACCACGGGAGATTCAAAACGCCATGGAACGTCAGATGAAGGCCGAGCGTGAAAAGCGTGAAAGCATTCTCCGTGCCGAGGGTAAGAAGCAGGCCCAGATCACTGTTGCTGAAGGTGAGAAGCAAGCAGCCATACTGAGAGCTGAGGCCAAGAAATTACAGGCCATTCGCGAGGCTGAAGGTGAGGCTGAAGCAATTATCAGCATCCAGAAGGCCACCGCTCAGGGTCTTGAAATGATCAAGTCTGTGGGCGTGGATAACGCCGTAATCCGTCTGCGTAGCTTAGATGCCCTAGCTAAATTAGGTGATGGACGTGCCACCAAGCTGATCATCCCATCAGACATTCAGAATCTCGCTAATCTAGTCGCCGCTGGCCAAGAAATCTGGCAGGGTGTGGATGCCGATAGGCAGGATGCTTCGAGTGACGAAGATCGCCAGAGCGAGAAGTATAAGGATCAGATGAATGATGAATTAGTCGGTCGCTTCCTCCACAAGGCTGAAGCAGACCCCAATGGACCTCAGATCTAGGAGTAATTGATGTTAGTCGGTTTTGACACGCAGCACTTCGCCATCCTGGATCAGTTTCAGCTGGGCTTGAGTTTTGCTGATATCGAAGCGAGTGGGGAGGGTCCTGGCCCGCGGGAGAGCGCCAAGGACCACCGCCTCAACTCTCTGAGCTGCCTCTTGGGCAGGAGCTCGACTGGCAAGTCCTCGGTATTTCTGGCTCTGCACTTCCTCTCTCAGAGTCTACTGTATGGGCCAGAATTAGCTGCCGAACGCATTGCCGATGCAGGTTTTGACTCCCTATTAAACTATGCAGATCAGGATGGCAAGAGCATTGGTTTGGGTCTGAACTTCTATCGGCCAAGCTTCAAGGAATATCTGCGCTATGAGCTGGAGTTCATCTCCGAAGACTACGAGACCAAGGTTCAATATGAAAGAGTTTTGAAGCATTCTCGACAGGGTACGGAAGTGCTCTTAGAGGTGCAAAATGGCGAGGGCTGGCTCAGACCTGAAAGGCCGAATGCCGAAGGGCCTAGTACCCTAGATGAGCAGGAGCCAATAGAACTTCTCGACGACAGTTTGCAGGCCCTAGCCATCTATGGCAGGATGCTGCAATATCCCTCCCTCGCCTGGCTTTACAGACAGATAGCGAACTGCTTTGTCACCCAAGATCCCTTTGATCTCAACCGCCTCCCAGCCAGGGTTAGACCTGGGGTGGAGACGCGTCTGGCGGCCGATTTTAGCAATGCGAGAAATGTCCTCGCCTACTATCAGCAGAGGGATGATAGGCGTGTTGAGAAGCTGCAGACTGTAGAGCGAATCTTAGACAAGATTCCCGACACGAAGATCACAGGCGACGGCAATCTCGATCGCCAGCTGACTTCTGGAAATCTCAAGCTCTTTCTCTATTACCTACTACTAGAAGGTGACTACAGCCTGATCTGCCTAGACAGCCCAGAGGCTGGTCTCTACCACGAACAAGTCGAAGACTTGATTCGCGAGATGAGAATCTATCTTGATCACAACTGGGATTGCCAGATCATCCTCTCATCACACAGCAATATTTTGTTAGACAATTTGCGCCCAGAAGAAGTCTGGGTGATGGAGAGGGAAGGACTGGCAGCCGAAGAGGCAAAGGTCCAGGCCACCTGGCTCGGGGATAAGGCCAAGGTGCAAGCCATGTATAAAGAAGGGGTTAGCCTGGGAAGTATGTGGTATAGCGGTCACTTGAGTCAGGCTAGTGAGACTTGGTATAAGGAGCGAGATTGACAGACCACCTTAAATTTCTCGTCTTAACTGAGGATCGCTCATCGGTGCCAGTTTTAAGGCGGATATTTAAAGAGCTTATTGATTTTTATCAGCTTTATTTAAAAGTGGAGATCTTTTTCCACAGAGGCAAGGGCAGTCTGCCTAAAGATCTCTCAGAGCGGCCGCGCCCGCAAGCTAGATCACTTCTGGAACTACTGCCTGCCAAATTGCGGGCCTATGCACAGTCCAGCAATCCTTCGACGACTTGTCTGGTGGTCAGTCTAGATGCCGACGATGATGAGGTAGACAAGTTGTATGGCCAGCTAGCCCACTGCTTTGATGTCTTCAGCCCAGGCTTTTTCAGAGTTATTGGCATTGCCACAGAGGAGTTTGAAGCCTGGCTGCTAGGTGATCCCAAGGCCGTACTCAGAGCCTATCCCGACTGTGATAAGAAATTACTATATAAGTATCCTCAAGACGAAATCATCGGCACCTGGGAATACCTCGCTAAAGTGATCCTACACAGGGCTGTCAGCTCGCGAGACAGTGATGATTACTACTATATCGGGGCTTATAAAATGGAGTGGTCAGAAAGAATAGGTAGGGAGCTAGAACTCATCGAAAATCGCTCGCCTAGCCTCCAGAAATTTGTCGAACAGATAGTCTATTGCCTACGCCGGACCACGGGCCAGGACATCCCCGACTTCCCCTTCAAATATGCAGCTACAAAATCTAATTAAAGAACAGAAGTCAGAGGGCAAATTATCAGCTCCGTCCCTGGCTGCGGCAAGCTCTCTTTATGTCCACATCCCCTTTTGCCAGGCCCGCTGTCTCTACTGCGATTTCTACACTAAGACAGCCTGCGGTGGCGAACTGCTGGGCTTTTGCCACGCCCTTTTAAACCAGCTGGACTCCTTGATCCATGACCGACAGATTGCAGTCAAGCCACTGGAAACCCTGTACTTTGGCGGCGGTACACCCTCACTAATAGCCCCTGATTTCTATAAAGAATTTATCGGCAGGCTAGAGGCCAATGCTCTCTTGGCGCCAGAGCCAGAAATTACCTTGGAGGCCAATCCGAGCTCATTCAATTTACGCCGTGCTGACGGTTATCTGGCGGCTGGTATCAACCGCCTTTCCTTGGGTCTTCAGACTAGCGATGACCTGAGCTTGCAAGAACTTGGCAGAAAACACGATCTTCGAGGCTTCCTACGAGCCTATGAGGCGGCACGCACGGCGGGCTTTCAAAATATCTCCACAGACCTAATCTTCGGCCTCCCTGGACAGAGCATGGAGGGCTTCGCCAAAGATCTAGACTGCCTCTTCGCCCTAGACGTCGAACATTTTTCAGCCTATTCCTTGATCCTCGCCGAGAACACAGCCTTTTACCGCCACTACATAGAAGATTACGACCTCGGCCTGAGGGAGCTCCCTTCAGAAGAACTAGAGCGAGCATTCTACTATCGACTGAAGAAGGAGGCAAAAGCCCAGGGCTTCGAGCACTACGAGATCTCCTCCTTTGCCAAGCAGGGTTATCAGTCACAGCATAATAATCGCTATTGGCAGCTGGTTCCCTATCTCGCTCTTGGCCCTGCTGCCAGTGGCTATTATGCAGGTGTGCGGTATCAAATAGAGGCAGATTTAAATAAGTTCTTGAGAATATATAGCGAGCCTGGAACTGAGTATTTAGAAATGGCCATCTTAGAGGAAGTTCTTTCCGAGAGCAGTGAGCGGCAAGACTATATCTTACTTGGCTTTCGAAAAATGGCGGGTATTTCTGCCGACGCATACCGTATCCGCTTCAAGCGAGAACTGAGCACTGACTACGGGCCGGAATTAGCCGAATTATGCCGACGCGGGCTGATCTACCAGCAGCTTGACAGTTACCGCTTAACGCCTCTTGGGGAGGATCTGGCCAATCAAGTTTTCGAAGTTTTTATTTAGGTCACAAAAGTTCACATTTCTGTGACAAGTAAGCCCAATTCGCCAATTGACAGTCCTGACAACGCCAATTAAACTAGCTTTGGCACTCGAGAGATGAGAGTGCTAATTCGCTAGAAAGGGTGTATGAGCTTGTCGCAAAATCAGCTAAATAGAAGTCGAGACCTGGCGCTGCAACTGACGGATCGCCAACGTCGAATTCTCAAGGCTATAGTAGAGACCTATATTGCCGAGGCCGAGCCCGTGGGTTCAAAGAGCCTCCTGGCCAGCCAGAATTGGCAGATCTCTTCCGCTACGGTTCGCAAGGAAATGGCGGATCTGGAGAATGCCGGCTTCCTAGAGCAACCGCATACCTCAGCAGGTCGGGTACCGACAGACCTGGGTTATCGAGTCTATGTCGACGACCTACTGACACCGTACCAGCTGCAGGCTGCAGAACGAGCTTCTCTTCACTCTTTTTTAGATGAGAATTTACGCGAGCTAGAATCAACTTTGAGGGCAGCAGCACACAGTCTATCTGTGGTAACGGGGCTCACGGCAATGGTTCTCTTGCCACAATACGAGGCCAGTGAACTGCGTCATCTCCACTTGATCTTAATCGAGGCGGGTAGGGCACTTTGTGTCATGGTCCTGAGCTCAGGAATAGTTAAGGACTTCTTACTTGAACTGGCCCCGACTCTCGGCAAGGAGGAGGTCGAAGCCCTGGCCAAGGCACTCGAAGAGGGACTTGCAGGTCAACGTCTAAGTGAGATCTCAGCAGAAGAGATCGCCTCTTCGCTGTTCTTATTACAGCTAGAAGATGGCCAGGCGGAACAAGTAGTTAAGGCCGTCATGAGTGGCATACAGGCCGCCCAGAACCTTGAAATCTATGTAGAAGGTGAGCATTTACTCTTGCAGCAGCCAGAATTTCAGGACCCAGAGCGAGCCAATCTGACCTTTTCTGAGTTTCGCAATCCCGGTGGGCTTCTGACCTATCTAGAGCCTCATGAGGAGTCCTTGCTACCACTGGTGAAGATTGGCCAGGAGTTGGCCTTTGCCGGCCTATCCGACCTTTCGCTAATTGCTGCAAACTACAGCAAGGGCAATAATCTGCGTGGTCAGATTGCTGTCATCGGGCCCCGCCGCATGGCCTACAGCTCGATAATTTCGAAAATAAAGTATCTACAGCAGAGTCTCAGCCGTTCGCGGCCAGAGCTTGCCAAGGAGGATTTAGATGTCGAAGAAGAAGCCTAAAGATAAGCCTGAAGTAGAGCAGGAACAGACTGCTGAAGCTGAGGAGTCTCGAGAGCAGAATCTGGCAAACGAGACTCGAGAGGCAGAGTTGGCAGAATTACAAGAGGCAAATGCTGAGCTTCAAGATCGCTTTCTCAGGCTCCAAGCCGAATACGAGAACTATCGTAAGCGCAGTACCCAGGAGCTGGCCTTGCGCTATGAAGATGCCGTAGTCGATGTCAGCAGCGCCTGGCTCGAGGTCTTGGACAATCTGGATCGGGCGATTGAGGCCTCGGAACAGGTGAAGACGCCTGAGGGTAAGAAGCTAGCTGAAGGTGTAGAGCTTGTCAGGAGGCAGGCCCTTGACACCATGCAGAAGCTCGGTATCGAAGAAATTGAGGGTCAAGGTAGCCAATTTGATCCCAAGTGGCACGAGGCTCTCCACCACTTAGAAGATCCCGAACTTGGAGAAAATGAAGTGGTTCAGGTATTCAAAAAGGGCTACAAGAAGGGCGAGCGCGTGCTCCGTCACGCCCAAGTCCAAGTAGCAAATTAAATAAAAGAAAAAATCATTTGATTCACAGGAGGAATTATGAGCAAGACAATCGGAATTGACTTAGGAACAACTAATTCATGCGTAGCAGTAATGGAAGGTGGCGATGCGAAGGTCATCCCCAATGACGTAGGTGCTAGAACGACACCATCAGTAGTCGCCTTCACTAAGGATGGCGAGCGCCTAGTCGGTCAAATCGCCAAGCGCCAAGCCGTCACCAACCCAGATCGCACTATCCAATCGATTAAGCGCGAGATGGGCAGCAATCACGAAGTTAGCATAGACGATAAGAAATTCTCTCCTCAAGAGATTTCGGCAATGGTCCTACAGAAGTTAAAGCAGGATGCTGAAAGCTATCTTGGCACCAAGGTCACCAAGGCAGTCATCACCGTCCCAGCCTACTTCTCAGACGCCCAGCGTCAGGCAACCAAGGATGCCGGTAAAATAGCTGGTCTAGAAGTCGAGAGAATTATCAATGAGCCAACGGCTGCGGCCTTGGCCTATGGTCTAGATAAAGAAGAAGAGCAGAAGATAGTGGTCTTCGACCTCGGTGGTGGTACATTTGACGTCTCCATCCTCGACATCGGCGACGGTGTCTTCCAGGTACTGGCAACCAGTGGCAATAACCGCCTCGGCGGTGACGACTTCGACGAGCGCATCGTCAAGTGGATGGTTGAAGAGACCAAGCGTGAGCAGGGTCTAGATCTCAGCACTGACAAGATGGCCATGCAACGCTTGAGAGAGGCTGCGGAGAAGGCGAAAATCGATCTGTCACAGACTCAGAGCACTAATATCAACCTGCCATATATCACGGCCGATGCCTCAGGCCCACGCCACCTCGATATGACTCTGACCAGAGCTAAGTTCAACGAACTCACCGACGATCTAATTGATCAAGCCATGGGTCCTGTCGCAGCAGCCATGAAGGATGCCAGCTTACAGCCTTCGGAGATTTCCAAGGTGCTCTTGGTCGGTGGTTCAACCAGAATCCCTGCTGTTCAAGAGCGTGTCCAGAACTACTTCAAGCAAGAGCCATATAAGGGCATTAACCCCGACGAGTGTGTAGCGCTTGGGGCCGCCATTCAGGCTGGTGTTCTTGGTGGCGATGTTGAGGGTATGGTCCTCCTAGACGTCACGCCACTCTCTCTCGGTATCGAAACCCTCGGCGGTGTCATGACCAGAATCATTGAACGCAATACCACGATTCCGACCAAGAAGAGCCAGATCTTCTCCACGGCTGCAGATAATCAGAGCTCGGTTGAAGTCCATGTCCTCCAGGGTGAGCGTGACTTCGCCAAGGATAATAAGACACTTGGTCGCTTCCACCTCGATGGCATTGCTCCAGCCCCACGTGGTGTCCCTCAGATCGAAGTCACCTTCGACATTGACGCCAACGGTATTGTCAATGTCTCGGCAGTAGATAAAGGTACCAACAAGACCCAGCACATCACCATTACGGCAAGCTCTAATCTCTCGGATGAAGAGATCGACAAGGCTGTCAAAGAAGCTGAGAAGTTCGCTGCTGAGGACAAGCAGAAGAAGGAAGAAATCGAGGTCAGAAACTCAGCAGATGCCGCTATTTACCAGAGCGAGAAGGCACTCAAGGACCTCGCCGACAAGATCACCGCAGACGAGAAGAAGCCTGTAGAAGACGCCATTGAGAAGCTCAAGGAAACAGTAAAAACCGATGATATAGAAGCGATCAAGGCAGACACCCAGGCTCTCCAAGAGTCCTTCTACAAGATCTCTGAAAAGATCTACCAGCAGGCTCAAGAGGCCCAGGCTCAGGCAGGACAGCAAGGCGAAGCGCAAGCAGGACCAAACGGACAGCAAAGCTATGAAGCTGACTTCAAGGATGTCGGTTCTGAGGAATAAATTAAATCAAGATTAGAAATTATTGGCCCGCTACTAGTTAGTGGCGGGCCATTTCACAAGGAGTAAATTTTGGCCGCAAAAAGAGATTATTACGAGGTTTTAGGAGTCGACAAGACGGCTTCTGATGCCGAAATCAAGAAGGCCTACTGGAAACTGGCTAAGAAATATCACCCAGACGTCAATCCCTCGGATAAGACTGCTGAGGAGAAGTTTAAGGAGGCCAATGAGGCCTTCGAAGTGCTCTCCAATGCAGAAAAACGCAAGAAATATGACCAATTCGGTCATGCCGGCGTCGATCCCAACGGCTTCGGCGGTGGCTATACTGGCGGGGTCAATGTCGACTTGCACGATCTATTCAACTCGATCTTTGGCGACTTGGGTGGTAGCTTCTCAGGTTTCGGCGGTTTTAATAGAGCTTCGGGCTTCGGTTTTGGCCAGGGTGGCCAGGCCAATCCGAATGCACCTGTGCCAGGTGCAAATTTGCGCTATCGACTGAATCTCGACTTCCTCGAGGCGGCCTTTGGCTGTGAGCGTGAGATTTCCATTCGCAAGGAAGATAATTGCGATAGCTGTAACGGCTATGGTACCGCGGATGGCAAGGCGCCACCAGCTTGTTCCGTCTGTCAGGGATCAGGACAGGTTCAACGTGTTCAGCAGACGATTTTCGGCCAGATGATGTCAACTCAGACTTGTGCAAACTGCGGTGGCTCAGGGGTCGAGATCAAGACCCCCTGTGCCAATTGTCACGGTACAGGGCGAATCAAGAAGACGAAGCGCTTCTCAGTGAAGATTCCTGCGGGTATTAATGAGCACGAAATGCTCACTCTCAGTGGTGAGGGCGAACCTGGTTATCGCGGCGGACCTGCTGGTGACCTCTATATCGAGGTTCAGATCAGACCCCACCCTGTGTTTAAACGCGACGGCATCAATACCTTCTGCGAGCTACCAATCACTTATGCCCAGGCGACCCTTGGCAGTGAAGTGCAGGTGCCGACTATTGATGGGCCTGTAACCTTTAAGCTACAAGAGGGTACGCAGCCTGGAGATGTCTACACCATCAAGGGCAAGGGCATAGTCAATATTCGCAATAATCGTCAACGAGGCGATCACAAGTTTAGAGTCAAGCTCGAGGTACCGAGAAATCTCAATAACGAGCAGAAAGAACTACTAACGCGCTTTGAAGAATCTCTAAATGAGAGCCACTACAAGGAGAGCCCGTCATTCTTTGACAAGATTAAGGGGATATTTAGTGATAAATAATTTACTGACATTGGACTTTAGCCTGTCCCACGAGGCCACTGAGATTTTATCTGAGTGGCTTCTTGCTGTGGGCTCGGCCGGTATTGAGAGCCAGGATCGCCAGGAATTTGCCGAGCTAATTACAGAGGAAACACCAGATTACCAAGCGGAGGAATATCTTGCAGAGCTACCCGCAGAAGTCCACTTAAAGGCCTACTTTAACTTTCGTGAGAATGCCGCAGCCAAGTTAGAAATCAAGGCGGCAAAAGCCCCAGACTTCAGCTACCAATGCTATGAAAATCTGCCTTTAGATTATTTGGACCTAGGCTTCTTCGTCGAAGAATTATTGCGTCCACAGCTCAAGCTAATTGAAGAGAATCTAGGCGCCAAGATAGACTATTTGGGCGAAAGTCCTGTAGAAGAGGTGGACTGGGCGGAAAACTGGAAGCAATTTTTCCAAGCAGCCGAAATCGGCAAGCGCTTATTTCTGAGACCCGTCTGGCGGACGGATCCAACCCCTGAAGGGCGGCAGCTCCTCCTTCTAGAACCTGGTGCGGCCTTTGGCTCAGGGACTCATCCCACGACCCTACTCTGCCTCGAGACTCTCGACCGTCTAATGCCAAACTATGCTGCTGATGCGAAGATCTTAGACCTTGGTTGTGGTACGGGTATCCTCGGCATCGCTGCCCACCTCTTGACGGGAGCACCAGTCGAACTCATCGACCTAGACCCCTATGCTGTAGAACGAGCGAGGGCCAATTGCGAGTGTAATGAGCTAGAACTAGATTGCCATGTAGGCGAATTGCGTGACAGTAGGCAGTCGCAATACGAGCTCATAATCGCAAACCTCATCACTAGATTGCACGAGAAATTACTGCCAGAATACTCTGAGAAATTAGAAAGAGACGGCAGGCTGCTCCTCTCGGGCATACTTGAAGAGGCTAAATGCGATTTACTTAGTCTATTTGAAAATAACGGCTATGAATTATTAGAAGAGCGTACGCAGGGAGACTGGTGCTCGCTATTATTGAGGAAGGTAGAAGATTAGCGCGAAAGCGAAGCAGAAGACTAGAGAAATCATCTCTAATATGCAGAGATAGTGGCCAGCAAGATCGCCAGTGATGCCGCCGAATTTACGCAGCAGCTGGCGTTCTTTAAATTGCCCGAAAATAATTAGGAATATTAAATAACTGCTGAAGAGTACGAGGGCAGGGAGCAGTCTCCCGAAACTTCTCCCGTTTACATAGCTAAGCAGTCCGTTGACGGCCACAAAGAAACTTGCCATAAGGACTAAGCTATTGGCGTGTTGTTTCGTCTGCACCTGGGAAAAGTCATGAGCTAGTCCATGTTCCTTGGCTTTTGGCAAATTATAGACCAACCTAGCTGCGAGAGCATAGGCAGTAGCTATCAGACAGGCATTTTGCAAAGTGCAGCTCAGAAATAGCATCTTTGACAGCTGCACTTCTTCAGCCGTAGGGGCTCCTAGGCCGAAAAATATCTTGTTATAGAGGCTGACAGTTGAGTAGAGTAGGGCGGCGGCGGTGAAGAGGAAGAAAAAGAGTCGAATGACGGCAAAGGCTCCGAGATGAGGATCTGCCATGATCTCAAGCTGCCGCTTAGGCTCGAGTTTTGAAGCTCTTGCATCGTGGTAGTCCAGATAGGCGTCAAGATGCATGAAGCCTGAGAATCCAGCTGTGAAGAAGAGCAGTAATGCGGTAATTAAGAAGCTGTAAAGATTATTGAGTAGAGGAATTTGCGAGCAATTCAAAGCCGTATATATAGCAGTCAAGCCGAAATATAAAATAGTTAATAAGCAAGCCTTAACGAAGCCGATTAACGGCATGAACAGTAGGGCGCGCGACCGCCCCTCTGACTGCCAGTGAATACCGCGCAGCGGCCATATTGTGTAGAGCGCAATGGCCTCTGCTAGTCCTGTAAATAGGCTAGTTCTCCTCATGTATTTCGAGATTGCCAGAGAGTATGCCCAGGGCATCTTCGAGATTACCCTCAGCCTTGACCAGGGCTCTTGCTAATTTGCCAAGCTCTATACTGCGCTCGGCAGGGCTCAATTTGCCAAGTTCGAAACTTTCAGATAATTCCTTGAACTTATAATAAGCAGCCCGCCAGTTTCTAGAATAGTACTCATCAATCTCTGCTTGTATAGCAGTAGCTAGTTCTGGACAGTCATTTGCAAAGACGGCAAGGGACAGCCCGCCTCTATCTACGAGATTGCCAATTTGCAGAAGAGATTGCGAATCGCCAATTAGCTGGCACAAGACGCGATGCTGCTTGGCGATTTCTTGAAGCCTGAGGCCATACGCAGGATCGTCGGCGGCTATAAAGAGCAGTCTCGGGGCATTCTTCCCCGCCAGTATCTGCTCTGCCATCTCAGGAGTCAGCTCGGCCCTGAGAATTGAGAGGTGGTCCTTGGCCTCATCTTTCAACTGACGGAGAGGTGCAGAGATCTCCTTGGTCCAAATTGTGACCAGCGCCTCTTTGGCGACTAGGGTCTTGCAGATCTGATAAGCTTCGTGGGACTCACCGACTACCATAATTGGTAGATCTTTGAGATCTATGAAGAAGGGACAAAAAGACATCATAACCTCCTGGCAATTACGCTTTCTCGCTAATATATTGGCAAAAAAACGCTGCATAGTAAAGTAAAAAATAAGACCCCCTTCAGTCGATCTCTTTTAGATCAAACAATCGGGGGTCAGTCTAAAACTCTTAGTTGTAAATTAGAGATTCTTATCCATCAAGAAGGAGAGCTTCGAATCTGCGAGGGCTCGCTTCATGTAGGATTTTAACTTCTTCTGGGTTTCACTTATGTAGTAATCGGCAGTCTTCTGATTCTCCAAAGTCAGGTATTGGAGCAAGTCCTCGTCACTCTTGCCTTTTGCCCCTTCGATAATCTCAGAAACGCGACGTCTGCCGTAGGCCATCATGGCGTAGCGATACTCTTCGGTCTCACGGTGGAAGTCGGCATAGTGGTGCTCGGCATAGTAGCCAAAGAGCTTGGCCAACCAATAGGCGTTCTCGAGGTCCACTTCCTGCGGGACAGTCTTGTACTGAACTGGAGTGTCTTCGATGTAACTGAAATAGGGGATGTAGGGATTGAAGGCACTGGTGCCAAAGGACAGCCAGGTGATGCCGCGCAGGCGCTCGGGCAGCTCGGGACGCATCTGGAGAACGTGGCCCTGGGAGGTGCGTGATAGAGATATGGAGCGGAAGCGCTTCTTCTCGGCCTCTGTACCGAGTTTGCCGATGGGGTCATAGACAGTCTCATTATAGTGAGAAGAGAGTACAGCGGCGACGTCTTCGTGGGAGATCAGGCGCTTGGCCTTGCCGAGGAAGGGGATGTCACCAGATGTGGGATCGTAGTCAGTACTGGGATCTAAGATCTTATGGGCAAACCACTGGCGTGGTGTATTGTAGACTCTATCGAGCTCTCTGTAGGTGCCAAAGATCTTACGGAAGTTGAAGCTTCCCGGATTGGGATTCAGCTGATACTTCTCGACAAATTCCTGAATGCCCTCGGAGAAGAGGTAGTTAGCAGGATCATCGAACTTAATTTCTTCAATACAAACGTGATTAGGTGCCACGGCGTAGCAGTCATCGGGTATGCGGACGGCGACCCAGTGATGACCAGTGGGAATTTCCATGTACCAGGCCTCTTCACAGTCGGCGAAGAGAATACCATTGCCCTCGGCAGAGCCGTATTTCTTAATCATTTCACCGAGGTAGATGACACCTTCACGAGCCGACCTGATATAAGGAGCAACGACGTCATTGATGGCGTCTTCAGCCACTCCGCCAGGGATCAGTGGGTCGTAGGCTAAGACCTTCTCATTGCCGTAGAGACTCTCAGTAGAGCTGGTGGCAACATTGGCCTCATTGATACTGGCCGAAGCATAATTGCCCGCCTCATTGGGATCATCTGAAGGCGTTGCCGTGTAGCGCAGAGCCTGATTTGGCAGCTCATAGGTCAATTTCGTATTTTCCGAGAAAAATGTTCTGTTCTCACCCTGTTCTGGGGCGTGGACGACGAAGGTCTTGGGATTGATGGGACCGTGGTAGTCCTCAGTTCTGGCGATCATGATAGAGCCGTCAATACTGGCCTTTTTGCCAACTAGTACAGTCGTACAAGAAGATCTATTCATTAGAAACCTCCAAATAATTGCATTAGCTAAAGTATAAACTCTTTTATGGAAGTTTGCAGTCGCTAATTTTAGCTAAAACACTAGAGTTAATTCAGTTTGTGCATCAGTTAATTTGCTCAGAACGCTTCAGCAGAGTCGGAATACCTGCTACAAGCTCGAAGAGATTAGCTCGCCCCTCGCGCCCTATGGCCTGTAGTAATTTGCCATGCAGGCGGATGAAGCGCTTGCTCTCGACGGCGGCAGGCGGCATGCTCCTGGCCAGATCATCGGCCACAATGAAGAGGTGAGCAGAGCGTCTAGCCAGACTCATGACGGCCTCGAAGAGCTCGGCCACAATCAAGTCGTCAGGATCTTCACTAATTAGAAAATCACCATCCACAGGCCGGTATAGACGATTGGCTAGCAGATTGCCTAGCGAATCTAAAAGCACAATATGATTTTTTGGCAATTTCAGCTGCTCGGAATTAAAATCAAAATAAATCTCTAGATTCTTAAAACCATAGCCCGCCCGCCTGCTCTGATGCCGCCTAGCCCTAGTCAGATTCTCCTCATCATCGCCGATGTAGAGAGTTGCGACATAGAGTAGCGGCTTCTGGATGGAATTAGCAAGGGCAAAAGCCTCGGCCTCTGTGAAGTCCGACTTTCCTGATTTTTCACCGCCAATTACTAGGCTGACCTCGCCAGACTTATAAAATTCTTCAGGAAAGGCGATGAGTTCTAGTTGAGACCTTGCCTGGCTATAGTCGCGGAAAGGCTCAAGATCGACCTCCTCAAATTTGGGTAGACGTCTATATAGGAGGTGACATTGCTCGAGAAGTGGCAAGATAAAGGAAGCCCCTGCACCTTCTCCCATGGCCAGATCGAGTCGCAGAGGAGCCTGGAAGGAGAATCTCTCTGCCAGCCGATGCGCACCCCGCTCTTTGGCCAGGTGGCTGGCCAAGAAATTATTGGCGGCAGCTGGTATTAAGCTCTGTAATAGAGAGGCTGCAGCCAGAGAAATCAGTCCGTCTAGAACAATCGGACAGGCGTGGACATGGGCCCCCAGATAGAGACCTAAAAGGGCAGCTAGGTCGAGGCCGCCAAGCTCTCGTAAAATATCTAGTGCTTGGGAGGCGGTAGTTCTTGCTAGAGCATCCTTGATCACCGCTTGTTTTTTCAGCAGAGCTTGGTCAGATAGGCCAGCACCACGTCCCGCAACTTCTTCTGCCTTGAGGCCCAGCAATTTCGCAGCTACACAGGCTGAACTAGTCGTATTGCCACTTCCTAGCTCCGCGCCGATGATGCAGTCAGTACCGCTTAAAATTAATTTCTCGGCAGTCCTGAAACCCACGGCCATGGCCTCGATTAAATCAGGCCAAGAAAGGGCCGCCTCGCGTCGGATATTACCAGCACCATCAGGCCTAATCACGAGGTCGAAAACCTGACGGCCAGCAAGATTTGCCTGCTCCAGGAGCCTGTCCAGCTCTGCTAAAACTGGCTGCTGCTCACCAGTACGGCGCTGCATAATTCCGAGATTAAAGGCCAGCAGATCAAGCCCTTGGGCTTCGGCCAGGATAGCTATAGAAGCTTCACCAGCCGCAATATTCTTAAAAACTTGCGCCGTCAGCTCGAAGCCAGACTGACTGACCCCCTCATAGACCACCTGATTATCTGCGGCAAAAAGCACCACTGCAGTTTTCATAAGTAAATTTTCTTCAATAGGCGGAGTCAGCATTAGCTCGCTTCTGAGCTTGGCCAGAGCAAGGACTTGAGCATGGAGGTCCTCCAGTTGGCCATAAGCTCGCAGAGGTTTTGCCAGTTCCGCCCAATGCGCGGCCTCAGCTCGTAAGTGGTCGGATAAGAGCTCCTCCCAATTACTTAGCCCGAAGATCCCGAGCTCGGCTTGGGCCAGAGAATTGATCAGCAGATCCCAGAGCGCTTGGGAATCCAAATTATCAGCCTGATTTAAGATAAATTGCCAGTCCATACAAACTCCAAAAAATTCAAAAAGGCGGCCAGTGGCCACCCCTAAAATTACTTCGCTGCGAGAATACCAGCTTGACAGCCGGAGGCCACAGCAGTTGCTACCTGTTTAATGTCCTTTACGGCAATATCGCCAGCCACGAACAGCCCAGCTGGGAGATCGTGAGCTTCGATGAAGCTGTTCTTGAGATTTACCAGTTTGGCAAAAGCCTCGGTATTGCCTACCAAGCCAATCATCGCGAACACTTCAAGTCCATTGGGATCGGTGATTTCACCACTACTAAGTTTTACGCCGACCAGCTTCTTGTCTTGGACATCGAAAGCAGTGAGGGTGCTCGAGCAGTGAACTTCGATATTATTTGCCGCCTCGATTTGCTCTTTAAATTCGGCGATGCAGAGCAGGCGGTCCTGATCTTGGACGATATGGACTTGCTTTGCGAATTTGGCCAGATACAAGGCCTCTTTTGCAGCCCCGTCTGAGCCGCCATTCATCACGACGGTTTTGTCTCTGACGAGTTCTTCTCGGCCTAGCGCCCAATTGTGGATAGTCACATTGTTTGGTATTTCAATAGGTAGTTCCTTCGGACGAACGCCAGCCGCAATGATCAATTTAGTGGCAGTGAACTCCTTGTCCCGGGCTTTTGCCACGAAGCCATCGGGAGTCTTTTCAACTTTTAGAATTTTTTCGTAGACTATTGGAATTTCAGCAGCCTCGAGTTGCGCCTGCAAGCGCTTGGCAAATTCGGGGCCGGTTTCACCGGGCTTGACCGAGCTGAAATGACTGACTAGCGATACCTTGCCAATGAGGCCACCGACGGCCTCCTGCTCGATGACTAGAAGATTCAGGCCGCGCGAACGGGCGTAGAGTGCAGCACTGACACCTGCGGGGCCAGCTCCGATAACAATTAGATCGTACATATATGCCTCTTTTCCAGCTCGTCGAACGCCCGCGAGCATATACTTAATTTTCAAGTCTTGGGTGGAAAAGTCAAGGGAGAAAAATGGCGGATATAAAGGCGGCACCGCCAACTGTGTGCACAGTGACAGGGCCGCCTGATGGTTGGTAGTTTGCTGAATCAGACTGGCAGACTAGTAAAGATCTGGTCGCAAGCTTGCCAGAGATCGTATCGCCTATGCCTGATCGGCGATTGTTACGACTCTGAAGGACCAGCGGCTATGATAACTTGTTTAGTCAGCGGCTGCGCTTACTATGCCTGATCGGCGAGGTTAAATAACATGTTGCGCTTTTCTGGCTTCTTATCCAGGTGCATCTGCTCATCGCGGACGCCGAGTTCTCGTAGCTTCTTGATATTGGCGACGATGAATTCCTTGCTGCCGATGATGAAGACCTCACTCTCCTTGAGCAGCTCCTTTTCGGACTCAAGCAGCTGATTGTAAGCCGCCCGATCCGCTACAGTGTGCAGCTCGAAACCGTGCCTACCACTGAGTTCTCGCAGCTCTGGGAAGAGTTCAGAGGAGTCCCGCTCAACATTGATGAGATGCAGCTTGTGATTAGCTGAAGCCCATTTGACATAGTCTAAAACCAACGTCCGATACGAGGTCACGCCGACACCATGGCTCAAGAGAACAAGAGGACGATTCTGGTCGACAAACTTCACGCGACTAATTGGATCGAAGAGAAAGAGTGAATCACCAGGACCTAGTTTAGATAATTTCTCTTTATAAAGAGAACGAGGCTCACGAATTCTGGTGCAAAAGCCAATTTCGCCTTCTTCATTCAGTGTCATGATAGAGAGACGACGGACAAGATCCTCATCAATTTGTTCACCATCTTGGAAGCCAGGAAGAGCGATTTGCACATTGGTGCCAAGCTCCCAGCTGAACTCATCTGGAATTTCGAGATAGTAAGAAAAAATTGAGTCAAAGCGCTCTTCAACTCGCTTGATCTTTGCCTGATAAATATCCATAGGAAGCTCCTTATTTTCTATGATACTCTAACCGTACGAAGTATCGAGCCTAAAAACGAGTTCACTGGTGACGTAGAGAAGCAATGGCAGAAACCCAGGGTATGCAGGATTCTTTCTTGTCAGAATACTCGAGAAAAAGTAGGATAGAGAAAAATAAACAAAAAGAGGCTTGATACTATGCACGCAATGCGCGAGAGCGTTCTAATTCTTGATTTTGGTGGCCAATACAAACAGCTAATTGCTAGACGGGTTCGTGAAGAACATGTTTATTGTGAGGTGAAACCAGCAGATATCCCAATAGAGGAAATTCAAAGAAGAGCTTACCGAGGCATCATTTTCAGTGGCGGACCAGCATCCGTCAATGAGGAGGGTGCGCCGACAGTTGATCCTAGAATCTTTGAGCTGGAGATTCCTATCCTCGGTATCTGCTACGGGGCGCAGCTTATGGCGCAGCATCTAGGAGGTGAAGTTTCGCCTGCCAGCAAGCGGGAATATGGCGCAACAGCAGTCAAACTGGATGCAAGATCCCCTCTCTTTTCTGGACTAGCAGGAGAAAACGAGTGCTGGATGAGTCACACCGACTTGATCAGTCTCTTGCCGGAGGGTTTTGAAATAATTGCCAATTCGGAAACCTGCCCGATAGCCGCTATGGCCGATGAGCAGCGTAAATTCTATGCTGTGCAATTCCATCCAGAGGTCCGTCATACAGTCCACGGTACCGATATGATCCACAACTTCCTCTACGATATCTGCGGTCTCAGTGGTGACTGGCAGATGGCTAAATACGGTGCGGAACAGATTCAAAAGATCCGCGAACAAGTTGGCGACAGCGAAGTCCTCTGCGCCCTATCAGGTGGTGTAGATTCTTCAGTTGCCGCAGTTCTCGTCCACGAGGCTATTGGTGATCAGCTGACCTGTGTGTTTGTAGATCATGGTCTGCT
>JAUNVU010000011.1:27538-28749 GCA_030537525.1 Eubacteriales bacterium
CTGCCACCGAACCTAGATTTCAAGGGCTTAGTTGAGCCACTTCGTGAGCTGTTCAAAGACGAAGTTAGAGAACTCGGTACAGAGCTTGGCATTCCAGCCCAGATGGTCTGGCGTCAACCCTTCCCTGGTCCAGGCCTCGCCATTCGCTGCCTCGGTGAAGTTTGTGAAGAGAAACTCGCCATTTTAAGAGAAGCCGATGCTATCTTTAGAGAAGAGATTGCCCTTGCAGGCTTGGACCGTGAACTCGGCCAGTACTTCGCAGTTATTACAGATATGCGCTCTGTTGGTGTTCAGGGAGATAGCAGAACCTATGACTACACTCTGGCCTTGAGAGCAGTGACGACTAGCGACTTCATGACTGCAGACTGGGCGCCGATTCCTCACAGCGTGTTGGGCAAGTGCTCTAAACGCATTATCAACGAGGTTCCGGGAATCAATCGCGTGGTTTATGACATTACGAGCAAGCCACCTGCGACGATTGAGTGGGAGTAGTGATAAGAAGATTAAGAAGCAGACACAAGAGGATTTTTGAGACTATTATAAATAAGCTCTAGTCGAAAGATTAGAGCTTATTTTATTAGGAAACTAGTGCGACGCGTCACTTGACTTGCCAGGAACGTAATCTCTAGGCAAAAGAGGAGAAACTGTTTATAAATTCCTACAACGCTAGACTAACGGTTACCCTGTTAAAATTAGTGTAGGAGGTGTTATGAGAAAGTACGAAAATAAAGAGGAATTGAAAGCTGAAATAAAGAAAAGTTTTGAAAAATATATTTCAGAATTTGATGATATTCCAGAGTCTTTAAAAGATAAGAGAGTTGATGAGGTTGATCGAACACCCGCTGAGAATCTTGCTTATCAACTTGGATGGACAACCTTGCTTCTTAAATGGGAAGAAGACGAAAGAAATGGACTTCAGGTAAAGACTCCCTCAGGTGATTTTAAATGGAATCAATTAGGCGAGTTATATCAGTGGTTTACGGATAAGTACGCACATTTATCGCTAGACGTGTTGAGAGATAAATTAAAAGATAATATAAAATCTATCTATGAAATGATTGATTCACTAAGCGAAGAAGAATTATTTCATCCACATATGAGAAAATGGGCCGATGAAGCAACCAAAACAGCGGTGTGGGAAGTGTATAAGTTTATACATGTAAATACTGTTGCACCGTTTGGAACTTTTAGAACAAAAATTAGAAAATGGA
>JAUNVU010000012.1 GCA_030537525.1 Eubacteriales bacterium
ACCCAAGAATCAGAATGGGGGCAAAGAAGTAATGAATATTGATAAGCAACAATTCAATCACGAAAAGCTCCCTGAGGGTAGTTTTGAATTTGTTCAAGAACATGCCAAACTTAAGGATAAGGAATTAGAGACAAAACCAGTAAGTTACTTACAGGATGCTTTCATTAGATTTAAGAAAAATAAGGCTTCTGTCGTCGCCGGTGTTATCATTCTAATTTTAGTGCTCTACGCAATCATTGCGCCGATATTCTCTAATTTTACGGTAGCTTTTAGAGAGCCGTACTATAGGAGAGTTATTCCAAAGAGCAAGCTTCTAGCTCCTCTGGGCATTTGGGACGGCACTAAAAAAGATACCTTAAATGAGATCCGTTATGACTACTACCGTGGAATTGAGGAAGAAACTGGTACTAAGCCGATTAAGGAACTCCTTTTAAAGAGAAAGATAACTAAGAGACGTGGCAGAAAGAAGACCACGAGTTACTACTACGAGACGAAAATGGATGATTACGCAGCTCTTGGTATCATCTTCCAAAACTTCACGAAAGATGAATTTGAGAAACTGTGTAAGTGGCAAGATGCGACAGGAATACAAGTCATTTATCCTGCCATTGATACAAGACAGCAAGATTCTTTCGTGCCGAATTCAATCAAAGAAGATCCCAACATTTGGTATAAGGTAAATGCGAAGGGAGAGGTAGAATTCGATAAGGATGGTAACTTCCAGCCGATTTACAAAACTGGAGATCCTGAGGAATACACAAGCCTTCGTGTACCGTTTGATGATGGTACTCTCAGCTACTATCAAAGGACTCAAACAGGCTATACGATTAGAGTTCTGTATTCCAATTACTACCGCTATCGCTACAGTAATTCTGTAATTAGTGCATCCGAGGATACAAGTAATGATACATATCTTGTAGGACCAGAGGCGAGCTTCTTATTTGGTACTAATCAATACGGACAAGACATTTATACATGTTTAGCAGCAGGTGCGCGCTTCTCCTTTATGCTGGCAATTTTAGTATCTGTACTAAACCTTAGTATTGGTGCTTTTGTTGGAGCTATGGAGGGTTATTACGGCGGCACCTTCGATATCATCATGGAGCGTATCATTGAGATTCTCGGTGGTGTTCCATTTATGATTACGGTTACGCTCTTCCAGCTTCACCTAGCGAAGAAGGTGGGACCTGCGGTTTCACTGCTCTTTGCCTTCGTGTTAACGGGCTGGATAGGCATGTCTTCGTTAACTAGAACTCAGTTCTACAGATTCAAACATCAGGAGTACGTGCTATCTGCGAGAACTCTTGGTGCTTCTGATAGAAGAATTATCTGGAAACATATTTTCCCCAATGCTATTGGTACAATTATCACTAGCGTAGTTCTCATTATCCCAGGCGTCATTTTCTCGGAGAGTACGCTTTCCTACCTTGGCATAGTTGATCTTTCAAGCTCAACAACTACTTCGGTAGGTACGTTATTGGCGGGTGGTCAAGCATATCTGCAGGATTACCCACACATAATCTTCTTCCCTGCCCTATTTATTGCCCTACTGCAAATTTCATTTAACCTCTTTGGTAATGGGCTCAGGGATGCATTTAATCCTTCGATGAGAGGTGCAGAATAATGACAAGAGATAATAGAGATAAGATACTTCAGGTCAAGGATTTGACGGTTTCATTCAGGACTGCCAATGGTAAGGTTCAGGCTGTACGAGATATCTCTTTTGACCTGTACCGTGGTGAAACATTGGCGATTGTTGGAGAGTCAGGTTCTGGTAAATCAGTTACAAGTAAGGCCATTCTGGGTATCTCTGCTGTTAATGCTATGCATGAGAGTGGCGAAATCCTGTACCGCGACAAGGACCTTCTACAGATCGACGAAGAAGAGTTCCATGAGTTGCGTGGTTCGCAAATTTCCATGGTCTTCCAGGATCCTCTAAGTGCTTTGAACCCCATCATGAAAACGGGCAAACAAATCACTGAAGCGATCATGCTAAATAACCAGACTGACAGAGAAGCTGCGAAGAAGAATCTACAGCAACTCTTCGATGCTCTTGATAAGAGCATGCATGAAGATGCAGCGAAGAGAGGTGTTCCAAAGTCAGACATTGATTCGCTCCTTGAGAAGTTTAAGAAGATTCAAAAAGAGCAAATTAATCTTGAGATTGAATATTCCAACGCCATAAGTCATGCAACGGAAGCTCGTCGTTTAGCTAAAGTTATGCAAAACGACATTTCAAGACACGTAGAAAAGAATGTTGCCAATAATCTGAAGAGAATGGACCACGAAATGGCCAAGGCAAAAAATGAGTTTGTATTGGACCAGGCCCTGATCTCCGAATTTGGAAATGCAAAGGCAACTTTTGAGAGCGAAAAGCATTACAGTAATTTGGCAAAAGCCCTCAGCAGAATTGAAGAAGGAATTGCCGCAGTGCTCAGCAAGGAGAAACCAAAGTTCTTCTATATCGCGCACGACCGTTTATATGGGAGCAATCCAGAGGCCCAGAATTATGATGCTTCTGAGCAAAAGGCATACCATGATTTTATAGATCCGTTTAAGGTTCACTTATCATCGGCTCTGCGCTATGCATCGGAAGAAGCTGCGAAGTCGAGAGCCGAGGCCAGACAAGTAATTCTAAAGGAAATGCCGGCACTAGAGGCAAGACCACTAGATGGTAAGGCGAGCAAAGCAGCTATTAAACACATGGCCGATGCTGTCCAAAAGTCGATTAATAACACGGATCTGAGAAAAGACAGCGCCTTACATACGTTTAGAAGAACGTTAGAGAATAATCTCAATCGTTATCTGGAAGGAATTAAGAAAAACGAGAAAGAACAGAGAAGATACAATCGCTCGAAGGCCAAGCACGATAAGATCGTTGCTAAGGGTAAAAATCCAGGCTGGAAGGTTGTACCTCTTGATCTAATCGATCTTGATTGGGCTCAGGATAAATTTACTGAGACTGCAACGCGTATGCTTGATCGTCTTGAACAGCTTGATCTCAGAGATGCAGAAACTAATTATGATGATAAGGCAACGAGGCTAATTCAACATAGTAGCGAACTAGCCGAAAGGGCAGCAAATACTATTTCACCCACCATGGCTAGAGATCATGCCATCAACTTGATGCGTGAAGTAGGAATCCCTCAGCCAGAATTGCGCTTTAAGCAGTATCCATTCGAACTCTCTGGTGGTATGCGTCAACGTATCGTCATTGCCATTGCACTGTGTTCAAATCCTGATGTTCTAATTTGTGACGAACCGACGACGGCTCTTGACGTTACCATTCAGGCCCAGATCCTAGAGCTGATCAATAATCTCCAGAAAGAACGTGGTCTCTCAATTATCTTCATCACTCACGACCTCGGTGTTGTAGCCAACATGGCTGACCGTATTGCAGTAATGTATGCCGGTAAGATTGTTGAAATCGGTGATGTTGATGAAGTCTTCTACGAGCCAGCCCACCCTTATACATGGGCTTTGCTCTCATCTATGCCTGACCTTGAAACTAAGGAAAAGCTAATGGCTATACCAGGTACACCACCCAATATGCTTATGCCACCAGTTGGTGATGCCTTCGCCGAACGTAACCATTACGCTATGAAGATCGACTTCGAGGAGCAACCGCCGATGTTCAAGATCTCTGATACGCACTATGCTGCAACGTGGCTATTAGCTCCAGGAGCACCTGCGGTTGAACCTCCGCCGATTGTCACGGAGCGTATTGAGCGCATGAAAGCAAGGGAGGCCGCCAATGCAAGATAAGCACTTAAATCCAGATACAATTTTAAGCGTCCAGCATCTCCGCCAGTATTTTCCAGTTGGCAGAGGTAGAGCGATTAAAGCAGTAGACGATGTCAGCTTCGATATCAAACGTGGTGAGGTTTTTGGCCTCGTTGGTGAATCAGGCTGTGGTAAGACTACAACAGGCCGTTCAATCATTGGTCTCTATGAAACCAGTGGTGGCCATATCTACTATAATGGCAAGTTAATAGCTGATGGCCATAAGGGTAAGCGTCTAGTCATTAAGCAAGAAGAGCTGAAGACAGAAGAGGCGATTTCCAGACTGGCCTCAGTCAGAGATCAACTCTGTCGCGAACAGCCAGAGCGTTCCGCGGAGATCAAGGCCAAGTACGATGCTCAAATTGCCAAAGAGAAGGAAGAGCTCGCACGCTTCAAGGATGAATATCTCAAGAAGTTTGGAACGAAGATGCAGTTGGAGAACACCCCTGAATTAATGGGTAAGATGCAGATGATCTTCCAAGATCCAATTGCCTCAATCAACCCTCGTATGACGGTTCGTGAAATTATCTCTGAGGGACTGATCATTCAGGGTGTTAAGGATAAGGATTATATTCATCAGCGAGTCAATGAGGTATTGGAACGAGTTGGTCTTGTGCGTGAGCACGGTGATCGCTACCCACATGAGTTCTCTGGTGGTCAAAGACAGCGTATCGGTATTGCAAGAGCAATTATCATGGAACCTGATCTGATTATTGCAGACGAGCCGATCTCAGCTCTAGACGTCTCCATTCAGGCTCAGGTTATCAATCTGATGAATGAGTTACGAGACAATCTTGGATTAACGATTCTTTTCATTGCTCACAACCTTTCCGTCGTCAAGTACTTCTCAGATCGTATTGCTGTTATGTACTTTGGTAAGATTGTGGAATTGGCGGATTCGGAAGAGCTCTTCCACCATCCTCTCCATCCATATACAAAGTCACTGCTCTCTGCGATTCCCTATCCAGACCCGCACTATGAGCGTAGGCGCCAGAGAAGAACTTATTCACCACTCCTGGAGCATGATTATACTTTTGATAAACCAGAGATGATCGAAATTACGCCTGGACACTTCATTTATTGTAATGAGGCCGAACGCGTTAAATATTTGGAAGAACTACAGAAGTAAAACAAGAGGCGGCTGTGGTGCAAGCTACAGCCGCCATTTAAGTTATGAAGAAATTTCTCTATTGCCTAGTTGGCGGCCTATTGCCAGCACTATTTGTATTTGTATCACACGGTTTATTCAAGGGACCAAGTCCACAAGATGCTAGCCTAATTATTTCCAATGGCTGCTTTCTTTCTGCCGTCTTAATGATCGGCGTAGCATTGCTCAGCTGGATTGCCAATATGGGGCAGTTCACTTCACTTAAATACATTGGTCATATGTTGAAATCTATGTTTTCCTGGGGATATCCTAGGAAGACTATAAAAACGTATGGTGAGTTTAAGGAAGAGGTTGAAAGCGAAGAGGAGAAACGCGAATTCAAGCATCTACTCTTAGCTGGGCTAGTCTATCTCGGAATAGCACTTATTGCTAACATTATGTTTCACCAATTTGGTTAAGCGGTAGTATCGCGATCTTCAGATCACACATAGAATAAGGTTCTTTTTCGGGCCTCATTATTTATTCTAGTCACATATTTAAAGAGGCCCCGTCGCAGAGCCTCTTTGTCATTAATCTTTTAGTTAATTATTTCTTATTTCGCTTCTTACGAATAAACTCCCCTAGCTTATGCATTACTCCAGGTTCTTCAAACTCTACCTCACAATAATCGGGATGACTATCAAGTCCAGAGAGTTCTTGGGCGACGATATCCACTCCTTGCTTCTTGCTGATTTGAATTCCCCGTTCGCGTAGGCGTTTGTCAGTATCAACATCAAGCAACAGATAGATGACGGCAAATAGTGGACAGAACAGCCACATACCGACAATTCCAAACAGCGAACCACCGAGACTGACAGCTACTAGTGTCCACATTGCAGGTAGACCAAGTCTGTCGCCGACGAGCTTCGGATAAATGACATTGCCCTGAATTTGCTGGGCGAGTAGAAGATAGACGAAGAAGACCAGCGCCTTAACAGGAGATTCAATTAGGACAACTAGAGTTGCCAGGAAGGTACCGATAATGGGACCAATGAGTGGCACTAGGTCGGTGATACCCATGATAACGGGGACTATGATCAAGCCGGGCTTGCCAATAATTAATACGCCAATGTATGACCAGGCGGAGATCATTACGGCATCGAGGAATTGCCCGCCAATGAAGGCAGAGAAATTATCGTGCATTAGTTGGCTGACATAGAGAATCTGGTCTGCTCGCCTTTCGCTGAAATAGGAATAAATCAAGCGTTTTCCCTGTCTAGCAAGGCGTTCCTTCGAGGTCAAGACGTAGATCATGAAGAAGAAGGCGAAGATAGCAGAGGTTGTGCCTGAGGCAATGGCACCTGTTGTTGAGATTGCCTGTTTTAGAATATTGGTCGAGCCATCTTTTAAGAAAGATGTAAGATTATTGATAACTTGCTCCCAACTGATTTTATCGACCCATTCCCTGAGTTGCTGTCCGTAGTTCGCACTCAATTCATTCTGTATTAGATAATGACTGAGATCCTTCACGAAATGTCTGAGCTTGTCCTCAAGACTGACCACAGCATTGAAGATCTGAGGCAAGATAATGCCCATGCAAAAACCCAGTACCAAGATGATCAAGATCAGAGTTGTCAATAAGGAGAAGGCGCGTTTATAGCGATTGAGTCTACCCGGTAACTTGCTGAAGACATTCTTTTCGGCAAAGTTTAACGGAATTTTAATCAAAAAGGCCAGCGCACTTCCGATCAAAAATGGTCTTATGATAATTAGGAATGTTCTAAAACTTTTGTAGAAGAGCCCCGTGTTGCGTACTAGGAAGAAGGGTATGGCGATAATTAAGGCCATTAGGAATAGGCGGCTAGGCCTAATACTGACGCGCTCCTTGCCAAATTTAAAATTCAGGCGCGAGTCTACATCTTCGGCAGGCGGTTCTGGTCGCTTCTCGAGTTTCGGTTCGAGGAGGACTGGTTGTTCTAAATTCGGGCCATCAGAGGTCTTCTTGACCTTGGCAATCGGTTGCTCTTTATCCATGCGCTAAATTTACCTGTTAAGCGCTGATTTTACAAGCGATAGTATGTAACTATACGTAGCTTGAGAAGAGATACGCCACAGCGCCTACCACGCCAGAGAAGAAGATGACAATTATAGGATCCTTCTTATATTTACGCAAGAGCAGAAAAGAGAGACAAAAGGCCACCAAGTGTACGTAATTAATTTTCCCACCCGCGAGGATGTCGCTCTGCCCCAGGAGGGCGGAAGAGAGAATTCTTATCCCCGCCACGGCAATAAGGGAGAGCACCATTGGCCTCAGACCATTTAGGATGTAGCGGATGTAGTGGAGATCCCGATACTTAAAGTAGAAGTAGGCAAGTATGGACAGAATGATACAGGCTGGCAAAATACAGGCAATGGTGGCGACGAAGGCTCCAAATGGCCCAGCTAGCACAGTTCCGACGAACGATGCACTATTGATGGCAATTGGCCCTGGGGTCATCTGTGAGATCGTGATGAGGTCATTAAACTCAGCCAGAGTGAGCCAATTATGGACATTCACGCACTCATTCTCGATTAAGGGCAAGGTGGCGTAGCCACCGCCAATGGCGAAGAGCCCGATTTTGAAGAAAGCCTTGAACAATTCCCAGTAAATCATGATCTCCGCCTCTCCTTGTAATAGCCGAGTCCAGCCCCAATGAGAGCGCATAGCGGAATCAATAGTGGAATCGGGAAGTTTAAAAAGAAGGTTGCCACGAAGGCAAATAGCACTATACCTAGACTCTCATAGGCCTGCTTATGCCAGAACTGCATCCCCATATTGAAGCAGACGTCGGCAATAACAGCTGCCACACCTGCTTGCATGGCGGCGAGGATGGCAGAAATCAAGGGACTCGCAATTAGATAGTGGTAGAAATAGGAAATTCCCATCAAGAGGAGAAATGGCGGCAGCACCGTTCCAGCAATTGCCGTCAGAGCGCCACGCCAGCCAAGGACCTCGAAGCCGAGCATCAAGGATGAGTTGACCGCCACTGGCCCAGGTGCCGTCTGGGCGATAGCGATGAGGGCGAGCATCTCGTCTTCATCAATCCAACCCATCTCTTGGACGAACTTCTGCTTCATCAAGGGCACTATGACGTAACCGCCCCCGAAAGTGAAGGCCGAGAGGAAAAAACAAGAAGAAAAGAGCTTCGCAAAAGATTTCTGGCCTATGGAAGCCAGTTCCTCTTGTGCCGAAGCTCTATTATTTTCTTGCGGATCCGTCATTTTTATTGCTTAAACTTCGCCTCTACCTCTCCCATTTTCAAGCGGGGGAATAGAGTTGGTGCATCGTCAATTAATTTCTTGCCTGCCAGGCCTTGACCAAAGTTATTAGCATCGGCAAAAGCCCGCTGCTCGGTGCCGAAGGTATCGAGGATGATCCTAGAAGTCTCAGGCATGAAGGGTTGTAGCATGATGGCCGCACTCTGCAAACCGGCAGAAAGTACGAAGAGCACTTGGCCGAGTTCTGCTTCAGCCCCCTCTTTCTTGGCCAACACCCAGGGCTCAGTTTCGTCGATGAACTTGTTTAGTCGGCGAAGGAGGTCCCAGATCTTCTGCAGAGATTCCTGGCTGTGGAACTTAGTGAGCAGAGTGTCGACTTCTTGTGCGACATGATTACTCAAGTCGACCACCTGCTCAGCTAACTCGTTGGGCTTGAACTCAGCTGGCAATTGGCCGCCAAGATATTGTTGTAGCATGGAAATAGAACGCTTGAAGAGATTGCCAAAGATATTGGCGAGATCAGTATTATAACGTTCTACTAGAGTTTCGAGACTGGCGTGTCCGTCGTGGTCATACGGCATCTCACGCAGCATCAGGTAGCGGACTGCTTCTGCGCCGAAGACGTCGATGAGGTCCTCAGTGTAGATGACATTGCCCTTGGATTTACTCATTTTGCCATCACCGAAGAGGAACCAGGGGTGGGCGTAAACCTGCTTGGGCAGAGGTAGGTCTAGAGACTTCAAGAAGGCGGGCCAGAAGATTGTATGGAAGCGGGCAATATCCTTGCCTAAAATGTGTAAATCGGCGGGCCAGAACTCTTCTTGTAATTCAGTTGTTGGCTTGTCTGGATTATAGCCAAGACCTGTCAGATAGTTGAATAGTGCGTCTAGCCAAACGTAGACGACATGCTCTGGATCGAAGGTCTCGACACCCCAGTCGAAGGAAGCTCTGGAGACTGCCAGATCATTGAGACCCGGCTCTAAGAAGTTCTTGATCATCTCGTTGCGACTGGCTTCGGGGACCAAGAAATCAGGGTTCTCGGCGAAGTGTTGGCGGAGGAAGTCCGTGTATTTGGAGAGCTTGAAGAAGTAGGATTCTTCCTTCTCGCGCTGTAGAGGACGCTCGCAGTCGGGGCAGACTTCGCTGCCATCTAACTGACTGTCGGTAAAGAAGGATTCACAGGGAATGCAGTACCAGCCCTCGTAGACGGACTTGTAGATATCGCCCTGCTCGAACATCTTCTTGAAGATGGCGGAAACAGCAGCACAGTGGTCTTCGTCCGTCGTCCTCTGGAATTTGTCATATTCAATATTGAGTTTGCCCAGAGTCTCTTTAATACCGCCAGCGATCTGATCGCAGAAGTCTTTAGGACTGAGCTCGGCTTTTGCCGCATTTTGCATGATTTTTAGACCGTGCTCATCAGTGCCGGTTTGAAAGCGCACCGTGCAGCCCTTGAGTTTCTGATAGCGGGCGACGACGTCGGCCAAAATGACCTCGTAGATATTGCCGACGTGTGGCCGGCCTGAGGTATAGAGTATGGAAGTTGTCAGATAGTATTTCATCTAGTCCTCCGCGCGAAAATCGCTGTCATTGTAGTCGGTGACATCTTCGAGGCTGGCAATGACGAACCAGCGCGAGCTCGATTTGCCGAAGTGGCAAGTCATGATGGAAAGTAGAGGCTTGCCGCCGTACTTCTCTATCTGCTCGTCGCTCAGCATATGTACAGCCTCATTCTCGACTTGTAGGGCATCAACTACTCTATAAGAGTAAATCTTCTTCTTATCAGTGATCTTGACTATGGAGCCAATTTCAGCATCCATCAGATTGTGTAGCAAGACGCCCTTGCCGCGCGCTCTGTGGCCTGAGATGACATAGTTGCCCTCTCCCATTTTAAGTTCAGGCTTCAAGGTGGCAACACCTGCTAAGAGGTTCTCATTGGTGGCAGCATTGAAGATCGCAAGCTCGATATCCAGGGAGGGGAAGCTCAGGAGTCCGACAATATTGTTGCGGTCGTACTTGTTGAGCCATGGCCAGACATTGACGATACCGATTTCTTCGATGTCGTCGAAGGGGACGAAGTTCTCATTGGCCTGGTTTCTAGCCAGATCTGCCGCTGTAAAAGCATTGAGATTCAATTGGCTGTAGCGCTTGATCAAGGCAGAATTGACGAAGGGCAGGGCAAACATGATCAGGGCGATTATTATGATGATAATAGCCAGGACCTGCATACCAGCCAATCTCGGCTTATCCTTCTTGACGACGGTTTCGGCCCGCTCTTTATCAGATTCTTTCACCACTTCTTTAAGTGTTTTATTTGTTTTCTCTCTGTTATTATCTGACGGCATATAATTCCTCCGTAGTTAAACTGTGCTCCATTTTAGCATATGTTAAGATAGACTAGTTAGCCACCAAGCGTTATAATGATGAGCACTATTTCAGGCTAGGATTGATAATAGCGGAGGAAAATATGTTCGAAGATGCCATTCGCAGAATAAAATTGAAACTTGCCAAGGGAACTATATACCTCTTGGTCCTACTTTCATTAACTGTATTAGTTAGCAATGGTGGGGTTCATATTCTGCCAATTGAGGTCCACGCTGAAGACGTTGAGCAGCCAGCTGATGATAATTCAGAAGAGGCTCAGGAACCGATTGTACTGCCAGAGGAATCAGATGAAGAGCAGGGCTCCGACACTGAGCCTGATGAGCAGGAAGTTCCCGACACTGCGCCGACCCCAGGTGCTCAACCTGAGCCCATTGTCTCAACACTGAAAATTGACTGGTCAGAAATCGATGCCTCCAAGGTACCAGCAGAGATGGCGGTAGTCGTCGTCCCTGACGGCAACAACGTCTATCGTACTAGCTTGTACGTCACGGCGGACACCAATTGGGAGCAAACTTTCAGTGTTCCTTACGGTACACAGGAGATTAACTTCAGTATCCAGATTCCCGACTTTCAATTCAGTGTTAATATTCAGGGTTCAACCTACATCTTGAAGGCTTCTAAGACAGGTGCAGCCTCAGATCCCTTGATCAATACGGTCAATACCAACCCAGGTGAGGGTATGAGCAATATTGCAATTCCCACGGCCAATAATGAAGTACCGCCTAATGCAGAGCTCAAGATTAGAATTGACAAGGGAGATGCAGACAGGCCGAAGGTCGGTTTTGTTCAAGAGAGTGAACGCTCAATAGACCATATCTCTGAGCAGGTACGTCAAATAGAGCAAGAATACGAAGAGAAGCAAAAGGATAACAATAAATGGCTATACTACGGTGCAGCCGTCCTCGCGAGCATCTTAGCTCTAAGCTTGATCGGATTGAGATTGTCAATGGCCATCAAGGCGCGCAAGGCGAGGAAGCGCGAGGCCGAATATTACAGCCAGCGCACGAGACGTCGTCGTCGTTAGTCTCAATGTCCCTGTCGTCTAGTGGATAGGATAACAGTTTCCGGAGCTGTGGGCGCGGGTTCGATTCCTGCCAGGGACGCCATGACCTCTGAGTCAGACTCAGGGGTCTTTTTCATTAAAAAGGACCTAGGCAAGAGCCCAGGTCCAGAGCAAAAATTAGTAAATTAGCTTATTTAAGCAATTTATCCTGTGGAAAGTCGATGACACCACCCATGTTTACTACTACAGGGAAGCCTTCTTCTAAATAGAAATAGCCAGCTTCACCAGAGCGTGCACCCGAGCGGCAGTATAAGAAGAGTGGACGCTCTTTTGAGAAGTTGCCGAAGTCGCCTTCCTCGATTTTACCCAGTGAGTGATTAATCGAGTTTTCTAGATGTCCAGTTTGATATTCGCTATCAGTTCTGACATCTAGCAATTGCTGTTCACCCATAAATGATGTGAAGATCATATAGTCGTTGAATGTGCAGTTGAGCACCTCTGCCTGGCGATCTGATTCCTTGACTGTGTTGCCTGCGAATTGTGGTGGAATAGAACGTGTCATGGCACCGTTGAACTCAATTTTATAGATCTTGCCAAAGTCTAATTCGTCCTGCTTCTCAGCATCCTTGTTAAAAATTGCCAGGCCGTGGAAATCTTCAGCTTCAGGTAGGACGTAGACTAAATAGCCTTCGTCGACCTTGCCCATTATCACTATTTCCTTTTCAATTAATTCCATGGACTCGTCTTCACTTTCTCGATTTTCCTCTTTCAGCCTCTCAGCTTCTGCGCTCTCTTCGTCAGTAGCGGCAGACTCGTCTTCGACTGTGGTCTCAGTCTTACAGGCTGCCTGAAAGACACTAAATACGAAGAGTAATAAGACAGCTAGTATGGCAGTAATAATTTTAAGTCTTTTCATTTAAGCTCCTAAATAGCACTAGCTATTGCTAGCTTTTAAAAAACAAGATTTCTATTTCGCTGAATTAGAAATAGCGAATTTGCTCATCGCTAAAACTGTGTGGTTCTTTCTTGCTATTGGCAAGGCCAAAAGCAATGGATAATGTGTAGATCTCATCAGCTGCGAAATTTAAGCGATCGCAGAAATGCTTGTCCAAATCTCGCCTAAATGCGACCTTGCTCATTGCGATCATACAAGAGGCAAGACCCATTTCTTCTGCTCGTATACAGGCTGCCTCGGCAGCTATGCCAGAGTCTAGGCCAGCGTATTCATTTGCGGGTGCAGAAATCACGAGGACATGGGGTGCGCCGTAAAAGAGATTCTTCGCTCCTCTTTCTTCCATCAACTGACGAGTATCCTCGCCTAGAATCTCGTAGGCGTAGTCTGAAATTTCTTGAATTAATTTCTGATCGCTTAGCCAATTAAACTTTAGATTCTGAAGATTTCTGGCAGTTGGGCCTGCCTGAGCTGCTGCTATGATTTCCTTGACTTCAGCCTCGCTCAGAGGCTCTGGTTTAAAGTCTCTGCAGCTGTAGCGGGTAAAAACCGCAGATTGTGATTTACTCATAATACTATCCTTTCTCTATGTTTTAATTTCTGTACTTATGATATAAGTGATTGGCCTTGGACTCAAATAATCGAGGATTAATTTGACAGCTGTGAACAGAGCTGTCATAATTGCAAGGCTATTTAGATTTATAAGCGGAGGTGAAATAGATGAAGCGTACATATCAGCCAAAGAAACGTCAACGCAAGACTGAGCACGGTTTCCGCAAGCGCATGTCGACGCGTTCTGGACGCAATGTTTTACGTCGTCGCCGCCTGAAGGGCAGGAAGAAACTCAGCGCCTAAGACCGCAATCAATGTGGTCTTTCTTTTTTTGTGTCATTAGCAGGTGGAAGATTAATTCATGCGAATTACGGGTGTTAAGTGGATTAAGGAAAATAGACAATTTCGCAGAATCTACCGCCAAGCGAAGTTTAAGAATTTTGCAGAACTGACTATCTACTACCGCTTTTTGCGCCGTGATGAGGTCGCTGTAGCAGTCGCCGTATCGCGGAAGCTCGGCACGGCGGTTGAACGAAATTTTGCGAAACGTCGTTTAAGGCATCTTTTGCAAGAATTTGCACCACAATTTAAGCGAGGTGTGGAAGTTATTTTGATGGCCAGACCCCAGATTTTAGATGCGGACTTTGCCACTTTAAAGCAGCGTGTTGCCAGAGAACTCATGCAGCTTGGAATTATAGAAACTGCAGAAGATGTTCAGGATGCGGCAAGTGAAGACTAATCTTAATATTTTTCAGCGCTTGTTGATCTTCCCCGTTAAACTATATAGACGACTGCTCTCGCCACTGCTGCCAGCGGTTTGTCGCTTCGAGCCCTCGTGTTCAGCCTACATGATAGAGGCCATTGAGCGGCACGGAGCGATTCGTGGATTATGCTTGGGTATTAAACGTATCTTACGTTGTCATCCTTGGGCGAAGGGCGGCTGTGACCCAGTACCATAAGGCGGTGGAGTTACTCGGGGTTTTTTGATACACTTAACAAGTTATATTTGTATTACATAAGAATTCGGGAGGCATAGCTTAAACAATGTATTATCTACCCCTGTTGATGGGGCTGATGGATCCCTTCTCGGGACTATTTGGTCAAATTCTCAGCAAGATGGTGGACTGGCTTGGCAGTTACGGCCTAGCGGTCATCGTCTTCACAATCCTATTGATGATCCTTTCTTTCCCTCTGGGCTTGAAGCAGAAGAAAAATATGCTCAAGCAATCTGCTCTACAAGATGATATTAATGAGATAGCCAGGCTTTACCCGAAGGATATGCAGAAACAAAATGAGCTGCGGATGGAGCTGATGCGCCGTCACGGAATTTCTCAGATGTCAGGTTGTCTGCCGATGATCTTACAGATGTTGGTCTTTTTTTCCATGTGGCGCCCAATTCAGCAACCTCTGCACTACATTGGTCAAGTTTCCACAGCCAATATTGAACATATTCGTCAATTCTTAGTCCAGAACTCCTGGCTGCCTGCGAGTATCAATGAAAAATATGTCCTGCGCAATGATATTCCCATAATTGACATCTTAACTAAAAATGCTAAGTCCCTATATGGTGTTGTGGAAAATGGCTGGATGGAATTACGCCAGATGATCGATCTCAATTTCCTTGGCATCGACCTCGGTATGCGTCCGACTATTAATCCCAAATTACTTTTCGGTGCCGAAACTTGGCGCACCTATTTACCACTTTTAATTCTGCCTGCCCTAACCTTAATCACCTTATTAATTAATATGAGAATGATGAAATTAGAGCAGCCAAATTATCAATCTAAAGAGGAGCGCGAGCGCGAGAAACGCAATCCTGCGAAGGCTGGCCAGAATCCAGATCCCACAGCCGGTATGATGAAGAGCATGAATTACGTATTCCCAGTGCTCATGATGTTTACGGTGTTTTCACTGCCGACTGCCATGGGTTTATTCTGGGTTACTAGAAACCTGGTGATGATCGCCCAATCAGCCTTGACCTACTTCTTATACCACCGTCCGTTCAGAGCGCAGCAGGCCGCTATCAATGCCAAAAGGAGCAAATAATGAGCTTTGTTGAAAAGCAAGCTAAAACAGTAGACCAGGCTATAGAGCTAGCACTTGCTGAATTGAATGCAAGTGCTGAAGAAGTGTTAATTGAAGTTTTAGATGAGGGTGAAAGCGGGGGCCTTCTAGGCTTTGGCCGTCGACCTGCTAAGGTCCGCGTGACCATGACCAAAGAAGCTAAGGCGAAGCGTGAGGCGGAGATTGCCTCGGAGCCAGATGAACTTGGCTTCACCGATTACCGTGAAGTTAATGAGCCAGAAGACTATCGTGAGCGTTTAGCTGATAAATTCGAAAAGCAAGCGCAAGATATCAGCGATCAGGAGCCTGACTCCAAGTTAGAGCGCAATAAGCAGCATGATAGGCGTCAGCGCAATCGCGATCGTCGCGGTGACAAGCGTCGCACCGATCGCCAAGGTCGCCAGGATCGCTCAGAGCGCAAATTACGTAATAATCGCAGGCAAGGTAGAAATTTCGCCCAGCATGAGGCCAAGTCGGAGGATAAGCCAGAGCGTAAATATGCCGTCTTATCGAAGGATGAGCAGAAGGTAATGGAAGAACGCTGCCTTGATTTCTTAGCTGCAATCTTCTCGGGTTTAGAGATTCACGGAACCATGGCCTCCTTCTATGACGATGAGGGTGTACTTCATGTTGAGGTCGATGGCGATGAGCTAGGTCATGCCATTGGCCGCGGCGGTGAGAACCTTGAGGCCATACAGTATCTGACAACCTTAGCTATGAATAAAGGCCGTGAAGATTATTTCAGAGTTTTAGTCGACATCGGAAAGTATCGCGAGAAGAATTCTCGGATGCTCCGACAACGCGCTGAAGATGCTGCCTATAGAGCCCTGGACACTGGTCGTCAGCAGTCGCTACCGCCTATGTCTGCCAGTGATCGCCGCGTAGTCCACCTCACTGTCGCCAGTATAGAAGGTGTCTACTCATTGTCACAGGGCGAAGAACCCAGACGCCGCGTACTAATTCGCAAGAGTCAATAATTTCCCTATGCGGGAGCAAGTTACATTTACAGCAGCAGAGGCCGCAGATTGTATAGTAGCCTTTGCCACGCCGCCAGGCCAGAGCGCCCTAGCCGTCTTGAGACTGTCTGGGGCGGCTGCATTTTTATTGGCCGACTCACTATTTAAGCCCCAGCCCAATTTTCCGAGGATCAAAGATCTTGAAGGCTATACCATGTCCTACGGGTACTGGTTGGACTGCCGCGGGAAGGCCCTAGACGAAGTCGTCATCGCTGCCTTCCGCGCACCGCATTCCTATACTGGTGAGAACCTTATCGAGATCTCCTGTCACGGTGGTCAGGCACCTCGTAGACGCATTCTCAACTCGCTTTTAGAAATCGGTGCGACTCCTGCAGCAGCGGGTGAGTTCAGCCGCCGCGCCTTCTTGAATGGCAAGCTTGATCTCTCTCAGGCTGAGGCTGTTATGGATCTAATTGCCTCAGTGTCTGAGCGCCAAGGAGAGTTGGCCCTGGCTCAGCGCAGGGGCTCTGTCAAAGAGGCGATAAAAGAACTATCGAATAAGCTCTACCAGGCCTTGGCCAAAGTCGAGATGCTCATAGAGTTTGCAGATGAAGACGGTTTAGAATCTACGGCAGAAGTGAAACTCGCCTCTGATTTACAGTCCATTCTGCACAATGCGGCTGAGCAGATCACAGATTTACTCGAATCCTACCGCCAGGGAAGGGCGATCAGAGAGGGTTTTATGGTGGTTATTTCGGGTCGCACAAATGCTGGTAAGTCATCACTGCTCAATGCTCTTTTGGGTGAAGAAAGGGCTATAGTAACGGATATTTCAGGGACGACCAGGGATAGATTAGATTGTTTTGTCGATTTCTCTGGCATACCGCTTCACTTAATTGACACAGCGGGTATACGGGAGGCCGCAGATCCTGTCGAACAAGAAGGTATAAGGCGCGCCGAAGCGGCAGTACGTGAGGCCGACCTCGTGATCCGCCTCCTAAATCCCGACTTTCAGGAAGTGACTATGGCCCAGGAATACGCAGCCATAGACGAACTGCTATCTTTGGATCGCGAAGTCTTGCTGCTTCTCGGTAAAGAAGATTTAAAGTGGTCAGATGAGCTCATTACTGAATTGGATAAACGCTATCCTAATTTAGATAAGCAATTTTTCTCAAAATTCGATGATAAATTAATTGAAGCCGTCAAGGAGCGTATTGTTAGTCAATTTGAAGCCCTTGGTCCCGCCAAGGATTGTGACAGCCAAATTTCTAATTCTCGTCAAGAACAAGCCTTGCAGAGAGCTGGTGACTTATTGCAAGATGCAAGGGCAGCTCTAGACACGGCTCTTCCATTGGAGTTGATGGCCTCGAGTCTGCGCTCCGCAATTGAAGAAGTTGCCAAGATCAGCGGTGAAAACGTCTCAGAAACCTTGATCGATGAGATTTTTTCTCGCTTTTGCGTAGGGAAGTAAGATGCCTTTAATTAAAGATTTAAAATCTCTTAAAGAGGAAAAAATTGTTTACGGCGAATATGACCTAATTGTTGTCGGTGCTGGCCATGCTGGCTGTGAAGCGGCAGTGGCTGCAGCTAAGCTCGGGGCGAAGACCATATTGTTTACCCTGACTCTCGACTCTCTTGCCAATATGCCATGCAATCCCAATATAGGAGGCACAGCGAAAGGCCAACTGGTGCGAGAAATTGATGCATTAGGCGGTATTATGGGGGAGATAGCCGACCAAGAATTCATTCAATTTAGAATGCTGAATAGTTCGAAGGGGGCTGCCGTACTCTCACCGCGTGCACAAATGGACAGAACTCATTACCAGCGCCGGATGAAGAGCTATCTGGAGACGGTAGAGAATCTGGAGCTCTTCCAGGCAGAAATCAGTGATCTCTTGTGGATGGAGGCTGAGGCGAGGCCAGACCTGCCCTTTGCCGCTAGAAAGAAGATTGTGGGTGTAGAGAGTAGTGCGGGTATAGTCTACTTGGCTGATGCCGTGATCATCACCTGTGGTACATTTCTCGCCTCGCGCGTGATCATTGGTGATTCGGTGGTGGCTTCGGGACCAGATGGGCTGGCAGCGGCAAATCATCTGAGCGATTCCCTGCGCGAATTAGAAATTCCACTGAAGCGCTTCAAAACGGGTACGCCATCGAGATTGCACAAGCGTTCTTTACAGTTGTCAGACTTGGCCCAGCAGCCGAACGATGAAGTCTCAAAACCGTTCTCCTACCTCAACGAAGATAGCTCGACTTGGCAACCGAAGGCGGAATTGCCCTGCTGGTTGACCTGGACGACGGAGGAGACGAAGCGCTTATTATTAGATAATATTGATCGCTCGCCTCTATACTCTGGAGTCATTGAAAGTGTTGGCCCGCGCTATTGCCCTTCGCTAGAAGACAAATATGTGAAGTTCCCAGATCACGAACGTCATCATGTTTTTCTCGAGCCAACGGGTCTCGACACCCAGGAGATCTATGCCTCTGGTCTCTCTACTTCCATGCCGGTTGATGTCCAAAGAGACATGCTCGACACCATAGACGGGCTGCATGGGGCTGAGATGCTGCGCTTTGGCTATGCTATAGAATATGATCTTTTAGACCCTACATGCCTCGACTTAAGTTTAGCTGTTCGCTCAGTAGAAGGTCTGTTTTCAGCAGGTCAGTTGAATGGCTCTTCTGGTTATGAAGAGGCTGCTGCTCAGGGTTTAATCGCTGGCATTAATGCCGTGCGATGGCTTGCTGGTAAGAAGCCTGTAATCATTGAGCGGAGTCGAGCCTATATTGGAGTCTTAATTGATGACCTCGTCAGCAAGGGCACAAATGAGCCCTACCGGATGATGACGGCAAGAGCTGAGTACAGACTCCTTTTGAGACAGGATAATGCTGATGAACGGCTGAGTAAAATAGCTTACGAATTAGGTTTAATAAGCGAGTTTAGATATCAGAAGTACCTGGCAAAATATCGGCGGATAAGGACTGAACTAGAGCGCCTAGAGACAACCAAGGTCAATGCAGAAGAGCCTGCTGTTAGGGCAATTTTAGAGTCTTTAGGAAGTACGACAAAGAGCGGGAGTTTCTCATTTTATGAGCTCTTGAAGCGACCCGAAATAAGCTATGAGAGCCTCGCTACGATAGATCCCGAGCGACCGAAGATAGTCCTGGATCCAGATCGCCATGAAGCCGCAGGAGAGCGTGTGCTGGGACCTAGTGAGGCCTTTGCCGTGGAAATTGAAATCAAATATGCAGGCTATATCAAATTAGAGCTTGAACGCTTGGAACGCTTTCAGGAGCTGGAGAGTCGGGAGATTCCCGCAGACTTCGACTACAGTAATCTGACTGCACTCAGCGCGGAGGCCAGACAGAAGCTCTCGGCACAGCGTCCTTTAAATCTTGGACAGGCTGGCCGCATCTCAGGCGTCTCACCGGCTGATGTTTCAGTGCTTCTTGTCGCTTTAAAGGCGAGGAGGAGGGAAAATGAGCCAGATGCTTAATGAATTAAAGAAGGCCAGAGACATCTACCTGCCCAACTGTCCTGAATGGTTTGAGGGGAGTCTCGGCAAGGTCCAGCTCGAGCAGATAGAATGCTTCTTTGCGAGGTTGAGAGAACGCAATAAAGAGCTTAATCTAACAGCCAGAGATTCGCTTGAAGAATTGGCAATCTTACATTTTCTAGACAGCCTCTACATCTTAAATATGCTGCCAAAGCAGCACTCATTAAATTATTTGGACCTCGGTACTGGAGCAGGTATTCCTGGTGTGATCTTAAAAATCCTTCTGCCAAATTACAAGACTGTTTTGATTGATGCGCGGCAGAAGCGTCTGAAATTTCTCGACGAGGTTATAGCAGAGCTTGCTTTGCAAGAGATAATTACAGTGCATGGTCGCTTTGAGGATCTCGCGCATGAGGCAGAATTCAGAGGTGAATTTCAAGTGGTGACGGCGCGAGCTGTAGCTGAGTTGCCAGTCTTATTGGAATATGCTGCGGGCTTTCTTGCTCGTGATGGTGTTTTCCTGGGGCAAAAGGGCAGTCAGGCCCAAGCTGAATTGGCCGAGGCACAGGGTGCTATGCGCAAGTTGAATTTGAGCTTGCTGGAGAATTTTGAGTTCACCTTACCAGTTGCCGAGGCCAAGCGGGCTATATTGAAATTTGCTCTCGTAGCTAATCTAGCAAAAAAATACCCGCGTTCGGCGGCGCAGATTCAGAAGGCAAAATTAATTTAGATAATTTGGAGTTCGCTTATCAGGGCTAAATCTGCTTCCTGTGCTATAATAATGTAGTTATAAATATATAGGCATGGCAGGAGGAGCCGATGGCTGAAGACAAAAGAGATGAGAAGCAAATTAAGAGCTCAGCAGAGCGCGCCAAGGAGCGCGAGGCAGAGGTCGACTATGCTTTTCGCAAGCAAGAACAGAGTATAATTCCCGTCAATCTAGAAGATGAGATGCGTCAGTCGTTTATCGATTACGCGATGAGTGTCATCACTGATCGTGCGATTCCCGATGTTAGAGACGGCTTGAAGCCAGTTCACAGACGCATTCTCTATTCCATGCAGATGCAGGGATTTACCCCCGAGAAGTCCTATCGAAAATGTGCAACTACGGTCGGTGACGTCATTGGTCACTACCATCCACATGGTGATGCGGCAGTTTATGATGCCATGGTACGCCTGGCCCAGCCGTTCTCCATGCGCTATCCACTAGTTGATGGTCACGGTAACTTTGGCTCGAGAGATGGCGATCCGCCAGCTGCCTACCGTTATACAGAGGCCAGACTGCAGAAGCTGGCCACGCAGATGATGCAAGACCTCAACAAGGATACTGTTGACTTCCAACTGAACTTCTCCGAGGAGTTGATGGAGCCTGAGGTTTTTCCCGCGGCTTTTCCCAATTTATTAGTCAATGGTTCGACGGGTATAGCCGTCGGTATGACGACAAATATTCCGCCTCATAACTTAGGTGAGGTCATAGATGCCACAGTGCATTTGATTGACAATCCCGATGCTGATGCTGATGAACTTATGGAGCTGCTTCCTGGACCGGACTTCCCGACGGGCGCAATGATTCTCGGTACCTCTGGAATTCGCGCGGCTTATCGCAGCGGTAGAGGAAGGATCATTGTCAGGGCCAACTGTGAAGTTGAGGAAATGAGTGCCAATCGCTATCGCATAGTGGTTCATGACCTGCCCTATTTAGTTAATAAGGCACGCCTGATTGAGCGCATTGCAGAACAGGTCAAGGATAAGAAGATAGAGGGTATATCGGATATCAGGGATGAGTCCGATCGTAATGAAGATGTCAGAATTGTCATCGAGTTAAAACGTGATGCGACACCAACTGTTGTCTTAAATCAGCTGTATAAGCACAGTCAATTGCAGGATTCTTTCTCGGTCAATATGCTAGCCTTGGTGAAAAATGAAGCTGGTCATCTAGCGCCACGCTTGATCAATTTACCAGAGGCTCTCGGCTACTATATTGAGCATCAAAGTGAGGTCATCACTAGGAGATTGACCTTTGATTTGGAAAATGCTGCAGCGCGAAGACATATAGTTGAGGGTTTGATCATCGCCTTAGACCAGATCGATGAGATCATTTCGACGATTCGAGCAGCCAAGAATAGTCAAGATGCGAAGGGGCGTCTGATGGAGAAGTTTGGCTTCACCGAGCGTCAGGCCCAGCACGTCGGCGATATGCGCTTGTGGCGCCTGTCAGGTCTAGAGCGAGAGAAGGTCAAGGCGGAGCATGCCGAGCTCAGCGAGAAGATCGCCTACTACGAGTCTGTGCTTGGTGACAGACAGCTCCTCCTAGGTGTACTGAAGGAAGAAATTCTAGCTCTCAAGGAACGGTTTAACGATGAGCGCAGGACCTCAATAGAACTCGGTATTTTCGGTGATGTCGATGATGAGTCATTAATAGAAGAGGAGCAGATTGTCGTCACTATGAGCAATGCGGGCTACATCAAGCGGATGCCGACTTCGGTTTACGCCAGCCAGCATCGTGGTGGTCGTGGTATAACGGGCATGCAGACTAGGGATGAGGACTTTGTCGATACAATTATCACGACCTCGACTCATGATCGTCTACTATTCTTTACCAATCAAGGTAGAGTCTTCAGTCTGAAGGGCTATCAGATTCCCGAGTCTTCCAGACAGGCTAGAGGCATGGCTATTGTAAATCTATTACAACTCGGTAGCGATGAGACTATCTCTTCTATAGTACCGATAGCCTCCTTGGACCTTGAAGGAAGCCTGGCTTTTGCCACGAGAAATGGATTGGTCAAGCAGACCGAACTCAGTGAATATATCAATCTGAATAGAGCTGGTTTGATTGCTATCGCACTGCGTCCAGACGATGAAGTAGTAAGCGTGCGGCTGGTTGAGCCGGAGGCCGACCTAGTTCTGGTCACCCACCAGGGCATGGCGATACACTTCAGCGTCGATGATGTCAGGAAGACTGGTAGAAATACCATGGGCGTTCGCGGTATTCGCTTAAATGCGGGTGATAGAGTTATTGGCATGGTCGTAGCGCGACCTGAAGAGAGTCTCTTGGTTGTTTCTGAGAAGGGTTATGGTAAGCGTAGTTTGATCAGTGACTATCGCCTCCAAAGCAGGGGTGGTAAGGGGCTGATTACCTACAGAATCAGTGAGAAAACAGGGCCGCTCATTGCCGCCGCCCTAGTCACTGACGATCAGGATCTCTTGCTGATCAATAATCAAGGCATCATTATTAGAATTCATCTATCTGAGATTCCCGTATTTAGTCGCAATACGCAGGGTGTCACGTTAATGCGCTGCCGTGGTGACGAGAAGCTAGTTGACTTAGCCGTAGTGGAACGCAGTGAAGATGAGGATGAAGACGAGCTTGAGACAGAAGCTGAGTAAATAGCTCATTGATAGTTATCATTTTGAACCCCTCTGATTCGTAAATTGGAGGGGTTTTATAAATGCTTTTGGATGTTTTTGAGAAGCTGGCAAAAGCCGCTAAAAACAGTCAAACAAACGACTGACATAAACTATCTGCTATTGTTATAGTTAGCCTAGTATCAAAAGGAGGACTTTATGAAAATCAATAATCATTTCACTTATCAGAAGGCCGATGGGGAGGGCGCCAAGGCCGCTCCCAAACGTTCTGAGGTAGATCCTAAGATCTGCTGGGATCTAAGCTTGATCTACAAGAACTTGGCAGAGTGGGAGAAGGATTTTACAAAAGTTAAGGACAGCCTACCCAAGCTGCAAGCGTACCAAGGCAAACTCGCTGAGTCTGCAGAACAATTAGCAAGTTTCCTTAAAGAGTCTGAAAACTGTAGCCTCAAGATGGCTCAGGTCTATGTCTATTCGTCAATGCTCTCAGACCAGGATAAGAGCAATAGTGAGAATGCCTCTCTGGTGGCCAGAGCTGGCAGTCTCTATGCCCAATTTGCAGCTGCCCTCAGTTTCTACGAACCAGAACTCATCGCCGCTGGCAAGGAACGGATGGAGGAGCTCATTGCTCAGAATGAAGATCTGAAGCTCTATAAACATAAGTTAGAGCAGATGCTCAGGACAGCAGAACACATTCTTTCGGCCAGAGAAGAAGAAATTCTCGCCACGGCCTCCGAAGTCTTGAGTTCTGGCTCGAAGGTCTTCTCGGTACTAAACAATGCCGACTTGAAATTTCCCGATGTCAAGGACAGCAAGGGTGAATTACATCCTTTAAACCACGCAACATTTGGAACTTATTTGAGAGAAGCGGATCGTGAATTACGCAAGAACAGCTTCGAGGCTATGTACAAGGTCTACGAGCAATTCAGAAACACGCTTGCCATGACGCTCTCTCAACAGATGAAAAACGACAATTTACAGGCCGAGCTAAGAGGCTTCGACTCAGCCAGAGCAGCAGCGCTCTTTGCCAATGCCATCGATGAATCTGTCCCTGATAACTTGATTAAGATAGTCAATGAAAATATTGGCTTACTGCATCGCTTCGTCACCTTGAAGAAGAAACTGGCTAAGCTAGATGAACTACATTGTTATGATCTCTACCTGCCAGCCTACGAAGACAGTGGGAAGCGCTACTCCATAGAAGAGGCCGCAGAGATCATTTTAGAAGCAACCAAGCCTCTAGGCGATGATTATCAGAAGATCATCAAGAGAGCCTTTGACGAGAAGTGGATAGACTTCCCTGTCAACCAGGGTAAGCGTTCAGGAGCATACTCCAGCGGTAGCTACACAACTAGGCCATATATTCTCATGTCCTGGCAAGGCACTATGGACAATCTCTTCACCTTGGCCCACGAACTTGGACACTCTGCTCATTCATTTTTAACCAGACGTGAGCAACCTGCAGTATACGGCTCATACCCAATTTTCCTGGCAGAAATTGCCTCTACTACCAATGAAAATCTGCTAACTCAATACTTGCTTGGCAAGGCAGATACAGAAGAAGAGAAGAACAGTCTACGCTTCAACTGGCTTGACGGTTTTAAGGGTACAGTCTTCAGACAGACTCAATTTGCTGAGTTTGAGCACTTTGTGCATTTGAAGGATCAGGAAGGTGTGGCACTGAGTGCTGATTTCTTGAGTGATCACTATGCGGAGCTCAATAAGCGCTACTATGGCCCAGACCTCTTCAATGATCCGTTAATTCGCTATGAGTGGGCGAGAATTCCTCACTTCTACTACAACTACTACGTATATCAGTATGCAACGGGCTTCGCAGCCGCCATCTCTTTCTCCGAGCTCATCACCAACGGTGGCGCAGCTGAGCGCGAAGCCTATCTAGGCTTCCTTAGTGCTGGTTGCTCTGACTACCCGCTAGAGATCCTAGCCAAGGCTGGTGTCGATATGCGTGAAACCAAACCCCTCGAGATCGCCATGCAGCGCTTCGAGGCAGAACTTAGTCAATTTGAAAAGAGCCTAGACGCCTAATGAGCTGGGCGACAGGTAAAGGAGGCCCCTATGTCTGGCGATACCTGTCGCCCAAATCACAATCCCCGAAATGTTTTGAAGCAGAAAGCTTTCAGAGAGCGCGAAATATTTCTGCGACCAAAGCCAGCAGCGTTTAGTATCAGGCGCCTGTCAAGGCTGCCAGACAGCAATAAACTGAGAGAAGAACAGTCCCTAGAGCTCCCACAAGAACTGTTAGCTGGAAAGAAGCAAGAAAAGCGCTCACGTAAACTATATTTACCAGCCGCTATACTCAGCCTAATCTTGCTTCTTTTTGCCTATGTCCTTAGTCGTGAACCCAGTAGACAAGAGAGCGCTCAAACACAAATGATAGAGAGCCCCACTACAGAAGCTTCTACAGTCAAAGAGCGGCTTGAATTAAATTTCACTGAATTTAAGAGAGCAGAAACTAATGCAAGTGAGAAGCTGGCAATAAATAATACCAGTGTGAAGAAGAGCGAAAGTACAAATGTCTTTGCATTTAATGTTCCAGCCAGCAGTCAAAATATAGATAAACTCGAGCCCGAAGTAGTAGATGGTGCCTACCTGATCTATCCTGCCCTCAGTGAAGCCGAGTTAGAACATCTGCGAGAAAAATTTAGAAGAGATCTAAATGAGCGTGCAGACTTGGTGGGAGTTGTTTTGAGAGAAACCAGTGTTGAAGTCTGGGATCTGATTCTCGTATTCCCAGCTGATGAGCACGCTGAGCTTGAGTTCCAAGAGTTGGCGACTGGTATTGTACAGGCAGTAATTTGCGGCAGCAGACTATATTATCTCGACAAAGAGGCAAGGCTTAGAGTCTATGACAGTATGGAAGAGGATGATGAACTTGAAGTCAAAATACTCGCAAATAGCGTGCGAACCTTCTCGCTCGAAAAAGAAGAGAATAAAGTATATCTATATATAGTGGACGAAGGCGGAAAATTTCGAAAAATTGAGCAGTGAGAGTATCAAGCGCCAATAAATAGCAAGGAAACATAGCCCTTGTTCAAGTTGCACATACCAAGCCGGAATTACGCCGCTCTAACTGTGCAGATCACGATTAAGAAGAAAAAGTGAGTATTGAGTAATATTCGCCTTGACAGCTCCAAAACTTCGCTGATATTATAGGCAAGCGCTTTTCGAGAGAAAGGCACGGACCTTGACAATTGAATAGCAACAACTTGTACAAAGACGAGCCTGAAAT
>JAUNVU010000013.1:0-15583 GCA_030537525.1 Eubacteriales bacterium
AATCCCTTGCTCTCCGCCATATCGACGCCGTGATACAAGATGTCACGGCGTTTTTTGAAGCTAATAATAAGTGAAGAATTTACCTAGCCTAAAAATGTATAGACGTAGGAAGATGATGAAGTAGAAGTGTAGAGGATAGAAGAGGTAGAAGGCCAATCTCTTAAGCTGCTTGGCGCAGATTTTCGGCTTCTTGCGTGGACGCTCAGGAAGCAAGTAGATTAAGGGAATTGCTAGCAAGGCATAGGCCTGAATATTGCTGTAACGAGTGAAGAGCTCAGGGAAGAAGTGACTGAGAGCGCTGTAGGCCAAAGAAGAAAGGGCAAAGGCGAAGAAGGCAAAGCGGATTTTCTCTCTTGGAGATTTGCGGCGTTCGGCAAAGTAGAAAATGAAGAGCAAGGCCTGACCATAGATTCCATAGGATATATCAAAGAAAATACAGCAGGACAAAACTAGACTAATTAAGAAAATACCTGTTAAGATCCCAAGTCCAGGTTTCAGCCTAAGGCCCAATACATTGGTGCGATAATTAATTGGTAGATTCTGTGGATTGGAATCAGTGCCCTCGACAGGCTGTGCTCGCATTAGAATATCCGGGAAGGATTTCAGGACAAGTTCTAAGCCCGTAAGACTGATAATGCCGAGCGCTAGGTTAAAGACAAAATTAAAAGGTTGTGTACTGTAGTCCTTGCCAATTAACTGATGGCAGTGCCAGACAGAAAATTGAGCAACGGCAGCACAGCTTACCAAGCGGATAAAATAAAGGTATAGGTTTCGACTGCGCTGGACGCCGATAACCAGATAATAAGAGAAGATTGGCATTGCCAGTCGTCCCACAGAGCGCATTAATTCATAGGTGAATGGCGAAAGGTGATCTACAAAATAAATAGCAATGTGATCGATCAACATGGTCAATAGGCCTATCCAACGTAACACAATTGACACCTCCACACAGTTCTTTCGGCTTGTACCTACGCGCACACTATTGTATCATAGCAATGTCAGCGGCTATGCCGCTTTTATGTTTATCAATACTTGCACTTATGTGCGTTTATATATTCTCGCTAAGGCGAGCTGATTTGAGGTAAAAATGGCCCTGGGAATGAATATAGGGATAGACTTAGGCACCGCCTCAGTCTTGATTTATGTGCGAGGCAAGGGGATAGTACTCCGAGAACCCGCAGTTGTAGCAGTAAATTCTAGAACAGGCAAGGTTTTAGCAGTTGGGGAGTCTGCGAGCCTGATGTTGGGAAGAACTCCCGGTATAGTTGAAGCAATTAGGCCGCTGAGAGACGGTGTAATCTCTGATTTTAAGGTTACTGAAGTAATGCTTAAGGCCTTCATCAATAGAGTTCATAGTGGCTTCTTGGCCAGATATTTTAAGCCGACCATTGTCGTCTGCGTTCCTTCAGTGATTACTCAGGTAGAGCAGAAGGCAGTAGAGGACGCTTGCAAGCATGCTGGCGCCAGAGATGTTTATCTAATCCGAGAACCGATAGCTGCGGCTATAGGCGCTGGTATCGATATCACGCAGGCCAATGGTTCTATGATTCTGGACATCGGCGGCGGCACCACTGATATAGCTGTAATCTCGCTATGTCAATCGGTTGTGGACTCTTCACTGAAGGTTGCAGGTGACAAGTTTGATGAGGCAATCATCAAATATGTCAGACGCAAGCACAATGTCTTAATCGGTGAGAAGACAGCGGAAGATTTAAAGATCAATATAGGCTGCGCCTATCCACGAGATGAGGAATTAGTCATGGAGGTTCGCGGCAGAAACCTGATCACAGGGATGCCAGCGACCATTAATGTGACCTCGTCAGAGATGCTAGATGCTCTTGTAGAGCCAGTTTCGCAGGTTTTTGAAGCTGTTCACTCGGTGCTCGAGAGGACGCCACCAGAACTTATGGCAGACATCGCACAACGCGGTATCGTCATGACAGGCGGTGGTGCTCTGCTCTATGGCTTCGATAGAATGCTCTCTGCGAAAGTCGGTATAGATGTGATTGTTGCTGAGGATCCAATATCATGTGTCGCTATAGGTACGGGTCTGGCACTTAATATCATGGACAAGTTTAACGCCTTGTCGGATAGAAATTAGTAAGGGGAGGCAGAAATTTAGATGCCAAATAAGAAGTATGCAGGCAAGACCAAGGAAGATTTAGTGCAAATTGCTATGATGTCAGACCTCCTGACGTCTAGCCAGGCACGGAAGCTCAGTAAGCAGAAATTATTGGACTTCTTATTAGAAGTTGAAGAGGTGTCTGCCTCGGGTCAGGACTTACAAGCGTGGTTAGAAGAGCAAGTGGGGCCGAATGGCGTACATCCAGATATAGCACCGCGCAGACCACCTGGCAGACCGTCGAAGAACGCTACTGCCAAGAAACACCCAAGGAAGACGGCGAAGACTAAGCAGAAGCCCAAGGTGAAGAAGGTCGTGGTAGATAATAAGTCTCCAGAGCAGAAGGCAGCTCAGGAAGACAGTCAAGAGAAGCCCAAGGAGAAGAGATCCTTATCCGCACACGAACTTCTTTTACAGTCTCAGAGTGATGCCCATACTCTTGCTGAAAGGCAGCCTGAAGAGGCCAGGGAATCAGCGGATAGATCTGTCGAAACTAAAGTAGATAATCCCACTAAAGATAATAATAAGAAGCATGATGATAAGACGTCTAAGGAGCAGAATATTGTCAAGGGCATATTAGAACTGATGCCAGATGGCTATGGCTTCCTTAGACTCAATAACTATTTACAAGGTCCTAACGATATCTACGTACCGCCACAGTATATTAGAAGGTTTAAACTGAGACAGGGTGATGAGATTGTTGGACCTGCGCGCTCACAGCGTGATAATGATCGCTATGAGGCCCTCTATTACATCAAGTCGGTGAATGGCAGACCGCCTGAGGAGAGTGTTAGACGCCCGCGCTTTGACTCTCTAACTCCTATCTATCCAAATGAGCGTCTGAAACTGGAGACTACTGCAGAAGAGCTCTCGACGAGGACAATCGATCTGATTTCGCCAATTGGCAAGGGGCAAAGAGGCATGATAGTTTCCCCACCCAAGGCAGGTAAGACTATTCTTTTACAGAAGATTGCGAATGCCATCCATCAAAACAATCCAGAGTCTAAACTAATCGTGCTGCTCATCGATGAGCGCCCAGAAGAAGTCACCGATATGCAGCGCAGCATTCATGGTGAGGTAGTCTATTCTACTTTCGATAAGACTCCAGAGAACCATGTCAAGGTAACTGAGTTAGTATTAGAGCGTGCCATGAGATTGGTTGAACAAGGTGAGGACGTAATTATTCTTCTAGATTCTATAACTAGAATGGCAAGAGCATACAACTTGACTGTTACGCCATCTGGCAGAACTCTATCTGGAGGTGTAGACCCCGCAGCCCTTTATGGACCGAAGCGATTCTTCGGTGCGGCGAGAAATATTGAGCATGGTGGCAGCTTGACTATTGTTGCGACGGCCCTTATTGATACTGGTTCCAGAATGGATGAATTGATTTTCGAAGAATTTAAGGGTACGGGTAATATGGAAGTCGTGCTCGATAGGAAGATTGCAGAGAAGAGAGTCTTCCCAGCAATTGACTGCTTAAGGTCTTCAACAAGGCGTGAAGAGCTGCTGCTTATGCCAGACGAGCTAGAGGCTGTTTGGACAATTCGCCGGGCTTTTGCCTCTATGGAGCCACCTTCAGTTACTGAAACCCTACTCGCATTAATGCGAAAGACTAGAAACAATTTACAATTTGCGGACACTGTCAATAAGTCATTTAGTGATCAGTCGGGCGATAAGAATCGCCCAGATGGTGTTAAACCGCGAGGTGAGGTTGGCGGTTCGCGGCCAGACTTCATCAAGGAGAAGTTTTATCATAAAAGATAATTAGATCGAGCGTATAGACGCTCGATTTTACTTGATTGAAGGAGAGCTGATGAAGGAAGAATGCGGCATAGTAGCGGTACATAAGCACCATTTGGCAGCAGACCTTGTATATCTAGGATTGCATAGTGTTCAGCACAGAGGACAGGAAGCCTGTGGGATAAGTGCAGCGAAGGGCGGTACAGTGTATACCGTCAAGGGTCCAGGCCTAGTGGCTGATGTCTTCTCTCAGAAGGATAAATTAGAAATACTCCGTGGTGGTGAGCAAGCTTTAGGGCATGTACGTTATGCCACCACGGGAGATAATTTACCCGAAAATACTCAACCTCTAACTGTCCGTTCTCATCTTGGTGATTTCGCTTTGGCGCATAATGGCCAAATTGTCAATGCTCCTGAGCTGCGCCTGGCCCTTGAAGAAGATGGTGCGATTTTTCAGGGAACAGCAGATTCAGAGGTTGTCTGTCATCTTATCCAAAGGGCGAAGGGCAGTATGTTGGAGAAGATCTCCGCGGCTTGCAATGCTCTTGTTGGGGCATTTTCTATTGTTGTCATGACTAAGAACACCATGTATGTGGCCAGAGATCCCAACGGGCTTAGACCGCTGTGTATTGGACGCAAGGATCAATCTTGGGTTGTTGCCTCCGAGTCCTGTGCTCTGAATCTAATTGGGGCCGAATTACTACGAGATGTACTACCAGGAGAAATTATTAAATTTGGCAAGCAAGGCTTCGAGAGCCATTGCTACAGTCATGATGCCAATAAGCAGCTCAAGCTCTGTGCAATGGAGTATATTTATTTTGCCAGACCAGATTCACGTCTAGAGGGTATAAATGTTCACGCTATGCGACGTCTCACTGGTTATCGGCTGGCTCAGGTCGATCAAGTAGATGCTGATATAGTAGTAGGCGTGCCAGACTCATCATTATCGGCTGCCATGGGCTATGCTGAAGCCAAGGGCCTACCTTATGAGATGGGCCTTGTGAAGAACCGCTATATCGGTAGGACTTTTATCAATCCCGAGCAAGAGATAAGGGCGGCAAATGTCAGGATCAAGCTCTCAGCTGTAGCAGATATAGTGCGCGGAAAGAGGGTAATACTGGTAGATGACTCCATAGTTCGTGGTACGACAGCTAAGCGTATTGTGCAGATAGTGAGAGAAGCAGGAGCGAAAGAAATTCACTTGCGTATAGTCTCGCCACCGCTTATCTCGCCATGCTTTTATGGTATTGACCTCAAGGATAAAGAGCAGCTCATTGCAGCCAATCTCACGCACGAGGAATTGGAAAAATTCTTCAATGCCGACAGCTTATTGTTCATGGATTTAGAAGAACTAATGGATTGCTGTCGACATTCAATCTGCACTGCTTGCTTCGACTGTAATTACCCGACAAAACTTTATTCCTACACTAAGAGGGTTTTCGGCGACGAGTAAATAGCATCTCCACACGGTCTGCAAGCTTCTCGGCAAAAGGCAGGGATAGATAACCAAGGATGGCATAGAGTAGCCCGCCTGGTAAATCCCAGAAGACATGCTGCTTGATCAAGAGGGTAGAAGCGATGATCAGGGAAAAATGTAGAGCAATTAAGTATCTATAAATTTTCTTGAAAGAAGATCGCATGACGAAGAAGATGGCTAGACAAGAGGTCAGGACATGAATCGAGGGAAAGCCGCAATAAGGATTATCCACCTTATAGGTCAGGCTAACCAGCTGCTCGAAAATATTTACAGGGGCTTGATCAAATGGATGTCTTGTGACAAAAGTTTGGAAAAAGGGGAAAGTTAAATGAGCATAGGCTTGACCGAAGATTAGCGCTAGACAGTAACGACGGTAAAATAGTATATCAGCGCTCTGTCGCAGATTACCCGATTTCTCATTTTTTTTAATTGCAAATAACAAAAAGCCTACTGCCAAGAGTAAGAGACTGGGCATCCAGCTGTGATAAATTAATACGAATTGCGGCACGAAGGGAATTAGATCGTCCAAATTAATGGCCAGATCTCGGACCTGGCCAATGGGATGATTTAAAGCCTCCATGATGGGCGAAGCGGCAAGGAAAAAAATGGGATATAAGAGCAAATGCCAGTGTCGCTTCAAATTAGATAATACCTGAGTCTTATTCATAGAATTCATCCTTGTATGCAAGCTCGGCAAGTTTATAAGTGTGATAGTAGTAACGACTACAAACTAGCTTGAAAATACCAAAACAGAGAACAACAACTACATTATAAACTCCTGCTAGTAGGATAGTGTATACAGGTGGCTGTATCCTCAGGGCCGAGAGAAAGTCGGGCGGACTAACGAGATAGGCATAGTTAGTTTCGTGCATGCCTTGCCTTAACAAAACCAGGTTGACTATCCAAGATACTATGAGGAATAGATTAGTGAGACTCATTAACTGCCGTAATGTCTTCTTCGAGAAATTTGGCTGGTCGGCAATTATCTTGAATAGAATCAAGAACAGCATGAAGAAGTGAGTGAGGAAGAATTCAATATTGGTGAAGTGGGGCCAACTGAAGGGATATGGATCGGCCAGTATAGGCGCGATAAAACCCCCGAGAGCACCCCAGCAGCAGCCAAGTGGCCACGCGGCCTCGACATCAAAAAGGACGGCAACGATTAGAAGCCAGACTGCAATACGGCATGGAAAAAATGGCAAACTCTGATCTACGGAAAAATGACCTGTTGAGAAGTCCCAGACATATTTGATGATCTGAGACAGCAGTAAGGTATAAGCACAGATCTTAGCTCCGAGCTTGGCACGCCCATTGCTTCTAAGCTCATCGTTATAGCGGGCGATTAAGAAAATTATAATAACAGCTAGACCCAGTACTCCTAAGTGTATTGGGCTAAATAAGGTCAGCGGTGGTCCGTCTTCAACACCGCGAAAAAAATGGTAAAAGAATCTCATGGACCCTCCATTAATCTAAATAAGGCGATTATATTGCCCAGTATAGACTTTGACAAGCAGAAAATCTTTAATAATCTGTTAAGTACTAACTGCAATTGATTAACTAGTTGAAGAAACTGCGAGAGGGAGTGGGAGTGGGAAGGTAGTGAGAGTTGAAAGATTTATTAAAATTCCCTTGACGTACCTCAAGGACACCCGTATAATCACTTCTTGCGGACTTCTGCCCAATTGGCACTAGTCTAAACTAACAAACACTCCGCAAGGCGGAGCAGAAAGGAAACCCATGGCTACTAGAAGAGGACCCCGATTTAAGGAATGCCGCTGGCTTGGCGTGAACACCTGCGGACATCCAAAAGCAATGAAGCGTATGGATTCGGTGGCTGCCCGTTCTCGCCGTAAGCCTACTGAATATCGTATTCAGATGGTTGAGAAGCAGAAGATTAAAGCCTACTATGGCATCTTCGAGAAGCAGCTCCTGCGCTATTACAAAGATGCTCGTAAGAGCAAGGAAAAAACTGGTGACGCACTAATGAAGCGTCTCGAATGCCGTCTAGACAATCTCGTTTACAGAGCAGGCTTCGGCAACTCGATCAGAATGAGCCGTCAGCTCGTGACCCACGGTCACATCAGAGTTAATGGCAAGAAGATCGACATCCCCTCGTATGAGGTTAAGGTTGGTGACGTAATCTCCCTAAAAGAGAAGTCCAGAAAGGTTGAACCTTTTGCTGAGAACTTCCGTGAACTGGGTGGTTTTGCCGTCCCATATCTAGATGTTGACAAGGATAACTGGTCAGCCACCCTGACTCGTATCCCAGAGCGTGAAGAGATGCCTATTGAACTGAATGACCAATTGGTTATCGAGTTCTTCTCCCGCTAATGAAGATAGTCTAATGACTAAGACCGAGAGTATCGCCTCTCGGTCTTTTTTTTGCTAAACTTAAAAATATTACAATAAGGAGTCATAAATGTTTGATTTAATCGTCTTAGGTGGTGGTCCTGGTGGCTATTTGGCTGCCGAGCGAGCTGCTGCAGCTGGAAAGCAAGTCTGCTTAATCGAAGAGAGAAGTGTTGGAGGCGTCTGCCTCAATGAAGGATGTATTCCATCTAAAAGCTTCCTAAATGCCGCAAAACTCTATGAGCACAGCATCGGTAGTAAGGGTTTTGGTGTAAGTAGTAAGGACAGCGAAATCGACCAGAAAGTTGTCGTCAAGCGCAAGAACCGCGTGGTAAAGCGCTTGGTCGGCGGGGTCAAGCTGATGTTGAAGAATTTAGGAGTGGAGATGGTCGAGGGCACTGGTATTGTCAGGCCCAAGCGCAATGATAATTTCGTAGTCGCTGTTGGTGATGCTGAATATGAAGCTAATAATCTTATTCTCGCAACTGGTAGTGAGGCCATTGTCTTGCCAATTCCTGGTGTTGATGAAGGTATTGAGCGTGGTGAAATCATGACAAATCGTGAAATCCTAGATCTCACAGAGATACCTGAGCGCTTGGTTATTGTCGGAGGCGGTGTAATTGGTCTTGAAATGGCTGCCTACTTTGCAACTGTCGGTTCAGAAGTCACAGTAATTGAAATGTTAGACCACATTGCGGGTAATACTGATCGTCAGATTAGCTCGATTCTCCAAACAAATCTTGAAAAATTGGGTGTGAAATTTGAACTAGAGGCGAAGGTCACGGCTTTTGCCGAAGGTGAGGTCACTTATGAGAAAGATGGCGAACATAAGGTCAAATGCGACAAGGTCCTCCTGTCCATTGGCAGGCGCCCCAGAAGCAAGGATTTAGGATTCGAGAATCTCAGTCTGGAGATGGATAGAGCAGCCGTTAAGGTCAATGACAAGATGCAGACGTCGGTGCCCAAGTGCTGGGCTATAGGCGATTTAGTTGGTGGAATTATGCTTGCCCATACGGCGTATCGAGAAGCAGAGGTTGCTGTCAATGATCTGCTGGGTAGAGATGACAGTTATTCGGATCGGGCAGTACCAGCTATTATCTATACTCAGCCAGAGGTGGGCTCTGTCGGCGAGACTAGTGAGAGTGTCGCTGAGAAGGGCATTGATTATGCAGAAGTAGTCATGCCATTGAATTATTCTGGCCGTTATATGGCTGAAAATGAACGTGGTGATGGCATTTGCAAGCTGATCTTTGACCGTCAAACTAAACAGTTAATTGGAGCTCATATTATTGGTTCCTATGCTTCTGAGATTATTTTCTCTGCAGCTCTGATGATCTCGCTTGAATTAGATTTAGAAACTATGAGACGCCAGATTTTCCCACATCCTTCTGTTGTTGAAATTTTCCGCGAAGCACTGTTTGCGGTAGATCTATAGAGGTTAATAATGCAAGTTAAGGTTACAGTTTTCAAAGACTACGATGAAATGAGTCGTGCAGCAGCTGATTTCGTTATCGACTTGATCAAGGCTAACCCCCAGGGCGTATTGGGCTTGGCCACAGGTTCCACGCCAGAAGGTACTTATGCCGAGATTCTCAGGCGCAAGGATGAGTTGCCAGATTTAAGTGGATTGCGAACAGTTAATTTGGATGAATACCTTGGTCTAGCAGCAGATCATCCACAGAGTTATCACTACTTTATGAGAAAGAAACTATTCGATGGCTTGGGTCTGAAGCCTGAGCAGAGTTTCTTCCCTGATGGTAGTAATGCAGATCCTGAGGCAGCTCATGCAGCGGTTATTGCCTATGAGCATAAACTGCTAGAGCTGGGTGCACCATTTTTGCAGATTTTAGGTATTGGCGAGAACGGTCACATCGGTTTCAATGAGCCGGCAAGTCAGTTTAATACGCGTACTCACGTGGTCAATCTTTCCGAGAGCACAATTCAAGCAAATTCACGCTTCTTCAATTCAGCTGATGAAGTACCTAAGCAGGCGATAACCATGGGTGTTTTGACACTGATGCAGGCCTCGAGAATTCTTATGTTGGCCTCAGGAGAGAAGAAGGCCAAGGCGCTAAAGGGAATGATAGAGGGTCTAGTTGAGCCAGAGCTTCCAGCATCAATTTTACAGATGCATGAAAATGTCAATGTCTTTGCTGATGAAGCTGCTGCTAGCCTACTATCAAAATAATTACCTAATAAGAACTAGCTCTAAAATAGCTAGTTCTAGTATAAAAGTTGAGGAGACTTAAATGAAAAAGATTTTAGCAATTTTAATGGCTCTATTGCTCTGCCTATCTTTGTTCGGATGCGAGCAGGGCAAGGAAGAAAAGCAAGAAGAGGCCCAGGATGGGAAACAGGAAGCAGAGGTCACAGATGAGGAAGTGACGAATGAAGGTGAGAGCTTGACCTTAGAAAATATCAAGGTCGGTTTCGTACACATTTCGGACCCATCGGATATGGGCTATACCTACAATCACGATCTCGGAACTCAGAAAATGATGGAAACTCTAGGACTGAGCAAGGATCAGATTATCAATCAGTTTAATGTCAAGGAAGGTGCTTCTTGTGAGACCGCCATCCGCGAATGTGCTGAGCAGGGTTGTAATCTGATATTTATCACCAGCTTCGGTTTCGAAGATTATGCAATTAAAGTTGCCAAGGATTATCCAGAAATTGAATTTTGCCACGCGACAGGATACAAGGCCAAGTCTTCAGGTCTGCCCAATATGCATAACTACTTTGGCAAGATCTATGAGGCGAGGTATCTGTCTGGTATTGCGGCTGGTTTAGCCACCACGAGCAATAAACTCGGCTATGTTGCCGCCATGCCATATGCTGAATGTATTTCTGGCTTTGATGCCTTCTTCTTGGGTGCCAAATCTGTAAATCCAGATGTTGAGATGGTCGTTATGTATACCATGAGTTGGAATGATCCAACCAAGGAAGCTCAAGTCACCCAGGCTCTAATCAATCAGGGTTGTGACGTCATTGGTCAGCACTGTGACTCTACTGCACCTGCGACTACGGCTGAAGCCAATGGTGTTTTACACGTTGGTTATAATTCTGATATGACAGAGGCTGCACCAAATGCCAGCATCACTTCTGCAGTCTGGGACTGGTCTCGCTACCTGATTTTTGCCATCAATTCTTATCTTGAAGGTAAGGAAATTCCCGTGGACTGGAGTGAAGGTCTAGCCGAGGGTGTCTGCGATATCACTCCGCTGTCCAAGAACGCAGCTCCAGGTACTGCTGAGAAGATTGAAGAGGCGAAACAGGCCATTATCAACGGCGAACTTGAAGTTTTCGCTGGTCCTCTCAAGGACAACGAAGGAAATATTGTTGTTGAAGAGGGCGATGTCTATGTCGATGAGCAATCTGCTCCCGCCTTTGACAAGGTTTTAGAAGGTATAACAGTATTTGACTAAGTGACCAAGCTGAGGGTCCCCTACGGGACCCTCTATTAAATTAGGAGTAAAAATGGCTAAACCTCGCTTGCGCATGGAAGAAATTAGCAAGCGCTTTGCCGACGTGCAGGCGCTCTCTGCTGTAGACTTAGATCTCTATGATTCTGAAATTTTAGCCCTGCTAGGTGAAAATGGCAGCGGCAAGTCCAGCTTGATGAACGTGCTATCTGGTCTTTATAGCCCAGACAGTGGAAAAATCTTCATCGATGAAAAAGAAGTCGAGATTCAGAAGCCTGCCGATGCATATGCATTAAAGATTGCCATGATTCATCAGCATTTTAAATTAGTTGAGACCTTGACGGCGGCAGAAAATATCATACTGAGTGATCCAGAAAATGGTCTCTTAAATCGTCGCGAAGTCGAAAAAAGGATTGCCGACATGGCTAAATTCTATGGCTTTGACATCGATCCCAAGGCCAAGGTCTATAAGATGTCAATTTCAGAGCGCCAACGACTTGAAATCATCAAAGCACTTTACAGAGGCGCAGAAATATTGGTGCTCGATGAACCGACAGCAGTTTTGACCCCTCAAGAGAGTCAAAGGCTCTTTGCCATCTTGCGCAAGATGCGTGAGCAAGGCAAGTCGATCATCATCATTACTCACAAATTAGATGAGGTTCTTAGCCTATCTGACCGTGTCTTGATTCTCAGAAAAGGAGAGCGCGTGGGCTGCCTTGAGACGGCGAAGACCAATCCTCGAGAATTAGGTGAGGCCCTAGTAGGCAGACGTCTAGACCTTGAGATAAAGCGCCCTGAGATAGCAAATAAGAGTGACTGTCTATTTGTCAATAAGCTGACTTGCCTAGATGAACTCGGCCGTGAGGTTTTGAAAAAGATCAGCTTCGATGTACAGAAAGGAGAAATACTTGGTATAGCTGGTATCGCCAAATCGGGTCAAAAGGAGCTCTGTGAGGCTATTTCTGGACTACACCCCGTAGCGGGCGGCTCTATATTACTACGGCAAGTAAGAGATGGTATAGAAGTCGATGAGAACTTAGTCGGCTTGAGTCCACGTGAAATCATTGACCGTGGCATCTCTCTGGCCTTCGTCCCTGAAGATCGCCTGGGCATGGGTTTAGCTCCTTCTTTAGATCTGATAGATAATGTTTCTTTAAAGACTTACGAGAATAAAAGAGGATTCTTGGTCGATAGAGAAGAACCGAAAAAAATAGCTGCTGGTTTAGTCGAGGAATTGGATATAGCAACCCCTAGCCTCGAGACTCCGATCAAAAGCTTGTCAGGTGGTAATGTTCAGAAGGTTTTAGTTGGGCGTGAAATACATTCAGCGCCAGAGTTGTTGATTGTCGCTTATCCTGTACGGGGTTTGGATATCAACTCATCGTTGACTATCTATAAGATGCTCAATCAGCAAAAAGAGAAGCAAGTGGCGATAATCTTTATAGGTGAAGATCTCGATGTCTTAATGTCATTGTCAGATCGCCTTATGATTCTAGCCAACGGCCAGAACATGGGCATTGTAGATCCAAGAATCTACTCAAAAGAGGCGATTGGTCTGATGATGACAGGGAAGACCTTAGCCGAGGTGGACCAGCTAATCGCTGATGATGCGCCAGAACTGATTGAAGCCAAGGCCTCATTTAAACACACAGGTGAGAACATTTATGCGGGAGGTCAAGATGAACAATAATAGACGGCTGCGCTGGCAATTAGTCAAGCGTCGACCCCTCAGCCAAGCTAAGGTGCTGTTATTATACCTCTTGGCAATTTTTACGGCTCTGCTCCTGGGAGCTCTACTCTTGTTGGCAATTGGCCATAATCCGCTAATTGTCTATAAGCAGATTTTAACGGGCTCACTGGCAACGCCTACGGCTTTTAAAGAAACGATAAAGATCACGATTCCCTTGCTCCTCTGTGGTATTGCTGTAGCCATATCCTTCAAATTGAAATTTTGGAATATCGGAGCAGAAGGTCAGATTCTCTTCGGTGCGACAGCAGCCATGATAGCGCCTATTTACCTGCCTAATTTACCTAGCACTCTAAAGCTAATTCTCATGGCTGTTTTGGCCATAGTGGCTGGTGGACTATATGCTCTAATTCCCGCCTTTTTTAAGGTGCGCTGGGGTACAAATGAGACCTTGTTCACCTTGATGCTTAATTACATAGCTTTACAATTGCTACGCTTCTTACAGTATCAGGAAACTTGGCAAGATATAGGAACAAAGTTCCCAAAGATTAGACCGCTGGGAGATTCGGAAGTATTGCCAAGGCTCTTTGGAGTGCAGATTGGTTGGGTTATTGCACTCGTGCTTGCAGTGTTTTTCTATATTTACCTGAAGCGCTCAAAGCACGGCTTCGAAATTGCTATTGTCGGTGACTCTATTAATACAGCCAAGTATTCTGGTATGAATGTCAAGACGATCATCATGAGAACTATTTTTATTTCGGGAGCAGTTTCAGGCTTAGTAGGCTACCTCAATGTGGCTGGTACTGACTATGCCCTGACTGAGAGCACAGCAGGGGGTGTTGGCTTTATGGCAATTACTGTGGCCTGGCTGGCGGCGCTCAACCCTCTCGGAATGATTCCCGTAGCCTTTGGACTGTCGATTTTACAAAAGGGCTCCCTGTCGATTCAGTCGACACTTGGTATCCCGGCATCCGCAGCAAATCTTCTTTCTGGCTTGATTCTCTTCTCTGTACTAGGTAGTGAATTCTTCCGAAATTATCAACTTCGTCTGCGTCGAAATACCGAGACTGGGTCTAGTGGCAAGGGTGATTTCAAGGCGGAGACAGAGCATCTACCATATCAAAAGGAGGCTAGAGATGGCCTTAATTAATTTTATAAATGCTGCAATACTTGCAGGTACGCCTCTCTTATTAGCGACTCTAGGAGAGATTCTCACTGAAAAGTCTGGGCAATTGAACCTTGGTGTTGAGGGCATGATGTATATGGGGGCGATCGCGTCTCTAGCTGCGGCTTGGTACAGCGAGCAGTATCTGGCGCCTGGAGCAATAGCGGCAGTTATCGCGACTGTTTTTGCTTTCCTAGCGGGAGCGCTTGGTGCCTTGATTTACGCATTCTTAACGATTACTCTGCGGGCCAATCAAAATGTCACAGGTCTGACACTTAGTATATTTGGTACAGGTTTTGCCAAGTTTTTTGGTGAAATTTTGAGCAAGAAGGCTGGCGGTTATATTACCTGTGCGGAGCCAACAAAGGCTGCTTTTGCCAAATTAGATCTGGGAGGCTTAAGTGAGCTACCTGTGCTTGGCAAGTTGATTTTTTCTTATAACTTTTTGGTATATCTGGCTTTTAGTGCCGCTTTATTGCTGGCGCTATTTTTTAGAAAGACGAGAGTGGGTTTAAAACTTAGAGCTGTAGGAGAGGATCCTGCAGCAGCCGATGCTTCGGCTATAGCGGTAATTAGGTATAAGTATCTTGCCACTGTAATCGGCGGCGGACTCTGTGGTCTTGGTGGTATGTATATGTCGATGGTCAATCAGAAAGGTATCTGGGTGCCAGAGTGTGTTTCAGGATACGGTTGGCTTGCCGTTGCTCTAGTTATCTTTGCAACCTGGTCGCCTCTAAGAGCAATATACTGTGCAATAATTTTTGGTGCCTTGACAATTTTAAGTCTCTACTTGCAAATTCCAGGACTGGATTTACAGCTATACGGCATGCTGCCGTATCTGGTGACGATCTTCGTTTTAATCTTCACTTCAATTAAGCAAAAAAGAGAATTTATGATGCCAAAGTCATGTGGTGTGAACTATTTTAGAGAAGAGAGGTAGTCAAGTAGATTCAAATTCGATATTCATTCAACATCCACAAAGTAACCATAATTACGGTCAGAATGAAGCTTTGGTCATATAATGGCGAACGAGACTATGAATGAAGTAGAAAGGGAAGATCTTCATGAATTTGATCTATCTACTACAGATCCTGACTACTGATGACAGCATTTCACTATTTGCTGTTTTCTTTGCTGGTTTGGTAGCGTTCTTCTCTCCCTGCGTCTTGCCCATTGTGCCGTTGTATGTCGGCTATCTTTCGGGTAATGCGGATTACATTTACAGTGGGGAAGATGGTCAGGATGAAATTGAGCTGAAGAAGAGTAAGCGGCGCACATTGATCAACACCGTAGCGTTCGTGCTGGGCATTAGTTTTGTCTATCTGGCGCTAGCACTAGCGGCATCATCAATGGGTCAGTTTCTGCGCGATTACGGGAAGACAATTCAAAGAGTTGGTGGCATCATCGTCATCGTACTCGGAGTTTTCCAGTTGGCAAGTAAGCTCATTGGCCACAATATCGGGCGAGAACATAGGTTGAGTCTTAACTTAGATAAGTATAGGATGAACCCCTTGGTAGCCTTTCTTCTAGGCTTCACATTTAGCTTTGCCTGGACACCATGTATTGGACCGATCTTGCTGTCTGTCATTGCGATGGTGGCAAATGCTGGCACTATCAG
>JAUNVU010000013.1:15683-26091 GCA_030537525.1 Eubacteriales bacterium
GAATATGAGGGCAAGGTTGTCGTCCTAAACTTCTGGCAGAGCTGGTGCCCACCATGTCGGGCTGAGCTTCCAGATTTTCAGAAGGTCTATGAGGATCTCGGAGAGAATGCCAATGATGTTGTAATACTTGGTGTTTCTACACCTGCTAATGAACAGCAAGCATTCCGTCAGGAACAGAAGACTGACGGAGAACTCAAGAGTTTCCTAGAAGAGTCTGGTGTTAGCTTCCCGAGCCTTATGGACTACACGGGAGAGTTTTATGCGAAGCACAATATCGTGTCTTTCCCTACCACCATCCTCATTAACCCAGATGGCAATTATTACGGAATAGTACCAGGCGCCTTATCTGAGGCGAATTTAGTCAAGTTGATTGACGAAGCTAAAGAGTCTTCGAATTAGTTTTAAATGGTGAAACAAACTGCTTTAAAAAAAGGCGTTTTCTTCATCCTCTTATCGGCATTCTCCTTCGCTCTTATGTCGGTGTTCATTCGCGAGGTTGGAGACTTGCCAGCAGCTCAGAAGGCTCTTTTCAGAAATTCTGTTTCCTTTCTCTTCGCTGCAGTCATGGTCAAGAGGGGAAGGTCTGAAAATACAGCTGAGAAGAAGCATAATTGGCGACAATTGCTATTGCGTTCCGTCTGTGGAACCATTGGCGTTGTCGCCAACTTTTATGCCATTAGTCGACTACCTTTAGGAGACTCGAATAGTCTTAATAAGCTCTCACCATTTTTTACGATTTTGGCTTCGGCCCTAATCTTAAAGGAAAGTGTCAAACCGTATCAGTTGTTTGGTCTGGGGATAGCCTTTACAGGTGCTCTTTTAATTCTGAAACCGACGGCCATAGGTCTCTCTCTTGCTCATATTGTGGCGATAATCGGCGCTATTGCAGCAGGTTTTGCCTATACCTATGTAAGACAACTGAGATTACTGGGAGAGCAAGGAGCTTATATTGTATTTTTCTTCTCTGCTTTTTCCATCCTAACTTTAATAGGTCCCGTTCTCTTTAAATATCAAGCGATGACCTCTCGTCAGCTAATCCTGCTGTTACTGGCAGGAGTGGCGGCAAGCCTTGGGCAGTTGGGCGTAACAGAGGCCTATAAATATGCGCCAGCTAGAGCTATTTCCATTTACAACTACGCGTAAATACCCTTTGCTGCCTTGCTTGGTATTATCATCTATCAAGAGAAACCAGATCTACTGACACTTTTTGGTTATTTTCTAATTACAGCATCAGCTGTAATCATCTATATAATTGAACGTAAGAAGGAGCACTTAAATGCCAACTAGACAAATTATGACAATCATCGGACTAATCGCTGTGCTTCTATATTTCATCCTTGACACCCAGAAGGCCCGAGAGATTTTAGCAGGTCGGGAGGTATGGTTTAAGAGAATATTGCTGGCTATAGCTACGATATGCCTTGTTTACAGCGTCTATCTCTTTTTGAGCACAGGTGGCAGCTGAGCTGCAGCATAGGGTCTAGTTAGGCCCTGAAACTTGCCTCGCAAAGCAATTTGACAGTTATAAAGAGAGCTGCTATATTGTTATAGCACTGACGACAGGCACGCTCGCGTGGCGGAACTGGCAGACGCAACGGACTTAAAATCCGTCGAACTAATACTTCGTGCCGGTTCGATCCCGGCCGCGAGCACCAAATCAAGTCAGTATTATACATCGCGGAGTGGAGCAGCTGGTAGCTTGCCGGGCTCATAACCCGGAGGTCGGGGGTTCGAATCCCCCCTCCGCAACCATCGAATGGCCCCATAGCACGGAGTGCTATGGGGTCTACTTGTATCAGGGGAGAGTATGAATTATTTAAAGAAGAAGATCGAGGAGGAGGCATCTGTGCTTCCAGGTAATATCTTGTTGGTAGACCGCTTCTTAAATCAGGGATTAGATATTCAACTGCTGCAGTGGTTAGGTCAAGATATTGCAAAGAGATTTAGTGGCAAAAATATAGATTTGGTTTTAACCATTGAAGCCTCAGGTATTGCCATTGCGGTGGCGACTGCCAGTGCTCTGGGGGTAAATGCGGCCTTTGCCAAGAAGCATGAATCCATAAATCTCAGCGGCGAACTCTGGACTAGCCGAGCTTACTCCTATACTAAGCAGCGCGAATATCAGGTGGCTCTGGCTAAGAAGATTTTGAATTCTGGCATGCGAGTGCTCATCGTGGACGATTTTCTTGCAAGGGGTATGGCAATGGGAGCGCTTATTGAGCTCGTTCAACAGGCTGACGCGGAAGTTGCGGGGATAGCTGTAGCCATAGAGAAGCATTTCCAAGACGGTGGCGAGAAGCTTAGAGAGGCAGGTTTCGACCTCTATTCAGCCGTTCGTGTCAAAAGTCTGAAGGATGGGACTGTCGATTTACTTTAATCCTCTTGCCTGTTGAGTCTGCCTAAAATTTGCCGGCAGCAGATAATATTGGCATAAGATTTAAGAGCGAATTTCAATGCGTCTTGCGCTTCAAATTCGCTCTTTTTAAATTCTTCAATAGTTTCATCTAGGGCTGCGCTGAGCTCGGTTCTAAATTCATTATAGTTATCGTCTTGACTGAATGAGCCCATGCCGATTTTTAATTCACTCATTTCAGATAGCGATAGAACTTCTTTTAAAACACTTATGACTGTAAGTTCAGAGATCTGCTCACGATTGTATCGCTTACCGCTGCTTCTGGTTACTAGACCCTGCCTGATGTAGTTATTGACCATGGCCGAGGTTAGCTTGTTGCCTTCTTGCTTATCTCTAAACACTTGACGTTCTACGTAAAAGAGTAACTGATCCATGTAGATATCAAAATCTGGCATCTCCGCTTGTGCTTCTGGACGCGAGCTCATAAGCTCTTTTACAAACTCTTCATTAGTAAAATTCTCGTTTTTTTGCTTGCCCATGCTGTTCCCCTTCGTAATTTATTATAGCAACCTAGGCTTCTTATGATAATAAGCATAATCTTTAACCTGATCAAGTTGTCGGCTTAATCTTGACGCAAAAACATCGCTATGTAATAATCAAAATTAGATTACTCGAATTTAATTTATGATTGGAGCAATTACAATGCAAAAGTCAAGAGATATAGTCTTGTTAGGCGATTCAATAGCAAAGGGAATAGTGCAAAGTAAGAGTGCAAAGTATGAATTATGCTCGCTTAGTTTTGCGGAGGGAATAGCTAAATTCTTTGACTGCAAATTGAGCAACTGGTCCCGCTTTGGAGCGACAATTGATAAATTATGGGAGATTTATGAACGGAAGTCTGCAAGCTTAAGGGGTGGAGAGACTTTTATTCTAGAGTGTGGTGGTAACGACTGTAATTTTAATTGGCCTGAGGTTGCCAAGAGGCCAGGAGAAGAGCATGAGCCGCTGACTGGCTTAGAGCGTTTCGCTAAATTATATGGTAAATTGATCGAAAGAATAGCTCGGCAAGGTTCTGAAATAATTATCCTGAACCTACCTCCTCTAGTCGCTGATCGTTTTTTCAATACTATCAGTAAGGGTCTGGTCGCTGACAATATACTTGAATTTATCGGTGGTAAGACTTTTTCGATTTATCGTTGGCAAGAAGCCTATAGCAATACTCTGGCCCAAATTGCGAATAAGTTCAGCGTAAAATTGATTGATATCAGGAGTCCATTTCTCACTGAAAGAAATTATGAGAGATTAATCTGTACCGATGGGATGCATCCTAATGAAAAAGGGCACGGCTTAATTAGCCGTACCCTAGAAGTTGCTCTGGCAGAATATGGATTGCCTATCTGTCTGCGTAAAACTGATAAATAAGACTTGCTAGTCTAGTCTGTTGAGGCGTTTTCCAGTAAGAAAGGCTTGGATATTTTCATGAGCCAGCTCGATTAGACGCCTCCTGCTCTCAAAACTTGCCCAGGCAATATGAGGCGTAATAAAGCAGTTCTCAAGACCTAGTAAGACAGAGTCTTCTGCGATAGGCTCTGACGTCATGACATCGAGCCCGCAGCCTGCTAATTTACCAGATTTAAGAGCCTCGGCTACCGCGTTATCATCGATCAGGGCGCCTCTAGCCGTGTTGATCAGTATGGCGCCGTCTTTGAATTCCTTTAGACTGTCTTCATTGATTAAGTTTCTGCTTGTCTCATTAAGTGGACAGTGTAAACTGACAATATCGCTCTTAAATATTTCCGGATAATTCAGTACTTCCACCTTGCCCTCAAGGTCACTTTCCAGAGTCCTTGAACTCTTAGTCGCGCGCACCTTCATACCAAAGGCCAGGGCAATCCTCGCCACGGCCCGACCAATGTCACCAAAACCAATAATAGATATGGTTTTGTCTGCCAGATCCCTGGTCGTCTTGAGATAGTAAGTAAAATCTTTCGCATTTGCCCAGTCACCAGCTTGCACGGAAGCATTGTACTCACAGACTCTGGAGAAATGCTCAAGGATATGAGCAAAAGTCATCTGCGCGACAGCTCTTGTCGAGTATGCCGGTATATTCGTGGCTGCAATCCCACGTTCCTTGATGCTTGGCAGGTCCAAGACGTCAAAACCGGTGGAGAGCATTCCGACATACTTTAGTTTCTCAGCTGCATCTAAGACCTCGTGGTCAATGCGGCATTTATTTGTCAGCACGATCTCGGCATCTCGTACACGCTCTAGAACTTCGGCTCTGGTACTCCGCTCATAGATCTCGAGTTCGCCTAATTCCGCCAAGCGAGACCAGGCTAGATCACCCGGGTTACTGCTATGTGCATCGAGAATAACAATTTTCATCTAGACTACCTCCTTAAGTGCTAGTTTAACCTATGCAGCAAGTATATGTTACGTACATTGTAGATAAATCGTAGTGTGCTAAAATCGCAATGAGGATTGGACAGAAAACCGATCCCATAGGAGGTACAAATGTTCAGAAATTTCGCAAAGCTATTAGCCTTCCTCATGGCTGCTCTGATGCTCTTCTCATTCGTAGGTTGTGATCAACTGAAGAATGACGAGGAGAAGACAGAAGAGGAAGTTGAATCCCCTGCAGAAGTCACAGAAGAAGATACAGCTGAAGCGGCTGAAGTAGAGGATCAAGCAGAAGAAGTAGATCCTGTATTGGCAAAAGCCTTGGCTGAAGCCGAAGAGAAGGCTGAAGACATTCTTGCCAAGCAAGAAAAGAGTGAATTTCCCATGGTCATCGAAGACAGCGCTGATCGTGAAGTGGAGATTCCTGCAGTCGTAGAGCGCGTCGTCTCATTAGGCCCCAATATGACTGAGGCAGTATTTGCATTAGGCTGTGGTGATCGTCTCGTGGGTCGCACTGATTACTGTGACTATCCTGAAGAAGTTAGTGAAATTGAATCCATTGGCACTTTAATGGAACCAAATCTTGAGAAGATTATCGAGCTCAAGCCAGATGTCGTTTTAGCATCGACGCACGTAGCAGAAGAGTTCGTTCAAAAATTAGATGAAGTTGGCATTCCCTGCCTCTTCCTCTATGAGGAGCACGAACTTGATGGCCTGAAGGAGATGTTCTTTGCTCTGGGCAAGATCTTCGATAAGAATGAAGAAGCAGCTAAACTCACTGCTGATGTCATGAGCCGTATCGAGTATGTCGAAGAGTTGACCGATGAGGCAGAAGAGCCAACCGTCTACTATGTGGTAGGTTTTGGCGAAGGTGGCGACTACACTGCAGGTGGTGACACCTTCATCAATGATCTCCTAGAATCTGCTGGTCTAAAGAATATTGCAGAAGATGTTGAGGGTTGGAGCTTCTCCGCAGAGAAACTGATCGAGTTAGATCCAGACTACATCTTACTTCCCGCTTGGGCAGACGGTTTATTCCAGGAGCAAGAGCCATACAAGAATCTGACCGCAGTCAAGGAAGGTAGAGTCATCATTGTCGATGCCAATATCTTCTCTCGCCAGGGTCCGAGAGTAGCTGATGCAGTTGAGTTCTTGTTCGAGCAATTACATCCAGCATTATTCGAGCAGTACAAGCTGTTTAAGAAAGTAGCATAGCATGCCAGAGAGGGCTAAGCGCAAAGGTATTGCCACCATCAGCTTGGCCCTCTTTGTTTTGCTCATTTTTATGGTTCTGGCAGCGAGTCTCGGTGTCTCAGAGCTAAGTTTTCAAGCCAGCCTTGGACTCATTTTAGAAAAGCTCACGGGTAAAAAATTAGGAATCATTAAAGATCTCGATCCCGTCTACCAAGTCATTGTCTTCAAAGTCCGTTGGCCGCGAATCATTCTCTCGGTGTTGGCAGGATCTTCACTGGCAATGGTGGGTGCCACTTATCAATCTATTTTTGTTAACTCATTGGCAGATCCCCATATCCTAGGAATCTCCTCGGGAGCTGCTCTGGGCGCTGCAGTTGCTATGGTCTTTGGATTCAAGAGCACAGCTCTTGGGCTAAGCGCCATAGCGCTCTTTGCCTTCGCAGGGGGTCTCATCGCCATCTTTTTACTCTACCTGATTACGCCACATAGTCTGAAGAATGATAGCTCGCGAATACTGCTTGCAGGCATAGCTCTCTCGAGTTTATTCTCAGCTTTGATCTCACTTCTCATGCTCTTCGACCAGGAGCGCATCGCAGGTATTTATTACTGGTTAATGGGCAGTTTCAGCTCGGCGACCTGGGCGAAAGTAATCATGCTGACTATCATCTTCATCCCCTTGGGTGCGCTCATCTATTATCACGCGCCAGAGATGAATGTTATGCTCTCAGGTGACGAAGAGGCTGCTTCTTTGGGAGTTGATGCTAGGCGAATCCGTTGGCGCCTGATCTTCATGGCGACTTTCTTAGTTGGAGCTGTAGTCTCAGCCTCAGGAGTGGTCGGTTTCGTCGGACTAATTGTCCCTCATTTTTTAAGATTACTTAAAATCAATAACTTGAAGTATCTCTTGCCAGCTTCTGCAGTTTGCGGAGCTATTTTTACTTTGTTTTGCGACAGCATAGCAAGACTTGCCATACCACCAACTGAATTACCTGTAGGTGTGATTACGGCTTTCTTTGGAGTTCCACTGTTTTTATCCTTGCTATATCGCAGTGGAAGGGAATACTAATGGCCTTTCAAGTTGAGAATTTGACTTTTAAATATCCAGGGGCAAAAGCCCCGTGTCTCAAAGATCTTACTTGTTGTATTGAATCTGGTAAATTTACGGCGATTTTGGGTCCCAATGGGTCAGGAAAGACTAGTTTGCTGAAATTGCTGCTGGGCATCAACAAGCCCACGACAGGCTCAATATCTTTCAATGATAGACCAATAGGAGATTATAGGGATCGCGAGCGCGCCAGACTTATCGCCTATCTGCCACAAAACTCTTTAGCAAGACATCAGATCACTGTGCGAGAATTCATCTTAATGGGCAGATATCCTTGGTCACAGCGCTTCGGTGGTGCAGATAAGACAGACCTTGCCGCACTAGACCGAGCCATAGAGTTAACGAGACTTGGCCCTCTTGTCAATCGGATATATGCAAGCCTTTCAGGCGGTGAGCGGCAGCGTTGTCTGTTAGCAAGAGCGCTCTGTCAAGACACTAGTTGGTTACTCCTAGATGAGGCATCAGCCAATCTAGACCTTGCCTATCAAGTAGAGATTTTCGAGCTACTTAAAAAGCTTCAAAAAACAGAAGGTGTATCGGTGCTGGCCATCCTTCATGATATTAATTTAGCCATGCACCATGCCGATGACGCCCTCCTGCTCAAGGAAGGGAAGCTCTTTGCGAGCATGGAGGCAGCTAATTTTAATCCTGATTTACTAGGCCAACTCTATGGTTTAAAACTAGAATGCCTAAAATCAAGAGAGGGTAGACGTCATTTGGTCTGGTGAGTAATTAAGCGTTTCTCAAAGCCTGGGGTGAGTTCAATATCACCTCTGGGCGAGATCCAGAGCACTTCAACTTCATAGGCTGCGGCCAATTTCTTTCCTGTCTCAATATCGAGATTAAATAAGGTAGTTGCGAGGAGGTCGCAGATGCCAGAGTCCTTGCCGAGTACCGATATGGATATGTATTGGTCTTGCGGCCAAAGCGTTTCTGGATCTAGGATATGAGAGTAGCGTTGATTGTCAAAGTAGAAATAGCGCTCGTAGAGGCCGGAGGTAACCAGTGCTTCGTCAGCAATTTCTACTACCAGCTTAGGGAAATTTAACTTGCTGCCTTTAAATGGATCTTGGATTAGGATTCGCCACTTTTCGCCTGAGAGCTTGGTTCCGAGTGCCCGTACATTACCGCCTACAGATAAGAGTAGATTGTCTAGACCGCGTTCTGCCAATTCGATGACTAGCCGTTCAACTGCATAACCTTTTGCTACGCCGCCGAGGTCTAGAGCGAGCGTCGGATTCTTGAAATGCACACCAGAGCCATCATAGTCTAGATTACTAGAAGCGCAAGCGGGGAGTAAGCTTGCTAGGTCAGCGGGAACAGGCAGGGCTTCTAGCTTGCCAGCTTCAGCGGCTGCCTTGACTTCGCGCCAAAAAAGGATTGCAGAGCCCAGAGTCGGGCTAAACGCCCCATTACTTTTTTGCTCAGCTTCTAGGGATAGATCGAGAACCGCCTTAATTGGAACTGGCAAATCAACTCTTTCAGTTTTTGCCAATTTGTTGATAGTGGCCAGATTCATCAGCTCGGGAAAGTCCTCATAGGGAGTGAACAGTTGGTGGTAGTAATTCAATCTCGCTTCAAAAAACTTAAGGTCGGCTGAATTAAAATCTTCTGACTCAACAATCAGGCTTGTGAAAGAGTCAAATTGGCCAGAAAAACTATACTCTTTCCGCATCTTGCTAGAACATGCGCTCAAAGTAAGCAGGAAAACAAGGGCTGTGATGAATGCTAAAAACTTCTTCTGCATGCCTTAATTATATGACACGAATAAAGCTATAGAAATCTGTTAAAATGAGGGGAGTGAAAAAGGGGGATTAAATGTTGAGACTATTTTCCTGGAACGTCAATGGCCTGAGAGCAATTCTCAAGAAGGATTTCTGTGAAGATATCGCCAAATTAGATCCTGATGTACTATGCCTACAAGAGATCAAGCTACAAGAGGGGCAAACTGACTTCCAAATGGAGGGCTATTACGACTACTGGAACTATGCAGAGAAGAAAGGCTACTCTGGTGTAGCTGTGTTTACAAGAAGAGAGCCTTTAGCAGTTACACGGGGCATAGGAATTGAAGAACACGATCGGGAAGGTAGGGTGCTCTGCTTGGAGTTTCCCGAATACTACCTGGTCAATTGCTACACACCTAATTCTCAAAATGAATTGCGCAGACTGCCCTATAGGGTGCAGTGGGAAGAAGCTTTTAGAAATTACTTGAATGAATTAGCCAAGAAAAAGGGAGTCATTCTCTGTGGTGACCTCAATGTTGCCCACAATGAGATCGACCTTAAGAATCCAGCTAGCAATCGTCGGAGTGCGGGTTTCTCGGACGAGGAGAGGGCAGAGTTTACGAAGCTCTTAGAGAGTGGTTTTATTGACACCTTCAGATATTTCTACCCAGAGCAAGAGGAAGCATATTCTTGGTGGTCATACAGAACTAGAGCTAGATCCAGAAATGCAGGTTGGAGAATAGATTATTTCGTCGTATCTCAGGATCTAGAAGAGGTTATTAAAGATGCGAAAATACATAGTGATATCATGGGCTCAGATCATTGCCCGGTTAGCTTAGATATTGAAATTTAGGGGGTATTATGGCTATAGATGAGAAAAAATTAAACGAATTGGTACAAGAGTACAGAAGACTGAGCAAGGTCTGGCAGGATCTCCTGGCCAAGGAGTCTAAGAAGCGTGAAGAGATTCAGCCGAATTTTGCCAAGGACCAGGGTGCAGATTTACGAGAAGAGCTGCGCGCCTGGGCTGAAGAAACGGGCTTGAGAGCAGAGCAGACGCAGACCGTAGAAGCACTTAAGGATAGTGAGCGCAAACTTTTCTTCTACCTCTTGAATAATGCCACTGATCCAGTCATGGAAGCAGAGATGCGCCTAATTGCTGAAGATTATGCAGAACGCATCACCTATCTCAAGAAGAACTATCTTGAGGATCCAGAAGCCGAGGAGGAGTCGAAGGAGAAGACTGGCAGTGAGAAGAAGCCTGCAGCGTCTAAGAAAACAAGCACCACCAAGAAAAGCACCAAGACTAAAAAAACTACAGCAGACAAGAAGACTACTACAGCTAAGAAAAGCACGGCGGCAAAGAAAACGACTGCGGCTAAGAAGACTGCCGAAACCAAGAAAACAGCCGAGGCCAAGAAAACTGCAGCAGCTAAGAAGACGACAGCCGCGAAGAAGGGGACTCAGAAGACAACAGCCACGAAGAAGACGAGCACAGCTAAAAAGACTACGGCAGCCAAGGAATCTACAGCTACGAAGAAAACTGCAGCAAAATAGAGCACTACGACAGCTAAAATTAGCGCTACAGCTAAGAAGGAAACCGCTGTAGCAAAGCAGTCAAGCACAGCCAAG
>JAUNVU010000027.1 GCA_030537525.1 Eubacteriales bacterium
AGCATTTATTTATTCAATTTATAGATTTCCTACGCCTGGAACACCAAAAATCTTTTCGATGATAAGTGATCCACTTAAAATTCCAATAAACGAACCAATTATGCTTGGCAAAATCGGTACCATGGCATTGCGTAGAGCATGTCGTCTTGTAGCCTGAGATTTCGTTAGACCCTTGGTTCTTGCAAGCAACATATAGTCATTAGTCAAGACCTCTGTCAACTCAGCACGGGTGAATCTTGTAAGTCCCGCTATGAAACCAAATGATAGCGATAGAACAGCGGGGACAACTGACACGAACATCTTCCAGCTGAAGTAATCCGTACCCGGCTTCATAAGGAATGGGAACCAGCCTAATTTGAAGCAGAGGAAGTATTGCACGAGAAATGCATAGACGTAAGAAGGCACCGATACAAAGATCATTACCGTAGTTGAAATAAAATGGTCCGACCAACTGTTTTTTCTCAACGCTGCAAAAATTCCAAATAATATACCAAGTGGCACACTAAAGAAGAATGAATAGAGATTTACCAACAATGTTGATGGAAGTTTTTCAGCAAATATTGCAGCAACCTCATGTCCAGTTTTTAAGGTCTCCCCTATACCCCAGTCCCAATGTTTCGCAATACGCGAGAGAAAAATTCCGTACTGCTCAAGTATTGGCTTACCATAGCCCAACATCTCACGTCTTCTCAATACCAAATTGGCATCTTTTCCGAAGGTGACAGGATCTGGTTGAGGCAGTAATTTAACCATGACGTAACAGATCGTCATTATTACCATAAAAGTCAAAAGCATTAGAGCTAAACGCTTTAATGCGTACTTCAACATATACATTCTACACAATCTCCATCTGTCTTAGGCATTCGTGCTAATCAGCTAATTAAAGAACATAGGAAGTGCCGCATATAGCGGCACTTCCTGAATGCCATGAGCTTAAAACTTATTTATAATCTAGTTCGCCGCCCTGCTCCTTGACGTACTCTTCCCACTCTTCATCAGAGAAGTTGTAGGTTCTGTAGTCAACACCTGCTCCTCGACCCATGAGGAGGTTATATTTATCAGTGAAAAATTCAACCTTCTGTGATTTTAACGAAGCACTGGTGGAAGAGATCATCGGGTTAGTGGTGTAGTCCTCCATAACTACCTTTTCCATTGCTGCTAGAATTCTCACTCGGTTCTCCAGACTCGTATCATTTGGTCCATACGGATGCTCTGGATCCTGGGCGTTCATTGCTGCATACCAGCCATTCAGAGTCAGAGTAATTTCCTTACCATCGATCTCGATGGTGAGCTTCTGATTGGTATCGAATTGCTGAGCATAGCGCAGGTTATCATCGAGGTAGGCTGTCATCAAGAAGTATGGATTCATCCATGCTCCTGACCAGCCAGCCATTGTCATATCTGACAGACCTCTCTTGAAGTTGTTGGCAAAGTCCTGTCCATCGGTTGGATCAAATTCGAGGATGAATTTACCTTCAAGCTTCGTGCCCTTGACTGCCTTCTCCCAATTCGTCTTCAGATAGTTGTAGTATTTTCTGGTAACTTCGTTATCTTCACTGGCATGATAGGTTAGCTGGACCTTGTCATCTTCCTTCATCAGGCCTGTTTCAACAGCTTCGTCAAATGCTTGGTTGAAAAGATCACGTGCCTGTTCTAGGTCGTAACCAGTCATAGCTGAAATGGCCTCGTCAAGCGTCTTAAATTCTTTATCCTCACCGTATTCCATGGCATAGGCATCAACTAGTGTGCGCTTTGCGTCATCTAAATCACGGTATCTTAACATGGTGTCGGGATCTGCGATGTAGTAATCGTTCAGAAGGCCAAAACCAGCGATTGAGCTTGCGGTAACTGATGCAGCAAAGTCCGCTCTATCAACTGAAAGAGCCAGGGCCTTACGGAAGTTCTTTAGAGTCAGGATGGTCTTGTTATAACCTGGTTCTTGTCTCGCTTCTAGGGCTTCCTTATTAGCCTGCAATAGTAACGAGTTAGTAAATGATCCTGGTGTGTAAAGGATGAAATCTGAACCACGATAATCTCCAACCTGGTCAGCAGTTAGCGAATATGCGTCGAGCTGACCCTTCAAGAACATCTGGAGTCTGGTTGCTGGCTCTTTGACGATGGTGTAAACAACCTTGTCAGTCTGGTATTTACCCTTATGCTCGCCATCACTGTAGCCGTACCAATTTTCATTTCTCTCAAATTCCAATACCTTGTCGTCCTGGAACTTAGTCAGGACGTAAGGACCATAGGAAGGAGTTTTATCGAGGCTTGTGCAGTAAGTCGTGGTTACGAGTTCTTCACCCTCTTTTTCTACCTTACAGCTCTCATAAACATCTTCCTTGACTAAGGGGATATTTGAGTACATGTAGAAGAAGATACCTGTGATCTTATTGTCCAGGAAATAAACAATGGTATGATCATCTTCCTTCTGTATGCCTACTTCGTCCCAAGAAATTTCTGGGTAGGTGTAGTCGACCATAGCTTGTTTGTTGAAAGCCTCAATAGCTTCTTCTTCACTAGCTTCGTTCTCATTTACATACTTGTCGATGAAGAGATCACGCAGCTCGTTAAAGTTCATACCTGCATCAACAACAGCATATTCTGCTTCGCCGTCGACCCATGTCTCATTTTCAGCGTCATAAGCCTGGCCAAATGCTTCAGCCCAGTTAATTTTGGCAGCATCATCACCATGCTCTGCAAGGAAAGCATCTACATCTTCAAACTCGTTCTTCTCAGCATAATTTGCCACAGATAGTTGAGTTTCAAGACCCTGGTAGATGTAATCACGTGCGCGAGTTACAACTCTGTCAGTCTCGTACATCTCGTCAGCACGTCTGTTCTGCATTCTGGGATCGAGCAGCTGTTGAGCTGAATAAATAAAGGTGTCAGCAGTAATTGGTGTGCCATCATCCCACTTAAGGTTGTCTTTAATGGGGATTCTATATACGTAACCCTCTGTTGCACCCTCGGGGACATTCCACTTGGGATCGCCTGCGTAATCCGCAGTAATATCCTCTGGCATACCGGCTGCCATCTCTGGAACGATGATGTATCCTTCGCCTGGATCTTCGGGGTTAAAGTCAAATGCATAAAGTTCAGAGGTTACCAATTGTAAAACTGAACTATCTGTGTTGTTTTCCCAGGTTAGTGGGTTCCAGTTCGATGGGGATAAATCCAAGTAGTCATTTAATGTATAGAACTTAGGATCTTCGTAGCCTAGATTCTCGCCTTCTTCAGCGTCCTCTTCATCTACGACTTCTTCGTCTACGACATC
>JAUNVU010000002.1 GCA_030537525.1 Eubacteriales bacterium
TCTGCTGCAATAGCTTCAACTATTGATTCAGCACGGCCGTGGCCCTCTTCATTCAGTCCCTGAGCCATCGACAAGAAGTCGAGCACACTCATGGTGCCAAGCTCGCCCTCATCACGGGAACGAACTGAGAGCAGACCCTGTTCGGCCTCGCGCTCGCCGACAATGAGCAAGAAGGGAATTTTCTCCTTCGTGCCCTGGCGGATCTTATAGCCCAATTTCTCATCTCGCTTATCGACCGAAACCCTGATACCTGCTTGCTTGAGTTGCTTGTAAACCTCTTCGGCGTAGTCGTGCAATTTGTCTGAAATCGGCAGGATCTTGACTTGTTCAGGTGCTAACCAGAAGGGGAACTTGCCTGCATAGTGTTCAATTAGGATGGCGATGAAGCGGTCTAGTGAACCATAAATGGCCCTGTGTAGGACTATCGGTCTATGCTTCTCGCCGTCGGCGCCAATATAGCTGGCCTCGAAGCGCTGTGGTAGCTGCAGATCTAATTGGATGGTGCCGCACTGATGGCTTCTACCGATGGCATCGAGGAGGTGGAAGTCGATCTTCGGACCGTAGAAAGCGCCGTCCCCTTCATTGATGGTGTAAGGAACACCAGAGCGATCCAGGGCAGATTGCAGACCTTCAGTTGCCATGGCCCATTCTTCTTCTGTACCCATGGAATCTTCTGGTCTGGTCGAGAGTTCAACCTTGTAAGAGAAGCCAAATTTCTCATATATTTCACCGATTAGACGGATAATTGCCAGAACCTCATCGGAGATCTGGTCTGGACGCATGAAGATATGAGCATCATCTTGGGTAAAAGCCCGGACCCGTACGAGACCATGCAGTGCGCCAGATAATTCATAGCGGTGCACGAGACCCATCTCACTTAGTCTAAGTGGTAGGTCACGGTAGGAGTGCTGCTCATGATTATAGACTAAGAAGCAGCCAGGGCAGTTCATCGGCTTGATAGCGTAGGCCTGCTTATCGATCTCTGAGAGGTACATATTGTCCTTGTAGTGATCCCAGTGACCAGAGCGCTCCCAGAGCTGTTGGTGGAGCATGGTAGGAGTAGAGATCTCCAGGTAGTTCTCGCGACGAAGCAGCTCTCTCATATAGTCTTGTAGACGGTTGAAGAGAATCTTGCCATTTGGCAAGTAGAAGGGGAAGCCAGGACCCTCTTCCATTAAGGTGAAGAGCTTCAACTCGCGGCCAAGCTTGCGATGATCTCGCTTCTTGGCCTCTTCTAATTGCTTGAGATAATTTTTCAAGTCCTCTTTATTAAGCCAGGCTGTACCGTAGATTCTGGTCAGCATCTTGTTCTTTTCATCACCGCGCCAATATGCGCCAGCTAGACTCATCAATTTAAAACAGCCAAGATCCTTGGTATTTAAGACGTGGGGACCACCGCAGAGGTCGGTGAACTCACCTTGGGTGTAAAACGATATCGTCGTATCCTCTGGCATGTCCTCAATGAGCTCGCGCTTAAACGGCTCGCCTTGCTTATCAACATAGGCGAGGGCCTCTTCACGAGGCAGGATGAAGCAAGTAACCTCATGTTTTTCCTTGACGATTTTCTTCATCTCGGCTTCTATTTTTGGCAGATCATCATCGCTCAGGCTAACTGGGCAGTCGACGTCATAGTAGAAGCCGTTGTCAATGGCGGGGCCAATAGTCAGAGTAGTCCCAGGATAGAGGCGTTGCACGGCCTGAGCCAGGACGTGAGCTGTAGAATGACGAACTACCTTCAAGGCGTCTTCAGCTACTTCGATATGACCATCTGGGTATAGGGCTTTTACTTCTTTCATCACTGTTTGCGGCAGTCTTCTTAAACGGACTTGCTGCCGCACTCCTTTCTTTAGGTGCTAAGCGATATTTTTAGATTTATCATTATACAGCATGCAATAGCTATTGTCTGTTATTTTGAATCAGATTTGCCATAGTCAATTGTCTGAGATTGGGCTTTTTGCTAATATATAGGAGAATTTTGCCAGTCTATATAGTTGTTTTGTCAGAAACTTTCATGATTGGCCAGTTGGAGGCTGTTATGCTTGATATTAATCTTTTGCGCAAGGCGCCAGAAGAGGTGGCAGCTGCACTGAAGAAGCGCGGCTTTGAACTCGACTTTACGGAGTTTCTAAAATTTGATCAGACGAGAAGAGAGCTTCTGCATCAGACAGAAGAGTTGAAGGCAGAGCGAAATCGGCAGTCTAAAGAAATTCCGGCGATGAAGAAGGCGGGTGAGGACACAACGGCCTTACTTGCCGAGATGAAGGAACTTGCCGATAAGATCAAGGAAAACGACAGCAAGCTTACGAAGCTGAATGCAGAGCAGGAGGCCTTCGTCGCGGCTCTTCCCAATATTCCTGCGGAGGGTGTAGTTGCTGGTGGTAAGGAAGCTAATCAGGTGGTCAAGGAAGTTGGCAAGAAACCTGAGTTTGACTTTGAGCCCAAGCATCATGTCGACCTAGCTAAGGATCTTGCCCTAATTGATTACGAGCGAGGCGTTAAGCTCTCGGGCAATGGTTACTGGCTCTACACGGGTCTCGGTGCGAGACTCGAGTGGGCACTCTTGAATTATTTCATCGACAGTCATGTTCAGGCTGGTTATGAGATGATTCTCCCACCTCACATATTGCTCTACGACTGTGGGTACACGGCAGGTCAGTTCCCCAAATTTACCGAGGACAGCTTCGTCCTGGGTGGTCAGGACAGTGTCTCGGCCAGGGATAAGGAACTTGGTAGAAGCTTCTCCCACTATCTGCTGCCGACTTCAGAGACGGCCTTGGTCAATCTATACAGAGATGAGATTCTGGACGAGTCTGTTTTACCATTGAAATACTTCGCCTACACACCTTGCTATCGTCGTGAGGCGGGCTCATATAGGGCAGAGGAGCGCGGTATGATCCGCGGCCACCAGTTCAATAAGGTGGAGATGTTCCAATTTGCCAAGCCGGAGGATTCACCAGCCGCACTCGATGAGCTAGTGGAGCGTGCCTGCAAGCTAGTTGAAGATCTTGGACTGCACTTCCGCTTGAGTCATCTCGCAGCAGGTGACGTCTCACACAGTATGCAAGAGACTTATGACGTTGAAGTCTGGATACCTTCGATGAATGACTACAAGGAAGTGTCCTCAGCATCTAATGCTGGCGACTACCAGGCTAGACGAGGACAATTACGCTTCCGCCGTGAGGGCGCGAAGAAACCTGAATATCTACACACCTTAAATGCTTCAGGGCTAGCTACAAGCCGTGTCTTCCCAGCTATTCTCGAGCAGAATCAGCAGGCGGATGGCTCGGTCGTAGTACCTGAGAAACTCAGACCATATCTTGGCGGATTAGAAGTAATTCAAACGCGGAGGTAGCAATGAAGAAGCGACGTGACGTACTCGTTATGGGTTTCGCCCTATTTGCGATGTTTCTTGGGGCAGGGAATATTATATTCCCGCCCTTTTTAGGTGCCATGTCGGGCTCGAAGTGGTGGCTATCTGGCCTCGGCTTCTTAATTACGGGCTCTGGTTTACCAGTTCTCGGCGTCATCGCAGTAGCCAAGGCGGGAGGCAAGGCCACTGACATTTCCAAGCGCGTGTCACCCAACTTCGCCTTGGTAATCAACTGTATTATTCTGACCTTTATTGGTCCGCTGTTTGCCATACCCAGGACGGCAGCGACAACAGTAGAACTCTCTATAAGACCATTTATGAGTGATCAGATAGATCCTCAGACCTTGATGATAGTATCCTCACTCATTTTCTTTGGGATCTGTCTTTTCTTCATCTTGTCGTCAAGATCCGTAATGGATAGGATTGGTAATTACTTGACTCCAGTCCTGATGTTCTTCTTATTAATTCTCATTGTGCTATCAATTTTCAAGCCGCTGGGTCAGCCAGGACAGCCTTTCGATGAGGCTGCAGAGTCTGGTTTCTTTCACCTCGGTTTCTCTACTGGCTATCAGACTATGGATGCACTAGGTTCTATAGTCTTCGGTGGTACGGTGGCCCTGTCTATTCTTCGGAAGGGCTATGATAAGCAGGAGACTAGGAGCATGTTGAAGGGTGTCGGAATTATTGCAGGTCTTGGCATCATGGTGGTCTACCTAGGCTTCATCTGGATAGGGGCTTCCGGCTCCAGCACTTTACAGCAGTATAGCCAGCGCTCGGTTGTGACTACAGAAGCAGTGAAACTCCTTGCAGGCGGCTTTGGCCAGGTGCTCTTAGCCTTGATCATCTTCTTGGCCTGTCTAACCACAGCCATAGGGCTGCTCTTTACGGCTGGTGAGTATTTTAGTGATCTTGCGAAGGGCAAGCTCAGCTTCAAGCAGGTTGTCGTGATTCTGACGGGAATCTCCTACCTGATTTCCATTCTTGGCGTTGAGGGAATTATCAATCTCTCAACACCGCTTCTAGAGATTATCTATCCACTAGTCATCATCTTGATCGCGCTCAATTTAATTGGCGACAAGATCAAGTATGATGAGTGCTTCCGTTGGGGAGTGATCATGGCTGTTCCCATGGGTATAGTCACGGCTATGCGGACAATTTCGATAACGAAGCCGACCGCAGAGGAAATTCTGACACATGTACCCCTAGGGCCGCAGGGTTTCGCATTCTTCGTCCCCGCAGTTTGTGGCTGTATTGCAGGCTGGCTATACGGCTATTATAAAGAACAGCGCACAGTCAAGCAGCGGACTGCTCGCAATATGTCTTAATTAGGGAATGGTGGCAGGTGGGATTGTCACCTGATGTCTGTTGACCGTGGGCTCGGGGCCAGTAAGTTCTACTTCTGCCTCGGGCCCTCTAAATGAGCCCAGAGGATAGTCGGGATCAGGGCGCCAGAGCTGCCACTCGCGCAAACCCACGTCTCGCAGAGCTCGCATCTGCTCGCGAATCTCATGATCTGTGTAATCTATGTAGTAGCCAGGCGGTAGGTAGTTGGCGGTAAAAGCCTGGAGATAAGGCCGCATAGTTGCGTAACCTTTCTGGGCAAAGCCGTCGAGACCGGCCAGCATGGTGTTCTTCACCACGCCATAAGGTTCAAGGTCCGGCTTGTCGAAAAGAGTATCACCAATCTGCGATCCCTCACCATTGCCTGAGTAATGCAGTGAGCTGTTGGCAAAGTGAGAAGGATAGACCATGACGCCGATATTATCTATGCCCGTGAGGCCGATGCTCTTCCAGTGTTGTCCCAAGAGGAAGCCGTCAATATCTGAGAGCATGATAGAGGCGAAGAGGTCGGCTCCTAGAGGCACCTTGAGCTTGTCCTGGATTTCGATGCGCGCCGTTTCTAGGAAGCGATTGATGACCCAATGGCGTTCAGGCAAGTCCTCATTTGAATAATTCTCTGAGAATAAGGCATCTAGTTCACCTTCGGGAGCTCCCGTGGGGAAGCGAATGTAGTCGAATTGGATCTCGTCGACACCGAAGGCGATGAGTTCCTTGCAAATATCGATAATGTATTGCCAGGCTTCTGGATTATAGGGGTTGACGAAGGAGGTTCCACCCTCCATAGGGTATTTACAGACTTGCTTAGCCGTATTGCGGATACAGAGGTCTGGTCGACCATTCACCATCTGCTCATCCTTGAAGACGACAACACGGGCGATAACGAGGACGCCTTCGGCATGGCAGCGTCTACATATTTCTGCCCAGTCTAAACTGCCGACACTTGCGCCTATTTCAACAGCCAGTGGCACCTTGCTCTGGTAACTTAAACCGTAGCTCTCCTTGGCGTCTATGATCAGGGCGTTGACTTCGGTGGTCTTTGCAATCTTTAGGAAATAATCTAATAAATCATTATCTGGAGTGCGACAGTAGATTCCACGTACGGGATGACGCTCATAGCTGGGATCGCTGAAGGTTTGAGGCAGCTTGCCAAAAAAGGCGTCTAATTGAGAAATTATTTCTGGATCGTCGGTGCTGTGCATCACGGCCTCGACAAGGCTGTCAGGAGGTACTTCTATGGATTCTCCTGGCAAGGTGGTATTAGCCTCTGAGGCCCTGATAGCTGCAAGTTGTCGTTCATGATAATAGTCTCTTAGATAGAGGGCCGCCAGCAGGCCGAACAAGATTATGGCGAGAGCAATAGAGAGTAGAGTTAAATTGCCGATCAGGCCACGGCGTCGTGGCGGCATCTTGAGGAAGATCTTTTCTACTGCCTGGCGATCGGGTAAGACTTCTCGCGGGCTATGTTTTGCTGCATTGGCGGAGTCAGGAAATTTCTTTAGTCGCTTCCTAGAGCCTCGCCTAGCTTGATTTGGCTGCCTCTTCATACCTCTGTATAATAACATCGATCCGAAAAACTGAGAAGCGCAAGCAGAAAGTGTGAAATGGAAGCTTATAACTCGCTTGAAAAATTTGCTCAAATAGAACTGATCGAGAAGAAGTCTCGCTTCATTGCTTGGGCTGCACCGCTATCTACGGTGGACGAAGCTCAGGCCATGTTGGAAGATGCGAGGAATAAGTATCCTGATGCCACCCACCACGTTTCAGCTTGGCGTCTGAGCCTAGAAACATTCTACCAACGCTATTCTGATGATGGTGAGCCGAAGGGTACGGCAGGCTTGCCTGTTCTCGATGTCCTAACGAAGCAGGAATTAACGGAGTGTGGAATTATTGTAATTCGTTATTTTGGAGGAGTGAAACTCGGAGCAGGGGGCCTGGTTAGAGCCTATTCGGCAGCGGCCGCGGAGGCGGTAAGAGCTGCAAAAATAATTCGCTATGAGAAACGCAGCAGATACAAACTTACTGTATCTTATAGCCTAGCGGAGACAATTCACTACCAGTTGGCCCAATTAGCTTGTGCGCAAGGAGAGCAAAGTTACGGAATAAATGTAGAGTGGGTCATAGCGCCAAAGCGCGGAGCTGAAGAGAAGATTCTTGACCTGATCAAGGAAATCAGCTCAAATAGCGTTTTGATAGAAGAGATACCAGCCCAATTTATGGCGGTGAAATAAGTAGAAAACCCCACTCAACTGATCAGTTGGGTGGGGTTAATTGTTTGATGTTGACTGACGAGAGCAGTTTAATACTTCTTAGCTCTAATTAAGAAGAGCATGAAGGCTGCAGTGAGCATCGTTAGAATGAAAGGAGTAAAGGATCTTTCACCAGTTGCAGGTATGCTGGTTCCTGCTTCATAGCTGGTCGGGGTATTTACTACTACATTAGGTTTAGGAGTGTCAATAGTGATCGGTTTCTGAATTGTACCAGCAGGCTGCCAAATGCTATGAGGTCTTCTAATCTTAGATTCGGTCGGCTTAGCGATTGTTTCGTTAGTTTCACTCTCACTTGGAATTGGTTTTTCTTCTTTTTCTTTTACGCTTAAGGTGGCCTCTACTTTGTGTTGAAGACCTCCTCTGTCGGTAAGGGTGAAGGTGAGTATGTATTCACCCGCTTTAGATGTATCGTAATCACCATCAATAGTGACTGTATCAGCGCTGATCTCACCGTCCTCTTCATCAGTTGCGGAAACGATCATGTTTTTTAGATCAAATTCATCACCAGCTGTAATTTCGGCGTCATTAACTACTAATAAAGGAGCCTCATTCCATTTGGCGTAGAGTTTTATTGGCCTAATCTGGTAGGTTTTAACGTATAATTCAGGATTATCATTATAGAGAGGGTTTTCGTAATCCTCATAGCGATAAAGTTTGCCTAAGGATTTCCAGAATTCATACGCATTGTCAGCGCCTTCGAATTTATGTTCATGAATCTCATCATCTTCCTCTTTGTGGTAGTACCAGCCAAGGAATTTTGCATTATCACGTCCAACTTCTGGATAGGTCTTTGTAGGAGCGTCCGGTATATCAATGGGTGAATATTCCCAGCTGATATTTTTATCTTTGAACTCTGGATTTTCATCTGCCCCATTAGTTTCATACTTAAGCACGATGCTTCTTTCATATGAAATATAGATTCTGAAAGTATTGATTTCGTCATGTTTTTTTATAGGGTCGTCATCTTGCCAAACATGACCTTTACGGGGATCGGTTTTATAAGCATCAAATTTTAAGCCGATGGGGTGAACAACGTAGTCTTCAATTTCATTTTTTATATCTTTAAATTTAGTTTCATTAGATAATTTTATTGTTTTTAGCAAAGCCCATCCTTTATCGGGATTATCCTGACCTCCATTGTTGTATTCCTTATTATAAAGATCAGGACTACCCAATACGTATACAGTAACCTCCTTGGCTTCATCTGGCTCGGCACTGACTCTGGGCATTAATGAATTCGGAAACAGAATGCCGAAGCTAAAGAGGAGTGCAATAATCAGAGTTATTGCTGATTTGAATCTTAAGATATTCTTTTTCATAAATTATCTCTCCTTTTATTATTTGTATGAAACACTAATATTTGCAGGACAGATTAACATATTATCAACTAAATTGCAAAAACTAGATAAGAACGTGCAGAAGATTGTCAGGTCAAGGTCGATATTAGCTTGATATTGATAAGATGATTGCAGGGCGCTTCTTAGCTCTGATTAAGAAAAGCATTAGGTCAGTGACGAATAGTGTTAGAGTAAGCAGAGTATATGCTCTTCTAATCTTAGATTCGGTACTCATGGTTAGATCTTTGAGCTTCGGGAAGAGATGTTTCCAGGCAGTGTCCAGAACTGCCTGAACTTCAGTAAACATTTTCCCTTTAATCTTCTTCCTAGGACGATTTCTTTGATCTCGAGTTGGATTTTAGCTAAATCTGCTCCTTTAGTAGCGCTTGTTAGTGTTGCGTGCTTCTTTTTAAAAACTAATGAAGACGAGGTTATTGTCGCCATCAGCATCTGGATGGACACCCAATCTACTGTATGAATAATATTCGTACAATTACCTATTCATGCATGACCGTATTCGATGTATTGATTTTAATGTATTGGCTATAATCATTAAGCTTAAAACCCAAGCTCACATCAGATGAGTAAATGCGTTATCATTAGTTTTAAGTGACGCTAAACAAATAATTTTTAGGAGGATACCTCATGGCAGGTCATTCTAAGTGGAATAATATAAAACGCAGAAAAGAAGCCCAAGATGCACAGAAGGGCAAGATCTTTACGAAATTTGGTCGAGAAATACAAATAGCCGTTAGAACTGGCGGCCCAGACCCAGAGACCAACGCTAGCCTCAAGGATGCCATTGCGCGTGCCAAGGCTAACAATATGCCAAACTCCAATATAGAACGATCGATACAGAGAGCGATGGGAGCTGGTAGCGACGAGCAGTTAGAAGATATTGTATATGAGGGCTATGGCCCAGGCGGTGTTGCCGTAATGGTGCGCTGCTTGACCGATAACAGAAATCGGACGGCGGGCGAAGTTCGCCACCTCTTTGACAAGTACGGTGGCAGCTTAGGTACTGACGGCTGTGCCAGCTTCCAATTTGAACGTAAAGGCTCATTTATTATTGAGCGCGAGGCCTATCCAGACGAAGATACTGTATTCATGGCAGCCATGGAAGCTGGAGCGGAAGACTTTCAGGCTTCCCTAGAAGGATATGAGATCATCTGTGCACCAGAAGACTATACTCAATTAAACAGTAAACTCAGCCCAGATTATGAATTCGTAGATATGAGCTTAGGTCCCATACCCATAACCACAGTCGAGCTTAAGGAGCCTGAGCAGGTAGAGCAGATGGAGAAAATGATCGAGAAGCTCGAGGACTGTGATGACGTGCAGGACGTCTATCATAATTGGGACGCCTAAATCTAATTGCAAAATTAGCTGAGCGAGCAAGAAACTGGCTCAGACCTCCAGGCCATGAAGAGCAGCTTAGAACAGGCCTGGAGAGGGCTGCTCGTGTCGAAAATCTGAGCAGTGCAGAGCAGGCCGAGGGCGGGTTTAAACCCTTCTCTCGCTTGGGGAAGCTTAGCATTCAAGAAGAACAGGACGATTTAAGCAAGCAGCTTCTTGGAGACGATGATATTCTCGGAGCTATTCGGGTAACAGCCTTCGTAGGTCCCTCTGGAACAGGGAAGTCCACGCGGGCGCTCAAGATTGCCAGGACCGAAGAAATTTTCGACATTATCGACGACGGAATACTAATTTGCGGCTCGCGCATTGTTGCAGGAGCAACTGCTAAGCGAGCGGGCAGCAAGATTGAATCTGTGCGTCAGGCTATTTTTGCCGAACCAGTGCGCGCTGAAATTATGAAGCGCGCCCTGATTAAACGAGCTCCAAAAGATCTTTTGGTTTTGGGTACCTCGACAGATATGGTAGAGCGGATCTGCAATAATTTGTCATTGAACAAACCTGAGAAGTACATCATGATCGAAGATGTCACAACTGAAGCAGAGCGCAATCTTGCGAAATCTGTGCGCATTTCAGAAGGCAAGCACACAATTCCCGTACCGTCCTTGGAGATTAAGCACGAATTTTCAGGTTATTTAAGCGACCCCATACTCCGTTTGAAACGGCGCCTTGACCGCGGTGGAAAGGATGCTCAAGCGATACGCCGAGAAGAACGTTCTGTAGTTCGTCCAACTTTCTCGGCACTAGGCACTTATTCAATTTCAGATCAGGCGATGGCACAGCTCTTAGATATCGAATTACGCACAATACCAGGTGTTAATAAATTATTAGATTTGCAGCTAGATAAAGAACCTTATGGTCTTTTCCTATACATCGATTTGGCTATATTATATGGTTACAATGCGCAAGAGGTCTTAAAAAATGCTCAGCAAGCTGCAGCGATTTGCCTCGAAAGATACACAGCGGTAAATATTTTAGCTACTAATGTCAGAGCTTTAAAGTTGGTTAAATTAGAAAAACTTGATAGACAAATTTAGAATATTCAAAAGTATTTATTCACTCTACTTAGTTTGTGTCTTCTGAATCTTGCCCACGATCTTGGCATTGATGCTAGCAGGCATGAGCTTAGTTAGGCTAATTGCCAATTTATTAAACAAGCCGGGTGCCAGATACTTGCGAGCTCTTAGATCAGCTCTTAGGATATCGGCCGCAACCCTTGTGGGAGAGAGAGCCAGGGGTGCTATCTGACGTCCAGCTTTTAAGGCGAAGTTCGTCTTGAGAGCTCCAGGACAGACTAGTAGTACCTCGAGATCGCCTTCTTCACAAATGGCCGCAGCCCAAGAACTGAGAGCGGACTTGGCGGCATAGTACAGGGCGGTATAGGGTCCTGGTTGGTAAGCTCCAGAACTCGAGATGACAATTATTTTTTCAAGTTGAGGCAGGAGTCTAGAAGCCAATTCAATCTGACTGTTGAGATTGGCAAAGAGTAGATCTCGACTGGCTTCGGGACTAATTTCGGCGAAGCTTCTACTTTCTGAATAACCGACATTTAAGATTAGCTTCTCACAATTAATATTTATATTTTGCAGCTGCTCGACTAAGTCCTTGGCAGAATCCAATCGACAAAAATCGGCACTCAGGGGGATGAATTTGCAGTGTGGAAATTCTTTTTTGAATTCCAGGCAGAGCTTATTTAGCTGTGCTGTGTCACGGCCGTGGACAAGTAGTAATTCGGACTGCGGTGCATAGGCGCGTACTAGAGCCTGACCCAAGCCGCCTGTAGCACCAGTTATTAGAGTATTTTGCACTATTTTTTTCTGCATGAATCAATTATAGACGAAGAACTCGGCCTATGCTCAGGTATGATATTATATTCATATCAACTCTTATTACGGAGGCATTATGGACAGATATAATACCCAGGATCCTAGAGAGCGCAAGTATACAGGTAGGTATGCTGGTCGCTATACGGGACAGCTGACAGGACAGCTCCCCGACTTATCCAATGAAGAGGTCTTTGACGAGAATTATAATCCACTAGACTACTACAAGGGGGAGGGGCCTTCACCAGCGGAACGCCGACCGGCGAGACCACAGAGAAGACGCTCAGATCCCAGACAGAGGCGGCCAGTGAATCGTCAGTCAGGAGCGCATAGAAATTATGGCGCGCCACGCCAACAGAGGTCTAATACTGAGTTTCAATTGATTTTTAGGCGAGTGTTAATAGATTTCGTGGAGACGTTTAAGAATCTATTCTCAGCTCGTCCAGAATCTGCCTATAGAGTTGAGATTTCCTGGCCTAGCCGTTTTATCTTCTTATTTGTTAATATCTTGATCTATGCCGCATATAACACGGTACAGCTAGCAGCTGCCCAGAAGGTATTTAAGAATTCCATTTTAAGTGATGGAGTTACGGATATTCTAAATTTTGGACATATTCTGCCGAGCTTGAGAAGTGATTCGATGAAGGGTGGATACTTCTTCCTTAACGCCTTCTTAATTCACATGCTCACGCTAGTGATTTTATTCCTGGCGCTCTACCTAGTATTTAATTTCATCTCTAGAGAGCAGCGCTCCTTGGATTTAGCTGGTAACAATCTGGCGATCGCTACTGTGCCACACAGCGTTACATTGATCGCTTTAATGCTGCTTGGCCTGGCCTATAAACCACTGCATGGCTATCTCAGCCTCTTGCCAGCTCTAGTTCTCTACTTGAATGTCTATATCGGCTTGCGTGAAGTCAATCGTGACGATGGTAAACTGGCCTATTGGCTCGGTATTCTCTTCGTCTTGCTCGCGCTATTCATGAAGGCCCTATTGCCTGCAATAATTCATTTCTAATATGTCACAAACAGAGTTACGGAAACCCGTCTCAAAAGAGACGGGAGTAGATCTATTAAGCGGATCAATAAGGGGAGCCCTAATGAGGCTCTCCTTACCTATAATGGCAACCTCCTTTGTCTCTGTTGCCTATAATCTGACGGATACTTTCTGGATTTCAGGACTAGGTGTGTCAGAGGTTGCTGGAGCTGGTACGGCAGGTCTCTTCCTCTGGTTTTCCGAGGGAATTATCCTGCTTTCGAGGGTTGGCGGCCAGGTGTTTACAGCGCGTGAGCTTGGCGCTGGTCGTGTGCGAGAGGCCAGGGAGAGGGCTGCAGCCTCCCTGTCATTTGCCATTTTATTAGGCCTGTTGATGGCTGCCCTACTTCACCTGTTTAGAGCGCCGCTTATTTCATTGTTCAACTTGCCAAATAGCGAGACCATTGAGGCGGCTAGTACTTATCTTGGCATTACGGCCGTAGGGGTATTCTTCGCCTACCTTGCCAGACAGCTCACGGCACTTGCAATTAGTGCGGGTAATTCGAGGGCGCCATTTAGGATTAATAGTAGTGGTCTTATCTTGAATATGATTCTCGACCCGCTTCTAATCTATTATCTCAAGCTCGGAGTGGCAGGTGCAGCCTGGGCCACAGTGATATCACAAATAGCTGTTGCCCTGCTTTTAGCCTTTACAATTTTAAGGCAAGAGCCCTTTACCAATCTGAAGATATTTAGATTGCGTGAGCAATTGCCGCTCTGGGCTAAGATGTTTAAACTAGGTTTGCCAGTCGCCATACAGAATATTGGCTTCGCCTCGATCTCCATGTATGTGGCACGCCTTATTGCAAGTTTTGGGGATCCAGCAATTGCTGCTCAGAAGGTCGGTGCGCAAATCGAATCTATTACCTGGCTGACCGCAGAGGGATTTGCGCAAGCCGTCACGACCTTCATCTCACAAAATCACGGCAATTCGAAGCCAGATAGGGCGCTCAAGGGCTATCACCAGGGCCTCTTGATGATCTCGGGTATCGGGATAGTGAATAGCCTCTTATTATTTTTTGGCAGCAGCTTGATTTTCTCGATCTTCCTTCAAGAACCCATGGCGCTTGCTGAGGGCAGCCGCTACTTGAAGATAGTTTCGCTGTCTCAAGTATTCATGTGTTATGAGATGCTAGCCTCCGCTGCCTATAACGGCTTTGGCCGTTCGCTCTTCCCCTCATTTGTCGTCATTTCAGGGATTTTCATGAGAATTCCTCTGAGTCATTTCCTAATTTCTCTAGGCTATGGCGTGGCGTCGATCTGGTGGGCTATCTCCCTGTCCTCTATAGTGGTTGGCACCATCTTGATCATTGCCTTTGAATTGTCGAAGAAGAAACTAGCTTACGAAGGCAAATGAAGAAATTAAAGAAACCTCCAGCGGCCTAAGAAATTGGGCATCTGGAGGGGGTTATAAGAGGGGAGGATCCCTCTATTTAATTGGTTCTAATTTAGCGGTAAAGTGTCGTAGCACGGGCGCTTGTTCGATTATTTTATAACCTTTGATCTGCTCCGCCTTTTCCTTAATTTTGGCAAAAGCCCGGATGATTTCATCCAAGTGTGCCTGCGTGTAGACGCGACGGGGCAGACAGAGTCTAGTAAACTCCATCTCAGCTTCGAGTTGCTCACCCGTCTCGGGATCGAGATCCAGCATGTAAGATCCGACATCACATGAGCGGATGCCCGATTCAAGGTAGAGCTCTAAAGCCAGCGCCTGAGCTGGAAATTCGTAGTACGGGATGTGGGGCAGCAATTCCCTGGCGTCGACGAAGATTGCGTGACCGCCACAGGGGTATTGAATGGGAATGCCAATTTCCTTTAGGCCCTCACCAAGGTATTCGACTTGCGCAATTCGATAGTGCAAGAAATTGGGATCTATGCCCTCATAGAGGCCGATTGCGAGAGCTTCCAGGTCGCGGCCAGCCAGACCGCCGTAAGTGATGAAGCCCTCCATGGGCACGGTATTGATCTTGACCTTCTCAAATAACTCACGATCTTCACGGATACCGATTAAGCCACCCATATTGACGATGGCATCTTTCTTGGCCGACATTGTAAAACAGTCAGCTAGCTGGAAGCAGGCCCGGACAATTTTTTTAATTGAAGCATCCTTATATTCGGGCTCGCGCTGCTTAATAAAGTAGGCATTTTCAGCAAAGCGGGCAGCGTCAATTACCAAAGGTATTTTGTACTCCTTGGCGATTTCACTGACAGCCTTGAGATTGGCGAGTGAGACGGGTTGGCCACCGGCTGAATTATTGGTCAGGGTCATGATGATGACACCGACTTTTGCTGCGGCTTTTGCCAAATAGTCTTTTAATCGCTCGAGATCCATATTGCCCTTGAAGGGCGCATAGGTACCAGTCATTCTGGCTTCTTCACAGACGAGGTCAACTGCCTCGGCGCCAGCAAGTGTGACATGGCCTCTGGTTGTATCAAAGTGCATATTGGAGAGCGAAACCATGCCTGGTTTCAAGAAGATGGGGAAGAGGACCTTCTCCGCAGCGCGGCCCTGGTGGACTGGCTGCATATACTGATAATTGAAGATGTCTTGCACCGCTTCTTCCAGCTTGTAATAGCCAGCAGCTCCCGCGTATGACTCGTCACCTTGCATCATGGCGGCCCACTGTGCGCTACTCATGGCACCAGTGCCGCTGTCCGTCAGAAGGTCGATAGACACCCACTCACTTCTCAGAGCAAAGAGATTATAATGCGCCTCCTTAAGATACCGCTCTCTCTCTTCACGAGTGGTGGCCATCAGGGGTTCGACCATCTTGATTCGGAATGGTTCCTTAACATAATTTGCCATGCCTTGAGTATAGCAAAAGCCTGGTTGAATTAAATCATACGTTTTCAATCTTGACTCTTACAAATTTGTAATTTCTTAAACGATAGTTCTATTGTTATGCTAAAATCAAGTCTGAAATTATAAGGGAGTTGAAGCAGATTGAGACAGCATAACGCAGTGGAAAATCGTGAATTAGATTCAATTTCTGGCGTTCTGCCAGAAGGTTCTGACATTGTCATTGCAGTGCGTGATCTCTGGAAGATTTTCAGACTAGGGAAGACGGCGGTGAGAGCCCTCAATGGAGTCAGTTTCGATGTACTCCGTGGTGAGTTTCTGGCAATCGTTGGAACTTCTGGTTCAGGCAAGTCTACCTTGCTTAATATGCTTGCGGGATTGGAAGCGCCGACTAAGGGCAAGGTCTTCATTCATCAGCGTGATATCACGAGAATGGACGAGCAACAGCTAGTTGGCTTCCGAAAAGAGCATATTGGCTTCATCTTTCAGAGTTTCAACTTAATCGCCAGCCAGACGGCAGAAGAAAATGTCGAATTACCCTTGGTATTTAGAGGGGAGCGAAAGAGTCTTAGAAAGCGCAAAGCTAGGCGAATGCTACATTTCGTGGGGCTGGAGAAACGATTGCGCAATAGACCTTACGAGATGTCTGGTGGTGAGCAGCAGCGCGTAGGCATAGCAAGGGCGCTGGTTGTGCAGCCGGAGATCGTCTTCGCAGACGAGCCTACGGGCAACCTCGATAGTCGGACTACGGATGAGATATTGAGGCTACTACAGAGAATTTCCAAGGAACAGAATCAAACTTTAGTCATGGTTACACATGATAATAATCTAGCACAGTATGCAGATAGAATATTCCGCATTGTTGACGGTCGCATTGTCGCCATTGAAGAGGGACAGAAGCGAATGGACAGACAATTATTAAATTAGGGGGACGTATGAAGATTCCAAAAAGAGCTAAGGTTTATAAAAATTTCTCTAGACAGCAGAGCTTGGTGGCTACAATTTTGGCCGTGCTCTTTTTCCTCTTGCCGCTGGGGCAGGTGTTTGCGACTCAACTGGAACAGCCTAGTGAGCGCATGAAGCCCTTTACTATTAATGACGATAAGATACCTCTGTTGGATTATGGGGATAATCTTTATAACCTAGAAATTTATTTTTCCAAGACAGTAACTAACGTAAAAGATAGTAATAATCAGTCTGTGACTGAAGTATTTGAGAATGTCACGATTAAATCGGCTAGCATAATAACGTCGAACGATCCCAAACAATTTCCTCTGCAGAAAGTAAGTGACACCAGCAAGTTCACAAATCCAGCAAAAAAGGCTAGCAATAATCAGCCGACTGAGCACGAGGCAGGTTTTGTTATATTTTCAAATTATCAAGTTAACCCGCTGGCTGAACCCGGAAGATATTATATTCCCGTTGAAATTCACTACGAGGAAAATAAAATACTAAAAACCCAAATCGCCTACTTTACCGTCGATATCGGCGAGGCTGGACCGCCGGCAGGAGAAGGTGACGGCGAAGGCCAGAAACCTGAACCAACGAAGGATCCCAATAAGCCACCAGGAGAAGGCGTTGAGAAGCCAGCCCTACCAGACCCCGTCAATCGGAAGTCGATGTTGATGATCAAAGAAGGCACCGTGCCTCGACTAGAATTAGGTCAGGAATATCAGCTAGTCTTACCGATTATCAACCGCGGTGATCAGTATGTCCGTATTGTCAACATCACTCCACAGACCCCGCTCGATGACTCCTATCCCTTCGAGATTCTCCAATCCGACTACACGAAGCAGTTGGAATTATTATTGGCGCCACAAGGTGCACTGGGTCTCGACCTCTACGGTGTTAGCATTGATGCTGGTATTGACTTCGGCAAGATGTATGTGAAGTCCGACCTCAAGAAGGGCTACTACAAGGTGGACTTCGTGGTCAAATTCCAGGACTTCATGACTAAAAAGGACATTATCTACTATAACGAGTACGAAGGACTCTACTACAGCCATGAAGGCTACAAGATAGATTTACCAGAAGACTTCAGCGAGATCACCCTCTCCTTGATCGTCTACGTCAATGGTGTAGGTGAGGAGAAGCCGACAGATGATGTGAAGATTCCGACGCCACGCCTGATTTCTACTGGCTTTACAACAACTCCAGAGAAGATTTACGGCGGCGACAACTTCACCTTGCGACTCATGCTGCAGAATACTTCGAGTGCCACCAATGTCCAGAATATTAGGATTAACTTCGACTCTGGTGATGGTACGCCTTTCTTACCAGTAGATGGTGCAAGCACGAAGTATATTCAAAATATCCCAGCAGGTGGCACTTATGAGCTGATCTTAGAGCTGAAGGCGGCGCCTAATCTGGAAGAGAAGATCTATCCATTAAATTTGGCTTTTGAATATGAAGATTATAAAACTGGCACCTACACGGCTAATGAGACACTGTCAATCCAGCTCTTGCAGGAGACCAGAGTATCGATTTCTAATATTCAGACCTACCCTGGCACCTTGATGAGCGGGCAGGAGGGCAGCCTGAACTTCTCCCTGATCAACAAGGGGAAGAAGACTCTGTCCAATGCGACTATTACTTTCCCAGAAGACAGTCCGTTGTCGGCTCAGGAGATGTTTCTTGGTAATGTTGAGCCAGGTGCCGCGAAAGATGTCGACATCACCGTCATGCCTACGCGTGAGAGCTTCGGTGAGCCCATCGTCATGCTGCTCAATTACGAGGATGCTGATGGTAAGAAAGTCACCTTGCAAGAAGAGTTGACCTTTGACATCATGCCCGAAGAGAACTTTGATGATATGCCGCCGGATTTCCCGCCGGACGGCGAAATGCCAGGTTTTGAAGAAGAAGGTAGGAATTCGCTATTGCCGACCTGGGCCTGGATCGTCTTGATCCTGTTACTGCTAATTCTTCTGATCACCTTGCTTACTGCCTTCCTCAGAAGACGTAAGCGCAAGCGTCAGGCAGAAGAAGATGCAGAGTTTTTTAAACAGCTAGACGAGGAGCGTCAGGCAAGAGCAAATGGTACGTCTGCACCAGTGTCGCCACCTCCGACTAAGCGAGTCCGCAAGAGCAGGCGCCCGCGCGTTAAGGAGTAGCCCTTGCGTTTTAAGGATCTCATTGGAATCAGCCTGAGGAATCTCTGGCGCAGGAAGCTGAGAAGTTTCCTGACGATCTTAGGCGTCTTTATCGGAACAACTTCAGTCATCATGATGCTTTCGATTGGCTTTGGCATCCGTAAATCCTTTATGGATGACATCGATGAGGAGGGTGCCCTCACACGAATCGATATTCACTCGATGGGCGGTGACTATTATGGCGGCCCGATGGGTGATAAGCCTGTGGGCTCAGATAGCGAAGAGAGGAAGCTTAACCAGAAGCTGATCGATGAGCTCGCTCTGATTCCTGGCGTCAAAGAAGTTGTACCAGTGCTGGAAGTTGAGGCCATAGCGGTGCAGGGCAAGTACGAGACCTGGTTTAATATCCAGGCTATGCCTAAAAGTTATATCGAACGGCAAGATATTCCCTTCGTCGAAGGTGGATTTAGATCAGATATGACGATGCCACTGTATGTAGGCTATGACCGTCTCTCGAGCTTCCATGATCCGAATGCCAATTATGCTAATCAGAGGCAGCATTTTGACGAGATCAATGTTGACCTCATCAACAAGGACGTCTATTTCTACTGGGATATTGATGCCTATTATTCCTCTCAGAACCCCGACTCTGGTATCTCCAAGCCCAAGCGCTATCCTTACAAGGCAGCGGGTTACATGGGATTTAAGCCAGAGGAGCAGCAATACTCACCCTATCAGTGGCAGACCTTAACCTATCTGGAGGACCTGGAGACAGAACTCCACAGAGTATTCAAGGGCAAAGCCTGGCCTGGGCAGCCCCGCCGGAAGAATGGCAAACCCAAGGGTGATCTCATCTATTCCAGCCTCATAGTCATCAGTGAGGGTTTGGATAAGACGAAGCCGCTGCTTAATCAATTCAAGGAAATGGGCCTAGAAGCCCACTCAAGTATTGAATATATTGAGCGGATGGAAGAAGAAGGCAAGAAGGTCCAATTGGTCCTCGGTGCCATCGGTGCTATTTCTCTAATTGTCGCTGCTATCGGCATAGCTAACACCATGATGATGTCGATCTATGAACGAACGAAGGAGATCGGTGTATTTAAGGTGCTCGGCTGTTCACTCTACGACATCATGGGAATGTTCCTGGCAGAAGCCGGTTTTATCGGCTTCTTTGGCGGCAGCATCGGTCTGATTTTTAGCCTAGTTGGTTCGAAATTGATCAATACATTTTCGAGTGGCGGTGGGATGACTGGTCGTGGTGGGACCATCTCTTACATTCCACCCTGGCTGATTCCCCTAGCTCTGATTTTCGCCATTATGATCGGGATGCTCTCAGGCTTAATGCCAGCTAGACGGGCAATGAAGCTATCTGCTCTTGAGGCGCTTAGAAACGAATAGCCTCTTGGCTTTACATATTTTTTCCTATGGGTAAAAATAGAAGCTGTCATCAGGAGGCATAAATGGATAAATATCAAGCACAGGTGCAGGCTAATGATCTGCGCTTAAATAGACTCGCAACACGCCCGTTTGCAGCATATATATCAGCGGCTTTTGCCGGCTTCTTCATCGCCATGGGTTTCCTCTTTTCTCTGTATACGAGGATCCATTTTGGGGACTCCCCCTTTACCAACTTGATCGCTTCAATGACTTTCCCGATTGGACTGTTGTTGGTGGTCTTTGCAGGTTCAGACCTCTTCACAGGCATGGTGGTGGGTATCAGTTTCTCGGCCTTTCAGCGACGTGATTCGGCCCTCAAGCTACTGCGCCTGACGGTGATGGCTTGGGTCATGAACTTCGTCGGTGCTGGCATCTTCGCAGTAATCACCTATTTTTCGAGGACTGGCGGCAGCTCCATGGACAGCCTAATTCTCAAGGTGCTTTCAGGCAAGGTCAGTCTTGGCGTAAACGAGATGATCTTTCGCGCAATTCTATGTAATATCTTCGTCTGCTTGACGATTTGGGTACTAGGTGGCTTGAAGAATGAAGTCTCGAAAATTCTACTTTCCTTGGCCTTCATTGCCGCCTTCGTCTACCTCGGTCTCGAGCACGTCGTTGCCAATATGTTCATCATCAGCTACTCCTTCTTCTTCAAGGCGGCAGAGCAGGTGAGCCTAATCGGGAACGCCATCGCCATCACGGATATTTTAAGATCACTGTTCTTCGTCACTTTAGGAAATGTCATTGGCGGGGCCATCTTCGTGGCGCTACCTTACCACCTCATTTGGGGTAAAGAGTTTAAGGCGGAGAATAAATAATTGACTTCCGATTTTCGCAAAATTAGTGCAGCAGAATATCGTGAGTACTTTGGCAAAAGCCTAGAACCATCTCTACTCCAAGCTCCTGCCTGGCCTGATTTAAAGGAGGCCTGGGAGCCGCTACGCTTTGCCAGTTTTAGAGCTGGCGAGGCGGTGGCATTGGCGCAAGTCTTAATTCGCCGTTTTCCATTCGCTCAAGAATTCGCCTATCTTGCCATGGGTCCAACTCTGCTCGAGGCTGAGTGTACTGCGGTAGAGGCAGATCGTCTGGCCTGTCTTGAAGGGATAATTGATTATCTGAAGAGGCAGCGTAAGAACTGCTTTCTGTTCAAGGTGCAGACTCCGCGCCTCAGGAAGTGTTTTAGCCTTGATGAGGCGGAGCCAGAAGCTGATTTAGCGGCTGATAAAGCGTATTTAGAAGCCATGTCGAAGCTGGGCTTCAGGCACAGAGGGCTGTCCAGAGATCTGGAGAGCACGACACAGCCACGCTATCAAGCGCTCATCTATAAGACGGATTGGGAAGCTGGCAAGCACGCTAGACTTCGTTACAATCTCCGGCAACTCGAGAGGCGCTCTGTTACTGTATTTAAGTCTAGCGTGGCAGAGCTCGATTCTTTCATGCACTGTATTAACTGCACCGAAGAACGCCAGGAGATTGCCCTAAGAGATAGACAGTATTTCGAACGCCTCATTGAGCTCTTCGGGCAAGAGGCTGAACTCTTTTTGGCTAGAATTGATGCACAAACTGGCAGAAAGAAGGCCAGTCGAGAGTTGGCTGAGTTAGAAGCTGAGCTTGCGGCCTGCCCAGAACATGCTAAGAAGAAGCGCAATCAGATTGAGGAGAGATTGAATTCTGCACGAAAGATCAGCGAGTTCTTTGCCGAGATTTCAGATGTCGATACGGCAGATATAGCAGCAGCCCTCCTAGTCAATTTAGGTCGAGTTAGTGAATTGCCCTATGCAGGAAATGACGAACGTTTCTTTACTGTACCTGCAAGTTGGGGAATCTATAATGCGATTATTGAATCGAGCTTCGCCCACGGTGCCTGGCGCATCAACCTCGGCGGTTTAGACGGTAATTTCGCTGATGGCTTGACTCGCTTCAAGGCTCATTTCAATCCTCGAATTGAAGAAAATTATGGTGAATTTGACTTGCCACTCAAGGCAGTGAGAGCGAAGCTGTTCCAGAAGCTTCTGGAATATCGCAAGCGACATATTTAAAAGGAAGGTAGTAGCAATTGAAAATACTGCATGCCCTGGCCCAGTTGCCGACCAGAACAGGTAGTGGAGTATACTTTAGAAATCTCTTACGAGAATTTTCAAAGCAAGCTGGCAGCAGACAGATAGCACTCTTTGCCGAACCATTAGCTCAGCCAGTTGACTTTTTAGACACAAAAGATCTTTACCCTATTGTCTTTGAAACTGAGGAGCTGCCCTTCCCCATGCCAGGGATGAGTGACGAGATGCCATATAAATCTTCGGTTTATGGCGAGCTCAGCAAGGCAGAATGGACTAAATTAAAAAATGCTTATCGGGAGCAATTACTATTAATTAAAAAAGAGCATGATCCCGATATTATTATCTGTCACCACCTCTGGTTACTTGCCAGAACTTGTTTAGAGGTCTTCCCAGACAGGCCAGTCTATGGCATTTGCCATGGCACTGATATAAGACAGGCGAGACAGCATCCTGACCTTGCTCGAGAATGGGTTGGCGAGCTATCAAATCTTCGACTTGTCTTCGCCTTATCCGAGGAGCAAATAGCGGCTATAGAAGAATTGTATAAGCTAGATTCACAGCAGATTATAGTCACTGGTGGTGCCTATGACCAAGAGGTATTCTACCCCTTGCCAGAAGCCCAGTTACGAGCGCTGAAACGAGATAATTTAACGATTTCTGACGATTTTTCTAAAGAGGCTGAAATTTCTCCCTTTAGCTTCTGTTATGCAGGCAAGCTAGTCCGTTCTAAGGGCGTGTTTGAGTTACTCGCAGCCACTAAGAAGCTCCGTGCCGAGGGCTATAATATAGAGCTCAAGCTCATCGGACAGAGTAATCCTGAACTCACAGAATATATAGAAGTCCTAGGCCTAGATAATTCAGTAGTCAAGGTCTACGACGTCAAGAGCCAGTCAGATCTGGCTGCTGAGCTGAGAGTGACTGACTGCTTCGTCTTTGCCAGTTATTATGAGGGCTTGGGTCTCATTGCCCTGGAAGCTCTTGCTTCTGGAATGCGCTTGGTTGTCAATCAATTACCTGCTCTCTGTGAGCAGTTAAATGTGGAATTGAAGGAGCAGGACTTCATCTCCTGGGTCAAGTTGCCAAGAATTGTCAATGTGGATGAAGCTGTAGACGAAGATATTCCAGCCTATGTGGAGCGCCTGGCAGCGGCGATGATCGAGCAATATAAGCGCTCAGTAGGTGAAGATCTGGCGACTAGAGTAGCTCTTTTAGACAAGCTCTTGAGCACTTATAGATGGTCATCATTAAGTGCCAGAATTTTCAATTTATTAGATTAATTGGCGGCCAGTTTTCAATGGCTTGGGCTCGTATTAATAGATAGCCTTCGACACGCGCTATGCTGGCGAAGGTTTCTTCGTCGATTACGTCACTGAAGAAGAAGGTGGAACCACTGCCGCTAAGCCCTAAATTCGCATCAGGGAAGTCGGCTAGGAGGCGGGCAAATCGATGCTGCTCATCTTCATATAAAAGACTAAAGTCATTGGAGTAGATTTCTTCCTTATTGCCCTTCAAGGCGGCCCGTTTGGCATCTAATCTAGCATAGGCCTTAGCTGTAGCTGTAAAATTTTGACTTAAGGCAAGTATGTATTTCTGTCTATTGCTTGCGCGAGGAAGAATTATCTCACCACGTCCTCTTATCCTGGCGGCCGTGCTAGCTCCGAGAAAGAAGGGGATGTCAGAGCCTAGGTTCGCAGCTATCTCCAGCAGTGCTTCTCGATAGGCTGCAGAGTTTAGATAGGATGCTGGCAGAAGTTTAAAATGATCGGCCATGGCAGTTAGAAGTTTCAAGCTAGCAGCGGCATCTGAGCTGCCACCACCCAGTCCAGCGCCAGTAGGTATGCTTTTAATCAGCATCCACTGGAACGAAAATTGTTCGCCACTGTTTAAGAATTTATCAGTCCAGGCGCGAGTTGCCAGTAAGACGAGATTTTCGTCTTGCTTGACTTGTTCCTGGCGAGCGATCTGGCTGTGGAGTTCACTGTGGCCAGCGAAGAATTCAGGACTGTACTTTATCTCCAAAGTAGAACCAGTACCAGGAGCTGCGGTTAACTGCAATTTGTCTGAGAAGTCGATAGCCTGAAATACCGAGTCGATTTCATGGAAGCCATCTGGACGCAGTTTTCTTGCCACACGCAAGCTGAGGTTGAGCTTCGCTGGGCAGTCTATAATACCTTGAAAATATTTCATTTAAGAAAGAAGCCTCTGTTCTTGCTGTACCAGGCTTTTGCCAATTAGGCCAAGAAGTCGGCGGAATCGCGCTCGAAGCCCTCACCTACGACTTCGTTGACTTCGTGGACGACGACGAAGGCGCGTGGATCAATTTCCTTGACTATGGCCTTGAGTTTCGGGACCTGGCGCGAGGAGACTACACAGTAGAGCATATCCTTGTCGGCGCCGCTGTACATACCCTTGGCTGGCAAGAGGGTCACGGAGCGGTCCAATTCGGCAAAGACGGCGGACGAAATCGCTTCCTTCTGGTCGGAGATGATGTAGACGGCGCGCGAGAAATCCAAGCCCGAGATTGTGATATCGGTGAAGCGGGCGGTAAACCACATGGCGATGAAGGAGTACATGGCAAGCATGATGGCGTGATTACCTTCGTCACGGTAGAAGAAGAGGGTGGAGGCGACGATGATGACATCAAGTGCCATTAAGAGGTTACCGATGGTGAGATTTGGCCATCTGCGATGGAGGACAACGGCTAAGACATCGGTGCCACCAGTCGTATAGCCGCCGCGCAAGATAAGGCCCATGGAGATGCCGAAGAGAATGCCGCCAAAGAGGGCGAAGATTAGGGGGTCGGGCCGCTGGCCGTGATTTAAGGCGATGTCGAGGTAGTTTTCAAACCAGCCCTCGGTTAAGGGTCGTAGCACGTCGAGCACCAGTGAGTAGACGAAGGTACCGACAATAGAGCGCCAGACAAAGGAGAAGCCGATCTTGAGCCACCCGAGCAAGAGAAGCGGTATATTCAAGATAATGACCAGGGTACCGAAATTTAAGAAATCACCCTGTCCCGTCAGCTGATAGATGATGGAAGCAGCGCCTGAGACGCCACCCATAGTAAACTTCGTTGGTACGAAGAAAATGTTGAGGGCAAAAGCCGAGAGTACGCTCCCGCCCAGTAGGTAGATGATACCAAACCAGAATCTCTTGGTCTTAAAATTGGCAATGTAATTGCCAGCACTCTGCTTGATGGACTTATTTTTCATTGTGGCCCCCTTTTCACCAGCTAATAATAACAGATAGATGCCTTTCGGCCATGCTTCTTCACTAAAGATACTGATTTAGCAAATCCGCTCTGGTATTTAATCTATGAAGAGCTATAATTTGCTAGTATTAGGGCTCAAGAAGGGGGATAGCTAGTTGAAGATAGTCATTGGAGGGGCTGGCAAGGTTGGCTCCTTGATTTTAAAAGAACTTGCAGCAGAACAGCACGAGCTCATCCTCATTGAGCAGGATGCAGATGTCTTAGAAAATAATATCGCTCAGGCCGATATTTCTGGCCTAGTAGGATCTGTCACCTCGATTGAAGACCTGCAAGAGGCAGGTGTTGCAGATGCCGACTTCTTCATCGCCGTCACTGAAAATGACGAAACTAATATCATTGCGGCAATTATGGCGGATAGGATGGGAGCGGTGCAATCACTCGCTAGAGTTCGTAATCCGCAGTATTCTTCACAGATGACTTTCATTAGAGACTCTCTTGGCATCAATCAGATTATCAATCCAGAACTCGAGGCTGCCAGAGATATTGCGAAGATTCTCAAGTACCCTGCCGCGAAGTCGGTGGACAGTTTCTTCGGTGGTCGGGCGCTCGTTATTGAATTACGCTTGCCAGATAAGTCTAAACTCCATGGGCTGAAGCTTGTCGATTTCCGCAAGCGCCATCCAGAAATTCTCATAGGAACCATTTCCAGAAATGATGAAGTGATAATTCCCCGTGGTCATGCAGAAATTAGAAGTGGTGATAGGCTACTCATTTTAGGAACCATTCGACCCCTTGACAGATTGTATCAAGATCTCGGCTTGAAGCAGTCTCCACAGCGCAATGCCTTGGCGGTGGGTGGTGGCAAGATTACGCACTACCTACTGAAGATGCTGCAGGGTTCAGGCACTAATTTCACAGTTATTGAAAGAGATCGTAAGATTGCCGAAGAGCTCGCCGCTAATTTCTCTGAGCACCGCATTATTGTCGGTGATGGGACTGATTACAACGTCCTCGAAGAGCAGAAAATAGAGGGCTGTGACATCTTCCTGGCCATGACGGGAATAGATGAGGAGAATATACTGACTTCGCTATATGCGAAGCAGAGAGGTGTACCGCGCTATTTCACCAAGGTCAACCGCACAGCCATACTCAAGATAATTGGCAGTGACGCCCTTCAAGCGGTTATTACGCCGAAGCGTATCATAGCTGACAGAGTTCTGCGTCTGGTCAGGGCCACCCAGAACTCCGAGGGTTCTAATGTCGAGGCTCTATTTCGTCTGCTCGACAATGAAGTCGAAGCGCTTGAATTCATAGTTAAGGACGATGCGAAGATTCTCGATACTCCACTGGCAAGCCTCAAGATTAAAGAAGACTGCCTCGTGGCTCTGATTTCACGTGGCCGTGAAATTATCATGCCTAGCGGCAAGGCCAGCATCCAGGCAGGCGATCACATTGTCGTCATGAGCAAGAAGTCCCAGCTCGAAGACGTCGACGACATCTTGGAGGATTAACTGTGATCAATCGAAGGATGCTTTTATATATACTAGGTCGCATCTTGCATATAGAAGCGGCACTCCTCGTGCTTCCCCTGGGGATCAGCAGGATATATCGAGAGCCGTTGCGGATCAGTGCTATCTGGCTCTTGACGGCAGCACTCTGTCTCATTATTGGCACAATTTGTACTTGGCATAAACCAAAGGAAAGAAATCTCTATACCAGAGATGGCCTGCTAAGCGTGGCTTTGGCCTGGTTATTACTATCGGTATTCGGAGCTCTGCCATTTTACTTGAGTGGGCAGATACCCGCTTTTCTCGATGCCTTCTTCGAAACTGTTTCAGGTTTCACAACCACGGGTTCGACTATACTGCAAGATGTTACTGTGCTAGACAAGTCTATGCTGTTTTGGCGCTCTTTCACCCACTTAATTGGCGGCATGGGTGTGCTGGTTCTGGCTCTGGCCATTGTGCCAGCTTCCGACTCTGATTCGGTGCACTTGATGAAGGCGGAAGTGCCTGGCCCGACCTTCGGTAAGCTAGTTGCCAGAATGCGTGCAACGGCGAGAATTCTCTATTCCATATACTTGATCATGACCGTAGCCCTGATTGTCATTCTTTACCTACTGGGCATGCCACTATTCGATGCCATGATTCATTCTTTTGGTGCAGCTGGTACGGGTGGCTTCTCTTCACAAGCGGAATCGATCGCTTCCTTTAACTCGCCAGCCATAACCTATGTCACGGCCATTGCCATGCTGGCCTTCGGTGTTAATTTCAATCTTTACTATTTGATTCTCATTGGACAGGTCAGAAAAATATTTAAGAGTGAGGAACTTAAGGCCTACCTCTTAATTTATGCGACTGCGGTTCTACTTGTATTCTTTAATCTGTTGACATTTTTCTCAGATGTCACAACGGCCTTCCAGGAGAGCTTCTTTACTTGTGCCTCGATTATGACGACTACGGGCTACTCATCCGCTGACTTCGCACAATGGCCGCTATTCTCGCATGTGGTCCTCTTGCTTCTGATGTTCATCGGGGGTTCAGCTGGCTCTACGGCTGGTGGTCTGAAGGTTTCTCGTGTAGTTATTCTCGTTAAGATGGCGATCAAGGAAGTGCGTCAGAGTAGGGAGCCAAGAAGGGCTCTTGCCTTGTTATTTGATAAGAAGGCGGTTACTGAGCGGCAGCAGGCTAGGGTAAGTAGTTATTTCTTAGTCTATGTCGTGATTTTTATGATTCTTTTATTCTTGATTGCGCTGGATTGCAAGACCTATGATGTGGCGTTTTCTGCGGTGGCTTCGACTTTCAATAATATAGGGCCTGGTCTATCTGTCATTGGCCCAACAGGATCCTTTGCCAGATTTAGTAATTATTCCAAACTGGTGCTGAGCTTCGCCATGTTGCTTGGACGCCTGGAAATTTATCCGATGCTGTATTTGTTTAGGGCGTTTAGGAATAGGAATTAGTGGAGCGGGTGAGGGGAGATCGCAAGTGCTCCTTATCTAATATTTCGATGTTGTTCATAGGCATAAAGAAGCCTCCCAAACTGGGAGGTTGTCATATGAAGTTGTTGGTCTACGGGCTTAATTATGTGAGCCTTATTCTTTAATATCACGTACTAGGAGATGGTTTTGCGATTTTAGTGATACTTAGTAAGTATTAATCTTTATTTAAGAGGTTTATCTTTTCTGTGACTTTTTATTCGTCCTTTTTCTTCCTTAGAAGCGTACGCAGGATTATCAATTTGAGAATGCAAGCCATCAATATGCTCGAAAAGATCATCTTTGATGGGCATCCACATAGGATCCAAAATAAAATCCACTCCTTCACGCCTAGCTAGTTTTGCGGCAGGAACAAAGTCACTATCACCAGCGATAAGAATAATTTGATCCACTTGTTTCTTATAACACATAGATGCTATATCAAGTCCGATTCTCATATCTACACCTTTTTGTCTTATATCCAGCTGTACATCTCGCTCATCGAGTTCATCTAAGGTAATTTTGTTATTGAATAGATCTTTAATTCTTTCGGGAGCAAGTTTCCATGTTGGATTTTCCTCATCAATTTTACCTTTCCTAAGAGCGAGTTTACGCTTTTTAGTTAGTTCTTTGAAAAAACCTAACCTCCATTTAGCTCCTTCTGTCTTAATCATATGAACGGGTTTTTTAGATATAGGGTTTACTGCGTGTAGATTAGGCGGAGGGCAATCATAATAGAAAATCCTGTATAGTTTGGCATCTTCGCCAGCTTGTTCAAGGTGGGCTTTACAGTATCTGATCATCATTGTCGCTGCGTCTCGTGGATTCTGTTTGCCCCACACTAACATTGCTCTGCGAGTATAAAAAGCCCCATCAATCAAAATAGCAACTTTCATAAACACTCCAAAAAAAATCCCTGACCTCCGGCGCCTCTGGAATTAGATGAGACACGTACTATCAGGGAATGGATTTCACAACTTACTTGTTGTGATTTAATAGTACGTTCGAAAAATCGAATTGTCAATTCTGCAAGTTTAATCTTAGTTATCTAATAAGAAACTCCTAGGCTCGGCCAATCCCGGATGGTGGGGGCGTACTGCTAAGAGTTAGTTAATCTAAAGCAATGCTTAAATCGCATTGTGCAGTTATGTTATATTACACAGACTAGAATAGCAACTATTTTGATAACGATTTTAGCATTGAAATAGCTAGTAAATAATGGATTTATGTTGCTACGTTGGGAATTGATTGCTACTATGTGCAAAAGAGATAACTCGCGAAGGACAAACACTGGGTCTCATAATGAGGTAGACACGCAAGTGTTGAGCAATCCTATGTGCCTGGGGTTATCTTTTTTATGTCACTTGCTAAAGCTTCTAATAAATATCGTTGAGGACATTTGTCAAAAGGGTGTGTTTTAACGATGATAGAATAACTGTTAAATCCTATAATCCAGAATACAGGACCACCTAAATAAAGGGTATGAGTTAAAAATGATCGTATTATCAGAGAAGTAGTCGGCGTCGAAATGCCGATAAAATAAGTAACTGGAGGAAAGTATGAAAAGGAATCAATCTAGTCAGCAAAGACCGAGACAGCACGCTGCACCTCGACAGAGAGCACCTCAAAGAGGTAAAAGACCGCCACAATGGCAACAAGCCCCTTACTATAATGAGCGAAAAAGAAAAAACACATTGCTATTCCCATTGATCGCAGTGTCAATTTTAGCATTGGTCTTCTTGGTGCTTTGGATTTCGAAGCCTGGTGGAGATGAAGCTCTGAAAGAAAAAATTTCTCAGCTAGAAAAGCAAAATAAAGAGTTAAGTGCGCAGCTAGAAGTCAACCCCGAAGCTCCCGTGCAGCCGGACCAAGAACAACCAGTTCAAGCTGTATCAAATACCAAGCAAGCATATGGTGCTAATCAAGATTGGATTGTAGACGGGCAGTGGCGGTTGCAAGTCCACTCAGCCATACAATCAGATGAGCGGAACGAATACTCTGACAAAAAACCTGGACAAGTCGTCATTGTTTCATATACGTATGAAAATTTGGGGTATGAGGGTGATATTATGGAGCTTTACCTTATTCCGGCACGAGCTACAAACGGGCTTAAGAAAATGGGTTATTCGTATCCCGTAACTGTGACGATTATTCCTCAGCAAACGCCTGTAGGAGCACTTTGTGAGGGAGCACAGGAGGTTTTTGCCTTTGATGATGTTTCGGATGAGATAACTTTATATTTTGAAAAATATGACAACGCAGGAAACAAGCAAAAAGCTAGATTTACTCTGCCAATACAATAAAACCCCTGAAAGCGCTGCTATTCAAGGGTTTTGAGGTTGGAGCGGGTGAGGGGAATCGAACCCCCGTATTCAGCTTGGGAAGCTGATGTTCTACCATTGAACTACACCCGCATACAAGTAGATTTTATTGCTGTATGGAGTCTGCTGTCAATTAATACTTGGCTCGACCAGCAGGACAGAATAACAGGCCATCTAGCAGAGTGATACCCATTACCAGTCGACCATGAGATGATGTAGTATAATAGTTGAGTATGTAAGGAAAGGGCTTCGCTACACGAAGTTATGGTATAGATTATGACGTTTAATCAAATGGCGTTTTTCTTAAATAGCTTGCCAAACACGGGAGAGAAAAGTTATTTTCCCTATATCGTAGGCTTAATTGGGCTTGCGGTTACACTATTGTTGATCTCTTTCTTCCTACGTCGTAAGGGTTCGAGTGGTCCTAAGAAGCCCACAGGACCGAGAGCTGGTGGTCCCAAAGGAGGCGCCCAGAATAAGAAGGGTACCGTCATAATGAAGGACAAGAAGCCAGGAGCTAAGGCTAAAGGTCCAGGGCCAGGCCCGAAAGCGAACAAGCCGCCACAGAGAAAGAAATAATAAGTAATTAATTTGCAAAAAATAAATAGCCCCTGGGCTTTAGCTCAGGGGCTTAGTCTTTATTCTAGTGGTTTATTGAGGTAGATATTAACTTCTTTCATCAGCTCCTCAGAAACTATGGAGAGCATCTCTTCTAATTTATTGACATCTTCTTCAGGAAAGCGCCTCTTAATTCGCTTGGCGAGAATTTTCGAGTAGCGCTCACTGGAACCATAGAGTTTGACAAATTTGTCTGTGACTTCTAGGTGGACAATCCGTCCGTCTTCTTGCGAAGGAACGCGTCGCACATAGCCCTTCTTTTCAAGACAGCGCACCTTATAAGCTGCATTTGGCTGTGAGACATTGATAAAGCGGGCCAACTCAGTCAGATTAGGTCGACCGAGTCCATAAATCGCTTCTGCACAGAAGGTTTCAATGGCGGTAAGCGCATCCTCGTCACCTGATTCTAGTTTGCGAAAAATTCGCCGGTAGTAGTAGAGCTTAAATTTATTGTAGATAGCGTAAATACTTGCGTGTAACATCTCTCAGTCCCCTCGCATGATTATAGCAAATAAAACGCTGAAAACACTATTCTTCGGTCATTAGGGCAAACATCAGCTCCGCCTTACAGGCGAGTTTACCGTCGATGCGAGCCTCGCCTTCTGCATAGCCAATCGGCCCTTTTGTTCCAGTGAAGCGACAACTTAGCTCCAAGAGATCGCCAGGCTTCACTAAGGACTTAAAACGGACCTTCCCGAGACCGGCAAAGAGCGCTATTTTCCCCTTGTTTTCTTCGAGACTCAGTAGAGCGACGGCGCCGACTTGGGCAAGTGCCTCAACTTGCAGCACGCCAGGATAAATCGGCTGACCTGGGAAGTGCCCTTGAAAGATGGGATCATTGCCGCTAATCGCCTTGTGACCAACGGCAAATTGCCCAGCTTCACCGTCGACAATCTTGTCGATTAGGAGGAAGGGGTGGCGATGTGGTAGCACCGCCTGAATTTCTTGATAATTGAGTTCTAATTTTTCCATAATTAATCCTTAAATCTGGCAAAAGCCAGGCTTGCGTTATGACCGCCAAAGCCCAGCGAATTGCTTACGGCATAGTCGATATCCAAGGGCTCGCCTGCACCAGCAAGATAGTCGAGGTCGCAGTCTTCAGAAGGCTTCTTCAAGCCCATGGTCGGTGGTGCGAACTGGTCGCGAATGGCGAGTGCTGTGACGGCTGCTTCAACACCACCGCTGGCCCCCAAGAGGTGGCCGATTTGGGACTTCGTTGAGGAGATCTTCAGCTTGCTTGCCTGCTCAGCGAAAGTCTGCTTGATGGCCAGAGTTTCGGCGCTGTCGTTTAAGGGAGTTGAAGTACCGTGGGCATTGATATATTGAACGTCAGCAGGGGAAATCTGGGCGTCGGCCAGACAGAGTTGGAGACAGAGAGTGGCACCTTTTGCCTCGGGATCTGGTGCCGTCATGTGGAAGGCATCGCAGCTTGCGCCATAGCCTACCACTTCGGCAATGATTTCAGCCTGGCGGCGGCGAGCTGAACTGAGACTCTCAAGTAGTAGGATGCCAGCACCTTCGCCCATGACGAAGCCGTCGCGTTCTTGGTCGAAGGGGCGGGAGGCGGTCTGAGTATCGCTGTTCGTGGACAGTGCGCGCAGGGCGGCGAAACCGCCAATACCTAGTTCAGTAATCGAGGCTTCACTGCCGCCTGCCAAGGCTAAGTCCAGGTAGCCGTCGCGAATCTTGTGAAAGGCCTCACCGATAGAGTTAGTCGCTGCTGCGCAAGCTGTGACCACGGCCGTGCATACGCCGTGGAATTGACTGTCCATGGCAATGCTGCCAGCAGTAATATTGGCAATGCTCAGTGGAATGAAGAAGGGGGAGATTCTTGAAAATCCACGGTTTAGACCTGTCGAATGCTCTTTCTCGATAGTGCTGAGGCCGCCAATACCTGTGCCGACAATGACCCCTGCTCGTTCACTCTGATAATCACTGCTTTTTAATTTGGCACTCTGGATAGCCTCGCGCGCAGCAACCACCCCGTATTGAGTAACGAGATCCATGCGTCTGCATTCCTTCTTGCTGAAGTGCACAAGAGGGTCGAAGTTTCGGATCTCGGCAGCTACTGAGACATCGACATCGTCTAAATGGACCTTGGATAGTGGCTTGATGCCGATCTCACCATCCTTGATAGCTTGCCAGCTAGATATGGTGTCTAGACCGAGAGGGGTCACGAGACCGATACCAGTTATAACTACTCTTTCTCTTGCCATTATTTTCTCCTAGCGATTGAGCCCGCCATCTACGGAGATGGTCTGGGCGGTGATGTAGTCGGCTGCAGGGCTGGCAAGGAAGGCGACCAGATTGGCGACTTCTTCGACTTTGCCAAAGCGGCCGAGGGGTATTTCTTCACGGATCTTTTCTTGAATCTCAGCTGGCAGAACTGCAGTCATCTCAGTTTCAATGAAGCCTGGGGCTACGGCATTGACAGTGATGCCACGAGAGCCAAGCTCTAGGGCCATGGACTTTGTCATGCCGATGAGGGCAGCCTTAGTGGCGGCATAGTTGAGCTGTCCGGCATTGCCCTTGAGTCCGACTATGCTCGAAATATTGATAATCTTGCCCGAGCGCTGCTTGAGCATGGGTCTGGCAACGTCTCGCATTAGGCGAAAGGCGGCCAACTGATTGACTCTATAGACTTCCTCGTAGTCTTCGTCACTCATTCTCATCAAGAGTTTGTCAACAGTGACGCCAGCATTGTTGACTAAGACATCGATGCGTCCATGAGCTTCGAGGATGGTGGGAATGAGCTTGGCGATTTCCTCGGCTTTTGCCAAGTCGGCTTGAAGTAGATGAGTTTCAACGCCACTTGCAGCTAATTCTTTCTGCAGTTTCTCAGCGGATTCGGCGCTGCGACCATAGTGTAGGTAGAGGATGCTTTCAGGGCTTGCGAGTTTCTTCGCTATGGCACGGCCGATGCCGCGGCTGGCCCCCGTGATGAGGATTACTTGCTTATTCATTATTGTTCTCCATTCTTGCGATGAAATTTTCTAAACTATTTAGATCTCGGATCTCGGCGAGTTCAAGTTCTCTGGAACGACGCCTGAGCAGGGGAAGTAGGACGGGTTTCGGGCTGATTTCGAGAAAGTTTCTGAAGCCCACTTCGATTAAATTGTCGAGCGCCTGTGCGGCGTGGGTGGGCGAGCTCATCTGCTGGCTCATGATGTCTGCCAAATAGATTCGCGCTTCTGTGCTAGGGGGAATTTCCAGAAACTTTCCACTAATATTTAAAGGCAGCTTAAGCGCTGGCGGATGGGCCTCAAATTGTTTCAGAACAGCTGCCAGATTTGCGACATCTGGTGCGAAGACTGGGGAGTGGAAGGCTCCTTCGACCTTTAACTCTATAGCTCGCTTGGCGCCAGCTTCGAGGACGCGCTTGCGGAAGGCGTCAAGTTCTTTGACAGGCCCTGCCAAGACGGTTTGACGGCTATCGTTGAAATTGGCTGGTGATATTGCAGGCTCTGTTTCTAGTAACTCCATGATCTTAACGGCGTCTAAGCCAATTACCGCCAACATTCCGTCAAGCTCACCTGCAGCCTGTCTCGCCGTGAGCCTGGTGGCCATAATTTCGGCTCTGGCGACGGCAATGTCCAGACAGTCTTCAGGAGCGTACACCGCAGCCGTAGCGAGGGCTGTGAACTCGCCAATACTGAGGCCGAAGGCGCCGCCGATCTCGAGCTTACTCTGCTTGAGAATGCTGAGTACAGATAGCCCATAGAGCACTATGGCAACTTGCGCATTGATGGTCTTGTCGAGTTCCGCCCCGTCCAGCTCAAAGAGCTTGGTGTATTGCGGATACTTATGGAAAAAGCCACGGTAATAGCTCAGTTCAGGATAGGCTTCGGCCAAGTCCTGGCCCATGCCGGGCAGTTGCGAGCCCTGGCCGCCGAAAAGTAGTATCCATTCTCTATTCATGGGATCTATCTCCTATTTGCGGAAAAAATTCTCGGATGCGTTCACGAACCGAGACGATTTTTTTGAGGCCGTCAATTCTCGCTCCAGAAAAGAAGAGACCTGTCTGTGGATTGTCCGTTATCGCAGACTGTAGAGCCTCGTTAATACAGTATTTGGTAGTTCGAGGATCACAGGTCTTGAGGCAGTCGACACAGTAGCGAGGTGGGATGCGCTTGACTTCATCTAATTTCCGCAGTAATGGTGACTGTATTGCGCGTGCTGGCATGCCTACTGGACTCTCGATTAGACGGATATCCTCTTCTGTTGCGGAAATTAAAGCGTCCTTAAAGGACTGGGGAGCATCGCATTCAAAAGTGGCGATAAAAGGTGTGCCGACTTGCACGCCAGCAGCACCAAGTGCCTGTAGGTTTTCGACCTCAGTGGCAGTACGAATACCACCAGCGGCAAAAACGGGTAGCTCGATCTGGTGTTCACTGGTATATGACTTGCGCCAGGTGACTAGTTCTTTAAGCAGTTTTTCTAAATTTATTTGGAGGGGTTTGAGATCCGCCCACTTGAAACCTAGGTGACCGCCAGCCAGTGGCCCTTCGAGAACGAGGAAGTCAGGAAAGCGTTGGTAGCGTCGTCGCCAAGCTTCACAGATAGTTCTGGCGGCTCTGGCACTGGAGACTATGGGTGCGAGCAAGATATTTTTGTCCGCGACCAACTCGGGCAAGTTCAACGGCAGACCAGCACCACAGATGAGTGCATCGGCCTTGGCTTTTGCCGCTACCTGGACCATCTCCTTATATTGATTGATGGCACACATGATATTGACTCCGATTAGGCCGTGACCGTTACTGAGTCGTCTGGCTTCCTCGATTTCAGCGGTGAGGGCGCGACTGTTGGCGGCGAGATTGTCTTGCTTGAAATCTGGCTCGCGGTAACCCGGATTGATTGCCGAAACCACACCCATGGCGCCTTCTTTCGCGACTGCTCCTGCGAGCTTAGATAGCGAAATGCCGATGCCCATGCCACCTTGAATTAAGGGAATACTTAGTAGTTTATTGGCTATTTTCATCGCAGTCTCCTGGCGTGCAGAATTCCTTAATGGCAGTTTCTGCTTCGATAAAGAGTTGGGCTAAGCGCTCGGCGATAGGCACCGATTCTGCAATCAGAGCGGCGGACTGGCCCATCATATAGGCGCCAGTATCCTTGTCGCCGGTCTTGACGGCGCGACGCAGGGAACCCAAGAGAATTTTTTCGAGCTCGATTTTATCGGCGCCTTCGCGTTCTAGTTCCTGGTAGCGGTGGGTGAGGGGCGTTTTCAAGAGGCGGCAAGGTAAACCGTTTCTTCGGCCGATGACGGTGATTTGTGAGTCCTTGGCTCGGAGGACGGCAGAGCGATAGTTCTCGTGGATGGGACATTCGTCTGTGGCGAGGAAGGGTGTGCCAAGTTGAAAACCGCTGACACCGAGTAATTTGGCGGCTGCTAATTGTCGGCCATTGGCAATGCCGCCAGCTGCAATGACGGGGATTTCGAGATTGGCGGTCAGGAGTGGCCAGAGGACAAAGGAACTAACCTCGCCGATGTGGCCCCCAGCTTCCTGTCCCTCGGCAATGACGGCATCAGCACCGATGCCCTCCATACGCTTGGCCAGGTTTAGGGAGGGGACGACGGGGATGACTTTGCAGCCGGCTTCATGCCACATTGGGATGTACTTACCAGGATTGCCAGCACCAGTGGAGATCAGGGGGACTTGTTCTGCGGCGAGCAGTTCTGCTATGGCCTCGACTTCTGGATTCAAGAGCATGAGATTGATGCCAAATGGCCGATCAGTTAATTCACGTATGCTCTTGATAGCGGCCTTTACTTCTATGGCACTCATGGCGCCTGTGCCGACCTGGCCAAGTGCGCCAGCATTGCTGACGGCAGCGGCGAATTCGGGGGTGGCGACGTGTGCCATACCTCCTTGGAGAATTGGATATTTGAGCTTAAATTGATTACTGAGCCACATATTTTTGATGTCCTTTCAAGATGAGATTGCCTGCTGTTAAACCAGCTCCGAAGCCGGCGATGAGGAGATTCTTTTTCCCTTCAAGCTGTCCTTGCTGATTGAGTTCGTGGATGAGGAGCGGAATGCTGGCTGCTGAAGTATTGCCGTAGTGCTCGAGATTATGGGCGAATTTAGTGAAGTCGAGTTTCAGCTGCTTGGCGGTGGATTTTAAGATTCTGAGATTGGCCTGATGCAAGATGTAGAGGTCGATGTCACTAGCTTTCATCTCGACTTTTGCGAGATTTTTCTCGATTTCTTGCCTTAAGTTCGTGACAGCAAAGTGGAAGACGGCTCGTCCCGACATCTGGATTGGACCGTTCTTAGGAGCGAAGAGGAGGTCTGGAGAGCTCTCGCAATAGGCTTGAAATGAGCTCTGGCCGCCAGTATTTAGCCCCCAGAGATTAGCGGCAGCGGCATCGCCGAAGAGGACAGCTGTATTGCGATCGCTGAGGTCCAAAAGAGAGGAGAGCTTCTCCGCCCCAAGGATTAGGGCAAGTCCTTCCTTCGTCAGGTAGTGGCGAGCAATTTCTAAGGCGTAGAGGTAGCCGCTGCAGGCCGCATTGAGGTCGAAGGCCAGTACCGAGTGGGAGAGTCCTAACTCAGCTTGTAATAGTGGAGCGATGGCTGGCATGGTTTCTTCTGAACTCATACTGGCGACGATGACAAGTTCTATTCTGTCGACTTCGGCTTGTGTAAGTTCTGCGACTGCAGCTTTTGCCGCCTGAAGAGATAGTTCTAGCAGACTTTCTTCACGGGCATGGTAGCGAGTTTCAATACCTGTGCGTTCGCGAATCCACTCGTCGGAGGTCTCGAGGTAATTTTCAAAGAAGTGGTTGTCGAGGCAGCGGACAGGAAGCGCTGCTCCTGTCTTGTAGAGGGCTAGTTGCGACATGGCAGGCCTCCTTGGTAGTAGTTCAGAAGGTCAGCTGTCAGCTGCTCTTTGAGACCGGTGAGGTCGTCGGGGAAGAGCTTGTCGCAGATGTCAAATTCGAGCATGTCTTCAGCGGTCAGGCGCATGAGCTCTGCGGCTTCGGGTGCCCGCTCGCGATCCTTCCACAAAATGACGGCAAAGCCCTCGGGGGAGAGCAGGGTGTAGACAGAATTTTCGAGCATGTAGAGGCGGTCGGAACAGGCCAAAGCCAAGGCGCCGCCTGAACCCGCCTCGCCCGAGATGACGGTGAGCAGAGGCACTTTCAGTTCGGCCATGAATTTGAGATTCTGAGCTATGGCCTCGCCCTGGCCGCGCTCTTCTGCGCCGATACCGGGATAAGCACCTGGCGTGTCGACGATGCTGAGAATTGGGCGACAACAGCGCTCAGCTTCGGCCATGAGGCGTCTGGCCTTGCGATAGCCCTCAGGCTCTGGCATACCGAAATTTGCGGCAATCTGAGACTTGAGGTCACAGCCCTTCTCCGTATAGATATAGGTAATTGGCAGTCCAGCTAGTCTGGCGATGCCGCCGCGGATAGCGAGATCGTCACCGTAGAGACGGTCGCCCGAAAATTCGACAATGTCCGTACAGAACCGTCGAACTATCTCAGCGGGCTTAATTCTGTCCTGGGCTCGAGCCTTGAGCACGCGTTCGAAGGGGCTGCTGTTTGAGCTTTGAGCGAGGCTATTCTCGACGGATTTACTGGCCTGTATTAATTGCTGAGCTTCGGCAAAAGCCTCGGGCCGTCTATGCAATGCCAATATTCTCTGGAGTTCAGATTTAAGCTCGCTTCGCTTGACAATGCGGTCGACGAAGCCGTGCTCACGGGCAAATTCAGCAGATTGGAAGCCTGCTGGCAATTCGCATTGGATGGTCTCGCGAATAACTCTTGGTCCAGCGAAACCAATTAGCGCGCCTGCTTCGGCTAAGGTGACATTGCCAAGAGAAGCAAAGCTCGCGGTGACGCCGCCTGTGCAGGGATCGCAGAGGAGCGCGATGTAGAGACCGCCAGCTCTTTGGAAGTCGCTAAGAGCAGCTGCGGTACGGCGCATCTGCAGCAGGCTGATGATTCCCTCTTGCATGCGGGCGCCACCGCTGACTGCAGCGATGATCAAGGGGAGTTTTGCATCTTTGGCAGCAGCAATGGCTGCGAGAATACGGTCGCCGACAATGCGACCCATAGAGCCCATGAGGAAGCGGCTCTCCATAGCGCCGAAGATGCAGGGTTCGCCATTGATTTCACCGCTGGCGAAGCTGATGGCCTCAGAGCAGCCGCTGAGCTTTTGGGCGCGCTCCCACTTCTCTCGATAACCGGGGAAGTTTAGGGGGTCAGAAAACTCAACAGGGCTGTCGATTAACTCGTAACCTGGATCTAGGCAGAGTTCCAGTCTCTCCTTGGCGGGAAGCCGGAGGTGGTGTTCGCAGAGTGGACAGCAGAAGTGATTTTGACTGAGCTGTAGGAAGGCGATGGGCTCGCCACAGGCTGGGCAGTGCTGAAATAGCTCATAGGCAATTTCTCTAGGCTCTGCTTCAGGCTTCAATCTGGTCATACCGCGGAGTACACGCAGCTGTTTTTTACGTTTATTAAATAATTCTTTCATTATCTCTCCATGAGGTCGGGGAAGTTCAAGAGACGTTCGAGATTGGCCTCAACGAATTCCGTGTGATAGTCGCCGCGGATGAATTCGGGCTCGAAGAGTAAGACGTAGAGGAGGCCCAAGTTGGACTCAACCCCCTCAATGATCGTCTCCTCGAGACAGCGGCGGAGGCGGCGGATGGCTTCGCTGCGATTTTTGCCATAGACGATCAGTTTGCCGAGCATGGAATCGTACCAGGGTGAGACTTCGTAGCCGGGGTAGATGGCGGTGTCGAGACGGACGCCCAGGCCACCTGGCAGGACAAACTGCTCTATCTTGCCTGGGGCGGGGCGGAAGCTCTCGCGGGGATTTTCGGCGTTCAAGCGGCACTCAATAGCGTGACCTGTTAAGTGGATGGCCTCTTGAGCAAAGTTCAGCTCGGCGCCACCAGCGATGCGAATCTGTTCGCGGATTAGGTCGATGCCGCTGCGCCACTCGCTGACGGGGTGCTCGACCTGGATCCGCGTATTGACCTCGATGAAGTAGAAATTATTGTCAGAATCTACGATGAATTCGACAGTGCCCGCGCCGAGATATCCACTGGCCTCGCCTAATTTGACGGCTGCTGTCGTAAGTTGCTTGCGTAAATCGTCAGGTATATTGGCGGGCGATTCTTCGATCAGCTTCTGGCGCTTCCTCTGTAGGGAACATTCGCGCTCACCGAGATGGACGACTCGTCCCGCGTGGTCGGCGAGGATTTGCACCTCTACATGTTTGGGTTGACGGATTAATTTCTCGAGATAGAGTTCGTCCTGGCCAAAGGCCACCAAGGCCTCTTGACGGGCTTCGCCATAGGCGTTTGCCAGCTCGTCTTCTGAGTTGACGAAACGCATACCGCGACCGCCGCCGCCAGCACTGGCTTTGAGCAACACTGGATAGCCAATTTCGGCAGCGATGGTTATCGCTTGTCGAACGTTCTCAAGAGCGCCAATTGAACCCGGCACTACAGGGATCCCAGCTTTCTGAGCTAGCTCGCGCGCCTTCGACTTGTCGCCAAGCAGCCTGATGGTCTCGGGTTCCGGACCAATGAAGACCAGTCCGGCTTGCTGACAGAGTTCGGCGAAATCGGCCTGCTCCGAGAGGAAACCGTAGCCTGGATGAATGGCGTCACAACCAGTTTGTAAGGCAGCCGTCAAAATATTCTTGTATTTCAGATACGAGTCTGCAGGCCTGGGGCCGCCAATACAGATTGCCTCGCTAGCCAGCTGGACATGCAGGGCATCCCGGTCGGCTGTCGAGTATACGGCCACGGCGTCGACACCCATTTCGCGGCAAGTCCGCATGATGCGAATGGCGATCTCGCCCCTATTCGCGATTAGAATTTTCTTCAACATTGCAATCTATCCTGAATATCACTTGGTCGAATTCGACAAAGTCGCCGTCAATAACGTCAATCGAGGCAATCACGCCAGAACATGGCGCCTCGATATAATTCATCATCTTCATGGCTTCGATGATGCAAAGAGTGTCGCCCGCCCCCACTCGCTGACCGATGCTGACATAGGGCTCAGCACCAACTTCGGGCGCCTGGTAGAAGGTGCCGACGAGCGGGGCTTTTACCTCGACAAAATCTTCAACAAAATCATTTGACGGTTTTACGACAGAGCTTTCGGGCTTGATTGTCTGGCAATAGCCTGGCTCAATTTGCTCCTGATTTTCAGCCTTTAAGCTGAGCGAAAATTCCCCATCCTTTAGCTCTAATTCAGTGAGGCCCTCCTGGCGAAAGGTCTTGATAATTTCTAATACTGTTTTAGCATCCATGTTCTAATTTCCTCTCTATGGCGTCTATGACCGAGCCGACAGTGGCAAAGTCCATGAGTTCGCTATCTTGCAGTTTGAGTTCAAAGCGTTCCTCGATGGCCGTGGCAAAGTCGACGGCATCCAGTGAGTCGAAATTGAGATCTTCGATCAGGAAGGCGTTCCGATTAATTTCGCTTTTTGGTAGGTCCAAGACTTCGTGAAGTATGGAGAATATAGTTTCTTTGACATTTGGCATTAGGCCACACTCCTATCTAGGTTTGCACCGATTAAGTTCTTCGCTGCTTGACGGATTGTTTTGACGGCTAGGACGAGCAGTGGGGCGAAAGCCACATCCTTGATAATTGTCTTTAAGAGCCCGATCGTGATGACCTGGTTTAGTGTTAGTGGATTATCTAGATAGAACATATTAATTAAATAGAAGTGGCTTAGACCGCTTAAATAGACGATTGTCGTGATGAAAAGGGCTAGAGACAGGTCGCGCTTGAAACTTGAGTTTGGCTGCCACAGCTTGGCTTTTGCCGCTAAAAAATTGGCAAGACAGAAGCCGTAAATGTAGCCAAAAGAAGGGAGCAGTAGGTAATGGGGTCCACCGCCGCCAGCGAAGACCGGGATGCCGATCAGGCCCATGATTAGGTAGATGAGGCAGGCTCTCGCAGTTGTCCTGGGTCCCAGTATCAGGGCAAGAATGACGATTATTGGCAGTTGTAAAGTAATTGCGATATAAGGTGTCGGGATCTTTAGCCAGGCGCCGACGGCTATTAGGGCGGCGGCAACAGCAGCGAAGACCAATTCTTTAGAAAAATTTGCTCTCATGATGTAAATTCTCAAGACCTTTCCAGTTCGGGTACCGAATTTTAGTTAAAGTCATGACCATTTGGCGGAAACAACTTAAAGATATTTATATAAATAATTTTAAGTAATGTCAAGAAAATAGCAGAATGAATCTCTGCCGCCTGGAAATAAGCAGCAAAGAAGAGGGTTCTTTTATCTGTTCTTGGACTAGACTAGGCGGTCTTGAAATTCTTGCAGATCTTGAGCGTTGAGTTCGTTGAATAAGAGCTGCTGAAGCTTGGTAATTAGACGTTTATAAAATCTTTGGTCAACTGATTGCTCAGATGTTAACAGATAGCCTGCGCGACCCTGCAAGTCAGCTGGGAAATCTTGAGCATAGAGATTGATACCAATTCCTACAATTAGATGTGAGTGGTAGCGTTCACAGAGGATACCAGCGATTTTTCTACCATCCATGTAGATATCGTTTAATTGCTTAATCCTTAATTTGTGCTTGGCTTGTGGACCATCCAGAGCTTCCTTTAAAACTTCAAGTTCTCTAGCAAGGCCCAAGGCAACTCGTAAAACAGTTTTGAGATCGCGCTCTATAGTGAGATAATCCGCACCCCAGATAATGGAAAAATAAAGCCCATTTGGTGGTGAGTAGAATTTCCTACCGTATTGGCCACGTCCAGAGGTCTGGCTATCCGCAGAAATAAGAGCTCGATTAAGCGGCTGCTTTGAGATGAGGCGAATTGCCTCCTGATTAGTTGAATCGATTGTCGTGTAATGCCAGTGTGGACAGGCTGGTAGAATCTCGCCTTGGAAGAAGTCCAGAGAGCCATTAAGCGCGTATTTATTTCTTAATTCTTTATCTACTGGCATCTATCTCACTATACGCTATTCTGGGCGATCCCATAAGCTCCGTAGTTGAGCTTGACAGCCCACAGTAAGGGTGATATTATCTCGTTGCTTGAAAGTGCCTTTTTAGCTCAGTAGGTAGAGCGCATCCATGGTAAGGATGAGGTCGCCGGTTCGATCCCGGCAAAAGGCTCCAGGAAGAAACCCTAGAAGTGTAGTGCTTCTAGGGTTTTTATTTGTTGATCAGAATTGCCTCTTATCGATACGTCCGTAGCTCACTAAATTTGAACCTAATTGGCTTGAAAACTTACACATCGGTTTAAACTTAGGTTCATGTTAATTTCAATGGTAATATGGGACTACACGTTATTAGTACATACAATCATCTAATTGATGGCCACGAATTAAGAGACTATCTTATATTCGTTGAGAGATTTTATGATAAAGCTAGAGAAAATTAGTAAAACTTATAAGACAAAACGTTCAGAGGTTGAGGCCCTGACGAACATTTCATTGACCGTCAAAAAAGGCCGAGTTGCTGGTCTTATTGGGCCAAACGGCGCTGGCAAGTCGACTCTGGTGAAGATAATCGTAGGTATTTTGCAACCGAGTTCAGGCTTAGTTAGAGTAGCTGATAAAATTCCCTATAGAGAGCGTCAAGAATTGGCACCACAGCTTGGCGTAATGTTTGGTAATCGGTCAAGTCTAATCTTCCAACTTCCATTAATTGATTCTGTGCTTTTGATGAAGGATATCTACGACCTGGATAATACAACGTATCGTAAAAGGTTAGATGAATATGTTTCAATCCTGGGACTGGCTGATTTATTAGATAAACGGGTACGTGAGATGAGCCTGGGTCAAAGAATAAAATCGGAATTACTAATCACTTTGCTGCACAATCCTAAAATTTTAATTTTTGATGAGCCAACACTTGGTTTGGATATAATTGCAAAACAAAGTTTCAGAAATATCTTACGTAATCTAGCAGCTAAAGAGGGAAAGACTATAGTTATTACCTCCCACGATTTGGTAGATATTGAGCAGAGTTGTGATGATGTTTTCCTGATAAATAAGGGCGAGCTATTACAGACCTTTGAACGTAAGATGTTTGAGCATGAAATAAGTGCTTATAGAGTGCTGACAGTCTCAAATGATATAGAGATACCGGCTGAAATAAGAGCCTACTTACGAGAGAGTAATGATTTAAAACATAAGTTATTTTTGCCGAAGGGGGATCTGGATATGGTTATTAACGCCATCAGACTCACCAATGGAGCAGATATCAATTTTGAGGTTTCATCTCCCAATCTTGAGGACATGGTCTATGAGAATTATAAAGTGGAAAATTAGACTTATACTCCGCTACTTAGTTATTTCATACCGTAGTAAGATGGAATTTAAGAGTGAGTTTATTTCTTATCTGCTTTCTATGGTTCTAGAGTTTATTGCTATCGTCTTATTCTGGTTTTCATTAAAGAATTCGGGTGTAACCTTCGAAGGTTGGCAAAGCGAAGATATCATAGCGTTAAATGCATTTTTCCTAGTGAGCCAAGCAGTTGGTATATTCTCTTTTGGCTTCAGGGATATTGAATACAAAATTAACGATGGAAGTTTCGATAATTATTTGGCGAGGCCTCATTCGCCATTTTTTCTATTAGCTCTCGAACGTCTTAATCTCATTTATTTCCTTTTTAATTTTGTCGTAGGCATTAGTCTTATTACCTTCCTATACTTAACGTACTCAATTCAGCTGATCTCAGTATTTAAGGCATTATTTGTTTCCGTGATAGGGACAGTTTCTCTTGAGCTTATCTACATGTCATTTAGCTTATTATCTTTTCGTTTTGGCAGGATATATTACGCTAGAGAATTGTTCTTTAGCTTTTCAAAAGCTGCTAGGTATCCGCTTGATATCTTTCCAACAAGTTTACTTCGGGTTTTCACCTTCTTGTTGCCAATCGTGTTTCTTGCAAGTTTTCCAGCAAGGATTTTAATGGGAAGAATGTCAGATAGCACACAGGTCATACTTCTTAGCGTTCTAATCTTATCTATACAGTTGTTAATCTATCGGCTTTTGAAAGAAAGAGCCCTGAGAATTTACTCTTCCACAGGTAACTAGCTATGAGTAAGGCATACTTTAGAAGATTAAAATTGAGCATCAAAGAAGAGGGTATTTTCGGTATTAACTTCTGCTTCAGTCTGCTACTTTTACCAGTACAGGCTATAATCGCATTTTTCCTATGGACTCAAGGGTTAGGACCTATGCAAATTGGAGGATTCTCTGCAAATAGAATGGTTTTGTATTATATCTTTCAAAACATTCTAATGATTACCTATCAATCTGCTCTTTATGTTGCTTATGAGGTATCAAATGATATCTCTAGCGGTAATATTATAGTCTGGCTTTTCCGGCCAATATCCTACGCAAAATTAAAATATGCTGAGAAGTTTGGCTTTTTTATTCTTAGAATGGCCGTTGGATACCTATCTTTTATCATCTTTTCAGTAATCTTGAAGCAGAATATTTCTATTATTCAATATTTTCTATCGCTTGCCTGCACAATTATTGGCTTTACACTATTATTTCAAATTCAGCTACTTATAGGTCTGTTGGCATTCCGTCTAAAAAACGTTCTTCAACTACGGGACTTCGTTATGGACATTCTATGGATATTAGGCGGAACTCTGCTTCCTTTAGATTTCTTTCCAGTATTTCTAAGAGACTTCCTGCAGTATACTGTGATTCCTCTGGTCTATTATTTACCTGGGAAGATACTTTTGACCCAATTATCTACAGTCGAAACATGGGTCATTTTTGCTTCAGCAATATCACGCATTGTAGTTTACTCACTTCTAATTAAACTACTGTGGAGGCTAGACTCCATGAAGGCAAACCAAGGGGCATAAAAGACACCACTTCTTAAATTGAACACAAGAGACTCAGCATTTCGCACGTGGTGGAAATAGGAATATGTTAAAGCCCTATAGATTGCCAAGAGGAGTTTATTCACATGAATCGGCACTTTTTTTACATGGTCTAAGCGATGAGAATCCTGCAAAACTGGTGCTCACTATTCCGTCTGGTTGGAATAGCTCCTTATTGAAAGAACATGACTTGTATACTTTCTACTATTTAAAGGATGAACTTTGGAAGTTAGGGCAGGTTAAGGTGGAAACACCTTATGGGAATATTGTTACTGCTTATTGTAAAGAACGAACGATAGCCGAGATGTTGGCAAAACAAACACGTTGAGACCGAAACTTAATTCTGCAAGCGTTGGATATGGGGTTGAGAGAGAACAACCTGGATTCTCTTCAATTAGTAAATTACGCTAAGATTTTTAATGCTCTAGATATCATGAGAGCTTATTTAGAGGTTCTATTATGATGTTTAGAAGTGCACTACGTGAGCCCAGTTTTATTTGAAACCAGTAAGTGTATCCTTAAAAACTAATTCGAAATTGAAAAAACCCTAGAAGTGTAGTGCTTCTAGGGTTTTCTGTTTGATCTTAAATTGCTTACTTAGCGAATGCTTCGCCCTTTTCCTTCAGCTCATCGAGGGCTGAGGGATCTGGTGTCTCATTGAAGGTGTAGATCTCTACGACATCGAGACCATCTTCTCTGGCTTGATCAGCGAAGGTTTCCATGTACTCGCCGCCGCCCCAGCCGTAGCTGCCAAATAGAAAGACTTTTTTGCCTTCAAAAGCGGACTTGTTGTCATCATAGAATGGCATGAATTCGGACTCATCCATTTCTTCGGTACCCTGGGCTGGTGAACCAAGTGCGAAGGCATCGCAGCTTGCAACTTCGTCGCTATCTGCCTCGCTCACTTGATTGTAGACGAGTTCTGCGCCTGCAGCTTCTACGCCATCGGCGAAGGCTCTGGCCATTTCTTCAGTGTTTCCAGAAGTAGTAAAGTAAAATACGCCAACTTTCATGTAGTACCTCTTTTCAAATAAATAATATGTATTCTAATAATAAGTGCTAGGCTTTTGCCTGCCCATAGATTATAGCAAAAACCCCAGATGAAGCCTGGATAACTGGGCCTTTTCTGGAAATCGCAGCATATGTTACATCTCCTCGCTTAGAATTCATTGTGACAGGGCTTGCTTTTAGCTATTTGGTTGGCTCTCTGATATAATTCGACTAGTTATAATTGAGGAGGCCAAGATGAGTGACCGCATCCTAATCGTGGACGATGAGAGTAATATTGTCGAAATTCTCGAGGCTAATTTGCAGCGAGAGGGCTACAAGACGCTGGTCGCCTATGATGGTCACACAGCCTTGAAAATAGCTCTAGAAGAGAACCCCGACTTAATTTTATTAGATTGTATGCTGCCTGGTATCGATGGCTTCGATATCTGTAAGCGTCTGCGCGAAGAGCGCCGCCTGATGCCGATTATCATGTTGACCGCGAAGAGCGAGGAAATAGATAAAGTTCTAGGACTAGAGCTTGGTGCCGATGACTATATGACCAAGCCTTTCAGTGTCCGCGAGGTTCTGGCTAGGGTTAAGGCACAGCTTAGACGCAATCGCTTCGTCGATGAGCAAGATGGCGGCGGCAATAGGCGACTGTATTTCGGACAGTTAGTTATCGACGAAGACGCCTTTCAAGTCACCTATGACGATGTGGAGATCCCCCTTACTTTAAGAGAATTTGAATTAGTCTTGTTCCTGGCCAAACACGCGGGACAGGTGTTTTCACGTGAGACCCTGCTCGAAGAGGTTTGGGGCTATGACTACTTCGGAGATGTCAGAACTGTCGATGTTACTGTGCGCCGGACCCGAGAGAAGCTAGAACCAGACCAAGATAATTACCGCTATCTTCTGACTAAGCGCGGTGTCGGTTATTACTTTAATCGCGACTTAATGGTATAGAAATTGCTTCCCCTCTGGCTGACACTTGCTGCAGGGCTTGGCTTCATTGTGGCCTGGCTTCTTGTAAAAGGAGAATACGACGCAGAGCGCCGCAGTTTAGAACGTCGTTTGAAACGTGCAGTAGCAGAGGCCAAATTCAAGGATTCATCGGCTGAGCGTCTGTTGGCAACTCTAGAACTCGGCGTCCTCTCGTATCACCAGGACGGGCAGCTGATCTCAGCTAACAGGGCGGCCAGAATCTTGATGCCAAGGCCGCCTCAGACCTTTCGTGACTTTCTGGAAATCTATGGCGATGATCCCGCCTTTCGTTCTTCTATTTGGCTTAATTCACCCCTTGCCGTCTCAATTTATCGTAAGGATAATATCAGTTTACGACTACAAGTTCAGACTCCTGAGATGGCCGCAGGTCATATCGTTATTGTTCAAGATTATAGTGGTCAAGATAAGGAAGAGCGGATGCGGAAAGACTTCGTTGCCAATGTCTCGCACGAATTGAAAACGCCATTAACGACGATTAAAACCTATTCAGAATCCCTGCTCGAGTGGGGCATTGATGAGAAGAGCAAAGAGGCGCTGAAGAAGGATATGCAGCGTATCTTTGATGATTCTGAGCGCATGGAAAAATTAATCTCCGACCTCCTATTATTATCGAGCCTTGACGGTCGTGGCCTCCACCTGAATATTGAGCAAGGCGATCTCTCCTGGGTTATCAAGCAGACTTGTGAGAGATTACAGTATCAGGCTGAGGAGAGGGGTTGTAAGCTCAGCTGCCAGGTGATGAATAGAATTCCACCCATTTATCTAGATCGCAGCTCCATTGAACGAATTGCGACCAATCTGATTTCTAATGCCTTAAAGTATAGTCGGCCAGGCAAGTCAGTTGACGTCTTTATTGGCGCGGTGAGAGATGGTGTTTACTTTAAGGTGAAAGACGAGGGTTATGGTATCGGCCTTGAGGATCAAGAGCATTTGTTCGACCGCTTTTTCCGCGTGGATCAGACGGGTTCGAGGAGACATGGCGGCACAGGTCTAGGGCTGGCGATAGTAAAGGAATTAGTTGAGCTTCATCAGGGAAGAATAGATGTCAATTCGGTACTGGGCAAGGGTAGTGAATTTACGGTAATCTTGCCAAGCTCGCAGAAATTACTCTGTGACACATTGGAAGCCCTCCTGGAACAAAAGAGCTTAGATTCAATTGGAGAGTCGGCAGCAGCCGACCTATCTGAACTTGCTAGGAAACTTGGGATTGTGGCAAAATGGTCTTCCTTGAGCCCTCGCGAAATTAGGGAGCTAAAGGACATCGTCAGTGCCAGCTCAGTGGCTGAGTTTGCAGCCAAAAAACGGCAGAAGTAGGAGGTTGTCTTGTCCATTTATCGCATCCAAGGTGGAATACCACTACATGGTGAGGTGACGATTAGCGGTTCAAAGAACGCAGCACTTGGCGTTCTAGCCGCTGCCATGGCAATTGATGGCCCCTCAGTTATCGAAAATGTACCCCGTGTTTCCGATATAGAAACTTTATTGAGAATATTCTCTAAGCTTGGAGCAGATGTTGAGTGGCTGAGTCACGATACAGTAAGCATCGATCCAACGAAGGTGACTAGTCCAGAAGCCTTGATGCCAGAGGTTCATGAGCTGCGTGGTTCGTATTACCTACTGGGCGCCTTTCTTGGTCGCTTCAGTCGAGTTCGTCAGGCGCTGCCAGGAGGTTGTAATTTCGGCTCTAGACCAATTGACCTACACCTCAAGGGCTTCACAGCTCTCGGTGCCGCAAATCAGCGGATGACAGACGAGCAAATTGAGATCGAGGCAGAGCGCGGTCTCAAGGGAGCATCGATTTTTCTCAATGTAGTATCTGTCGGCGCCACCATTAATATCATGCTGGCGGCAGTTCATGCAGAGGGCGTCACCGTGATCGATAACGCAGCTAAGGAGCCTCATATCGTTGATGTGGCAAACTTCTTGAACGCCATGGGTGCCGAGGTCAGAGGTGCCGGTACCGATGTCATCAAGATCAACGGGAAAGCGGTTTTGCCTGGTCGCAAGACCTACGCCATAATTCCTGATCAGATTGAGGCAGGTACCTTTATGATGATGGCACCGTTGACGCACGGAGATATCAAGGTCAACAATGTAATTCCCACCCATATGGAGCCCCTGACCAATAAATTAATAGAGATGGGCTGCCTAGTGGAGGTTGGTGACGACTCCATTCGCACTGTTTTACGACCAGATGAAACCTATACAGCAACTACTTTCAAGACCATGCCATATCCTGGCTTTCCAACCGACTTGCAGCCACAGACGGTCGCCATGCTCTGTGGAGCAGAGGGATCAGGTCGGGTGATTGAAAATGTCTGGGACAATCGCTACCAGTATATTGAGCATTTGCAGAGAATGGGTGCCAATATTATGTGTTCTGGTCGTCTGGCTATCATCCAAGGTGGTGTACCGCTGAAACCTGCGACTGTACCCTGTAGAGACCTACGAGCTGGTGCTGCCATGGTGATGGCGGCCCTGGCGACTGAAGGCGAGTCTGTTATTGAGCAAATAGAGACTATTGAACGTGGCTACGAGAACTTTGTCCAGAAACTACAGGGTCTGGGAGCGAGAATTAGTGAAGAACGGTCGAAATAAATTAATCGTCGGTCTTGGTAATCCTGGAGATAAGTATGAGCTCAGTTGGCATAATCTGGGCTGGCTTGCCGTAGATCTTCTAGCAAGGAAGCGGCATCTAGCCATGCGGCGCCTACGCTTCGAAGCCTATTTTGATGATTATAGATTGAATGAGCAGAAAGTCTTCGTAATGAAGCCCCTCACCTACATGAATAATTCCGGGCGGGCAATTCGCCAGGCCCTGAATTTTTATAATTTGAAGCCCGAGGATATTATCGTCATCTACGACGATATAGATCTCGATTTTGGCATCTTGAGAATTAGAGACCGAGGTAGTTCAGCTCATCACAATGGGATCAAATCTGTTATCTCTGAGCTCGGCAGCGAGAATTTCACGAGGATTCGCCTAGGCTTTGGCCCGCAAGATAGAAGTCGTGAATTGATACCTCAGGTTCTCGAGTGGATACCGAAGGATAAGCAGACTGCCACCTTAGAATTGTTGGAGAAGGCAGTCATTGCAGCCGAGATGATTATAACTGAAGGTGTAGGTTACGCTCAGGCCAGAATGAATGGTCGTGTTGTGGAATAGCTTAGGCAAAGGCCTAGTGGAATAGCGTCTAAGAGATAGCTAGGAGGAATTATGAAACGACATCCGCTCATCGAGCAGATGGCAAAGAGTCCAGAGATTGCTGATTTGACACATTTCCTGCTGGCTAAGAATTCTTCAAAAAGAGCTAATCTCGCCGGTTTTTCAGAAGCTGCCGAGGCTCCGCTTGCCCTCGCTATTGCCGAAGCCATAGAGGATTTATCTGGCGCTAAAGAGTTACCACCAGTCCTCCTCTTTCCCGATGAGTTATCGGCCAGGCGGCTACGGGTAGATCTTGAATCTCTTGCTGGATTCAAGTGCCTAGAAATTCAAGCTGTAGATCCTGACATCACGCCAGCTGCTGCCCGCTCAAGACTGGATGAACTGGAGCTCATTGCCAACTTGGCGGACTTGGCCACAGGAGACTATGGTGCGATCATTGTCACTGCAGATGCGCTAGGTGATAACCTGCCTGCCCCAGAGCGCTTTGCCAATAATTATTTAGAATTTACGGTTGGTGGAGAGTTTGTAATTGAAAAACTCTGTGAGCAATTGCTAGAACTTGGCTATGAAGCCAGTCCAGAAGTCGACGCACCAGCTCAATTCTCTTGGCGCGGTGATATTGTTGATATTTCAGTACCACGTCGTTTCGGTGAATTGAGTATTTACCGGCTGAGTTTCTTTGATACGGAAATTGACGATATCAGATTGGTTGACCCCGATACTCAACGTTCTATTTCCTCGCTCCCGAAGGTGCAGGTAGGTCCTGCAAGATTGCTCTACTTATCTGAAGCGGAAAGACTATTATTGGCCGAGAAGATACCAGAGGCTGTACGTGAGTTCAAGAAGCAATATCTGGCTAATGGTGGTCGTCCAGAAGACTTAAAACGCTTAGAAGCTGAAGTTGAAAATGATCTTGTAGCACTCAATAAGGGGGACTATCAACCGGGCCTCCTGCGCTGGCTGCCCCTGCTTAACCTGGCTAAGCACAGCATATTGGACTACACCAGAGAACTTGGACTGCCCCTCTTTGTCTTCGATCTAGCCAGACTGCGAGAGCGACTGGATCAGGCACAGGCCAATTGGCTGCTAGAGCTAAAGGTCGGTATTGAGGATCTGCGCTTCCTACCCTCGGTGGCAGAGCTTAGGCCAGAAGTTCCAGAGATCTTAAAAGGTATAAATAGTTATTCCGATTTTGCGCCCTTGCTCTCTTTAAGTCAGTTATCGGCGTCAAGCGGTTTCGTCGGTGCTGAGAAATTTAAGCTCACAATCCGCACAGGCGAGTCTTATAGGCAGCGATTTAGCGAGCTCAGGTCAGAGCTAGAAAATCTTGGTAAGAATGGGGTTCATACCTATCTATTCGCGGGCAAAGCCGAGGTTGCAGATAAACTAAATACGGAATTTATAAGCCTGAAAAATCTTACGGTTGTACCAGAGTTTCTAGCTCGCGGCTTTTACTGGCCAAAGGCAGGACTCAATGTCATAGGCACGGATGATCTCTTCGCCAAGGAGCGGAGCCGGCGGAAAAAAGAGCAGCGAGGCACGCCTATTCGCTATTTTACGGATCTTGCTGAAGGTGACTTGCTGGTTCACGAAGACCATGGCATAGGCCGCTTTATTGGCTTGAAGACCCTTGATACCTCAACTGGACGTAAGGATTATATCGAAATTGAATACGCCAAAGAGGACAAACTATTCTTACCTCTCGAAGCACTCAACAAGATTCAGAAGTATCTCGGCGGCGGCGAAGAACAAGTCAGACTCTCAAGACTTGGCGGTTCAGAGTGGGAGCGGCAAAAGACGAGGGCGAGGGAGTCAATTAAAAAATTAGCCTTTGATCTCGTAGAACTCTATGCCAAGCGACGAGCCATCAAGGGTCATAAATTTCCACCAGATGGGAGTTTCGAAGTAGAATTTGCCAATCGCTTCCCCTATATCGAGACACCAGACCAGGTTTTGGCCATGAGCGAAATTCGGGCCGATATGGAATCTGATAAAGTTATGGACCGCTTACTCTGCGGTGATGTTGGCTTTGGCAAGACAGAACTTGCCTTCCGCGCCCTATTTAAGGCTGTGGTAGACGGTCAGCAGGCGGCCTTCTTGGCGCCGACCACGGTGCTGGCTCAACAGCACTATCAAAACTTCGTGGAGCGCTGTGAGGGTTTCCCCTTGCGCATTGAGTTGCTCTCACGACTAGTGCCATTGAAGAAGCGTAGGGAGATACTCGCTGCAGTTGCCAGAGGAGAAGTGGACGTCTTGATTGGCACGCACTCGCTTTTGAATAAGGATTTGACCTTCGACCGCTTGAAATTATTAGTGGTAGATGAAGAGCAGCGTTTCGGCGTTGGCCACAAGGAGAGCTTGAAAGAACGCTATCCAGATATTGATGTCTTGAGCCTCTCCGCTACGCCGATTCCACGTACACTGCATATGTCGCTGGCGGGTATTCGCGATATTTCGATTCTGGAACGTGGACCTGAGGACAGAAGACCAGTTCGCACCTATGTCATGGAATACGATTTTGCCTTAGTCAGTGAGGCAATCTTGCAAGAACTCGCACGTGGTGGTCAGATCTTCTACCTGATCAATAATGTCAAAGCAGTCGAAAAGAAGGCCTTGGAACTTGCCGAAGCTATGCCAGGTTTACGTGTCAAGTATGCCCACGGCCAGATGCCAGAGCGCGCACTTGAAGAAGTCATTATGGAGTTCGTCGAAGGGAAGTTCGACCTGCTAGTCTGCACTACAATCATAGAAAATGGTATCGACTTGCCAAATGTCAATACCATGATCGTGGAAGATGCCGAGCGACTGGGTCTTTCACAGCTCTATCAAATTCGAGGTCGAGTTGGCCGTTCTGGCCGTCAGGCCTATGCCTATATCACCTATAGGCCCGAACGCATCCTGACTGAGATAGCCGAGAAGCGCCTGGCGACAATTCGAGACTTTACCGAACTTGGCTCAGGCTTCAAGATAGCTCTACGTGACCTTGAGGTACGAGGTGCTGGCAATATTCTAGGCGGCGAGCAACATGGTCAGATGGCTCAAATTGGCTATGAGCTCTATTGTAGAATGCTAGATGAAGAGATAGCCGCTCTGCGTGGTGAGCAGCAAATTAGCAAGGCCCCAGACGAAATCGAAGTCAAACTGGACTTCAAGATTGATGCTTTAATTCCCCAGGCTTATATTCGAGATTCCGTACAGCGTATGGCGATCTATAGACGCTGCTTGAAAATTGCTGACAGTCAGGAACTCACAGATCTTTATGATGAGTTGCTAGATCGCTTCGGCGAGCCGCCACGGCAGGTGGAAAATCTCTTGGACTTAGCTTATTTGCGAGGTCGTGCCAAGCATCTAAAAATCACTGAGATCCGGCGCTTAGTTGAAGAAGTCCGCCTCAATCTTGTCACAGATGAAAATCTACCAATGGCCGCGATATCAGCAGTTTTAGCTGTTGGGGAGCGAAATGGCTCCATGTATCTGTCAGCAGTAGGTAAGCCGCAAATGGTCTTGCGCAGAAGCTTTGCCTCGGATAGAGAGGCGCTTACGGCCCTCAATCAGCTCTTTAAGGCCGCTGAGCAGGTGGAAGATAAGTCTATTGTATAAGCCTTGAAAAAAGCCAAGTTCTTGCTTGAATAGCTTATTGAATTTTGCCAGAATAAAGGCGGCCAGGGGCTATTTCGTCTTCTGGTCAAATATCTCCGACCAGAAGTCGGTAAAATGAGGTCAAATAGATGAAACGCATCGAGCGAGATAGTGTTGGGGAGATGGAAATTGCCCCCAATGTCTACTATGGTGTCCAAAGTCTCAGAGCTAGAGAAAATTTCCACATGACAGGTCAGCATCTACGTCCTGAACAGATTGTAGCACTTGCCGAAATTAAGTTAGCAGCGGCTAGAGTTAATTGTCAGGTTGGACGCCTCAGCCAGGAAAGAGCTGAGGCCATTGAGCAAGCCTGCCAAGAAATAATCGATGGCAAATTACATGCTGAGTTCATCACCGATCCAATCCAGGGTGGAGCGGGAACGTCAGCTAATATGAATGCCAACGAGGTCATTGCTAATCGCGCTGGTGAGATTCTTGGTGCCGAACTCGGCTCCTATTCTGAGGTTCACCCGAATGATCACGTCAATTTGGGACAGTCTACAAACGACGTCTATCCGAGCTCAGGCAAGCTCGCTGCCTTGAAATTACTGGATGTAGCGCTACCGAAGCTAGAAGCCCTAGAGGCGGCTTTGGCCACCAAGGCAGACGATTTCAAAGACATCCTAAAGGTTGGTAGAACGCAGCTGCAAGATGCAGTTCCTATCACCCTCGGACAAGAGTTCAGGGCGTATACCACAGCTGTTGGTCGCGGTATCAGCAAGATCAAGCAGGCCAGAAAGGCTCTTTACAGCATGAATCTCGGCGGCACCGCAATCGGTACGGGTATCACGGCGAGTCCAGATTATATACGTCAAGTTGTACCCGAATTAGCGAAAGTCACAGCCTATCCACTAGAACAATGTGCAGACCTCGTCGATGGTACCCAGCATATTGACGTCTATATCGAGTTATCTGCTGCTCTCAAACAATGCGCCGTCATCCTCTCAAAACTATCAAATGATCTTCGTTTGATGAGTTCAGGCCCAAGAGCTGGTATCGGCGAGCTCAAACTACCAGCTAAGCAGAATGGTTCTTCCATCATGCCAGGAAAGATCAACCCCGTTATTCCAGAGGTCGTAAGCCAGGTCTGCTTCGCCATCTGCGGTAATGATGTGACTGTAGCCATGGCAGCCGAGGGCGGTCAGCTAGAACTCAACGCCTTCGAACCAGTGCTCTTCTTCAAACTACATGAGTCCATCCAGCTGCTAGGTAATGCGGCAGAAACTCTTGATATCAACTGCATTAGAGATCTTCAAGCTGATGAGGCCAAGGCCAAGGCGCTGCTCGACATCTCGCTTGCCACAATTACCGCACTGGCACCAGAAATAGGCTATGCCCATACTGCCGATATAGCAGAAGAAGCGATGGCTAAGGGTGAAACCATCTGGCAGATTATTGACGAGCAAGAAGATCTCAAGGATCTGGACTTAGACCACATCCTGGATGCCAGAAGAATGACTGATCCATTCCACGAATAAGGTAAATAATGGCAATTATCAATTTAAAAGAAGCAAGTGAAGTAGATCGCATCTCCGAAGGTGCCGTCCTGATCAATGAGGAGCCAGTGCTTCGGCAAGGTAAGCACAAACCCTTCATGATTGGAACTTTTATCGGACCCGACGGCAATTCAGAATTTCGCATCTGGGAAGAACAAATCTATCAGAGTGTGGTTGAAAATGGCACAGGCATCTACGATGCCTCAGTCGTTGGTTCAGAATACAACGGCAATTACTATCTGACGGTCAGGCGAATTCGTCCAACTTTAGAAGACGGACTTGAGCGCAGTGATTTCTTACCACAGATACCCAAGTTGCAGATTAAGAAGCACTGGCAGGAGGCTAATCTAGCCCTTAAAGAACAGGGCCTCACAGAGTCAGCCATGTTCATTGCCAAGGAGATCCTAAACGATCCCGAAGTAGTCTCCCGTTTCTTCGTAGAGGGAGCTGCGATCTACCACCACGACAATAAAATTGGCGGACTGGCCAATCACAGCTTCAAGATGCTGCGCATCTTGGCAGCGGTAATTGCCAACTTACCAGCTCTTAGAAAATCTTGTGACTTACTCTATCTCGGCGTGCTCCTACACGATATTGGAAAGATCCACGAATACGACAATTTGGCACCGAGCGAATTCTGGTATGCCAATCATCGCGTACGTGGCATTGAATTTCTGACGAAGTACAAGGAGCTCATAGTCGAGCGCTATGATGAGGCCTTCTATCGTCAATTGCAGGCGATAATCATTGGCCACCACGGCGAATATGGCGATCGCCCAACCACTGTAGCGACAGGCATAGTTCACTACATCGACACGTTGGAGAGTCAAGTCACAGGTCTCCTCGAGAAGCAGCGAGACACCCCAGGTGTCAAGATTCGTAACGAGTGGGGCTTCTTAGAAGCCATCCCGCTAGACGACGAATTCTATTTCGAGGAAGAAGCAATTGAAAGATAACGAAAACATCTACCAGAGAACAGAACACCTCTTTGGTGCTGAGGGCCTGGCGAAAATTCGCCAGGCTCATATTCTACTTCTGGGCATTGGCGGTGTGGGTGGAGCTGTGTTCGAGGCGCTGGTCCGCGCAGGTGTCGCGAAATTGACGGTGGTTGACGGTGACAAATTCAGCAAGAGCAATCTCAACCGTCAACTTTTAGCAAATAGAGAGACCATTGGGCGGTCAAAGGTCGCAGTTGCCAAGGAAGTGGCAGCCAGCATCAACCCTGAGGTAGAAATAGAAGCCATAGAGCAGCGTCTGGACAGAAGCAGTGCACAGCATTTGATTGCAGAGCGCGCAGCAGACTTCGATATTTTGATAGACTGCATAGATGATATAGAGGCAAAAGCCGCGGCCGTCAAAGCCGCCACCAATACGCCACTGACCATTTTGGTATCGGGTGGGGCGGGGAATAGGACGCGGCCAGAGGGTGTACGTATTGACTATTTAGAGAATGCCTTCAGTGATCCCTTCTTGAAGAAGTTTCGCAAGAGCTTGGGCGATTACCCTAAAGGGCGGATCTATACTATTTTTAGTCCGTTCAAGGCTATGCCCAAAAGAGACGGTATGATAGCCTCATCGCCTTATCTGCCGAATATTCTGGGTTTCACCTTGGCTGGTTTGGCATTAGAAATTTTAACTGATATCAGAAATTAGTAATTAAATACATAGCTTCCTATTTTCGTATATAATCATGATTAAATATACAAAGGGGTGTTTTTATGCGGAGAATTTTTGCCTTCTTCATGCTCTTAGCAATAGTCTTAGGCTGCGCTCCTGTTTTTGCTGATTATAAACAGGCTAATTATTCTAGCAGAATCGAAATACTAGACCCTATCGAGGCAGATATTATTAATGTAGATTTTAATATCTCAAGTAATACTTATGAGGGAAGCTGGTCTTTTCTTAATTGGTCTTATGGAGAAGCTGGTTTTTCGAGCGGCAAGCAAAGAGAGGTATTTTTCAAGCTGAAATCTATTGGCAAGAAAAAGGCGACTCTTGAATGGGCTCGTGGGGAATATGAGCTTGAATCGCGTGGGAGTAAACTCTTTTGGACTAAGGAGTGGCGATGGACTTCAGATACCTGGTATAGCTTACGTTTGCAGACAAAATACCAGAGCAAGCGAACATATTTAACTCTCTGGGTAGCTCGTCATAGCAGCGAGCCAGGAACATGGAAGAAATTAGCTGTCTTTAGTTATAAGGGACGTATTCCTCTACCAAAACTTGATAGTATTAAGCATAGCGCATACGTAGACAGTAAGTCTGAGCTCATTACATTTATTGATGCGATTAATGTCCGTCAGGCGTCAGATCGCCAATGGAAACCTATTAGTAGAGTCGTTCTCGATGGAACTAAGAAATTTGGCTTGCCCACACACCGTGTCCATTCCTATCAGGATGATTTTCAACGATATCTCATTATTGCCTGCAATCGCGACAAAGATGAACGGAAATCTGCTGTTACAGCATTCAAGCAAAAAACTGAGCCTCTTGATCCTAAATTTATAGTTGAACCAGTTACGGAATTAGCTAGGTCGCTTGCTTCTTTCGACTTGCATGGTCCTCAGATTGTTCTCAATTATCAGTCACCGTATTACGGCAGCATTATCCAGGCAGAATGGAAATGTACAAAAGAGGAAAGAGGTTCTTATTGGGCTCCTCTTACCTGGGATGAAGGTTATTGTGGCTTCCAGAAACTAGGGGATGGAAGCAGGGTCGTTATTTTCTCTCTGTGGGATCTTGCGGACGGTACAAGGGCGGAATTTATAAACACTAAGAATACTTATTACCATGGGGTGTTTGATAATGAGGACTGTGGTGTACAGATGATTGCCAAATACCCATGGTTTGAAAATAAGTGGTATACAATTCGTGTCCAAGAATGGCATTTTAATGGCGAAACTTATCTTGCTTGCTGGGTGAGGTCTAAGGATCAAGAATGGTTCAATGTGGGTGTTTACAAGTATCCCAAGATGGTGAACCAGTTAGGTAATGTGGGCGCGTTTATTGAAGACTTTGCTTTCCATAATAGTGCCATATCGGCAAAATATCGAAATACATATATGAGACTTTTAGATGGCCAGACATGGTTAGCGCTCAATCATTTCAATGTGGGTAATCAGCACACGATCTCTGACGTATATGAGGACCCTATGCTACTCGACATTCCCTATAACTTTTCTCTTTCTCTAAGTAAAGATCAGTCTACGATTAAGGTCACGACTGGTGGAGAAGAGGATATCAATGCTGTAAACTATTTTAATTTTTCCAATATGTATTTTCTAAGGCAAAAGCCAGAGCCGCGTTATAAGGAATGGATTCCGATGAAAAAACTAATCAAGAAGAAATCCTGATAGCTTGAGGATTCTAGCTCAAGTAAATTTTAGCTAGTCTGAAAAAAGAGCCCCGTGATGTCGGGGCTCTTCTTTTCTCAGCTTATTTTCAATTACATTAGTTTTAGGAGTTTCTGCAAGCTCTCCTTGGCGTCACCAAGCAGTAGCTGGACGTGACCAGCGCCCGTCTTCGCCTCATCGTATAGAGGATTTGGTACGCCTGCGTAGCCTGGCTGCTCATCGAAGTTCATGATGATCAAGTGCTTGGAATCGGCAACGGAAAGGACTGGCATGCCATAGATTGGTGTGCCCTCAGCGGTATTGGCCGCGGGGTTAACAACGTCGTTGGCACCGATGATGATGCAGAGATCACAGTTCTTGAACTCGGGATCTATTTCTTGCATCTCCTTAAGTTTGTCGTAGGGGACGTCAACCTCTGCTAGGAGTACGTTCATGTGACCTGGCATACGTCCGGCAACAGGGTGGATGGCGAAGTCGACTTCTTTACCCTGGCCTTCTAATTCGTCCATCAATTGTTTGACAAGAGATTGGGCTTGAGACAAGGCCATGCCGTAGCCTGGGACGATGATTACCCGCTTAGCTTCTGCTAGCCAGTTTTTAAGCTCTGTATCGCCGTTGGTGGCTTCTGCTGTTGCGGTAACTTTTTCTTCGCTAGGTTCGGCTTTTGCCTCGCCTGCTTCCCTGTAATCCTTCTTCAGTTCGCGGAGACTGTCCTTGGCGTCACCGAGCATCAGGTGGACCTTGCCTGATCCAGACTTGGCTTCTTCATAAAGAGGGTTTGGTACGCCAGCATAGCCAGGTTGCTCGTCGAAGTTACAGATGATGATGTGCTTGGCATCGGCAATGGAGAGTACGGGCATGCCGTAGATTGGCGTGCCCTCAGCGGTATTGGCTGCGGGGTTGACTACGTCGTTGGCACCGATGACGAGAACGAGGTCAGTATTCTTGAATTCTGGATCGATTTCTGCCATCTCATGTAATTTGTCATATGGAACGTCGACTTCAGCTAGGAGCACGTTCATATGGCCTGGCATCCGGCCGGCTACTGGGTGAATGGCAAACTCAACTTCCTTACCATCTTGCTCTAGTTCATCGGCGATCTCTTTGACCACGGATTGAGCCTGAGATAAGGCCATGCCGTAACCTGGGACAATAATGATTTTCTGGGCGTCTCTGAGACAGCGTCCAGGACCTGCCGCAGTTTCTGTGGCCTCTGTATTAGTTGTAGCTGATGCAGCTTCACCAGCTGAGTCGGCAGCTCTAAATTCTTGACGAAGTTTCTGTAAGCTCTCTTTCGCATCGCCGAGGATTAAGTGGACATGGTCACCTTCCTTGGCTTCTGCATATAGCGGGTTAGGTACACCAGCGTAACCTGGTTGCTCGTCATAGTTACAGATGATGATGTGCTTGGCATCGGCGATGGAGAGGACTGGCATACCGTAGATTGGTGTGCCTTCTGCAGTATTGGCGGCGGGGTTTACAACGTCGTTGGCGCCAATTACTAGAACTAGGTCAGTATTCTGGAAGTCACCGTCAATATTATCCATCTCGTAGAGTTGGTCATAGGGAATATCGACTTCTGCCAGCAGCACGTTCATGTGACCAGGCATACGACCAGCCACTGGGTGGATGGCGAAGCGGACTTCTTTACCTTCGCTACTGAATTCATCTGCTAGCTGCTTGACTGCGGACTGAGCTTGTGAGAGAGCCATACCATAGCCTGGAACGATGATGACCTGCTTAGCTTGGCGCATAATTTCACCAATAGAGAGGGCTTCAGGAACGTCCTGGGTTTTTGCCTCTTCTGCTATTGGCTTGGGAGCTTCGCTAGGGGTTGGAGCTGGCTTCGCTGCTTGGGGAGCGGAGGTCTTGCCGAGCAAGATATCCAGCAAGTGGCGATTCATGGAGCGACACATGATCTGGGTTAAGAGTAGACCAGAAGCACCAACGATGCCGCCGACTGCGACCAAGAGGAGGTCGCCAATCGCCATACCGGCAATTGAGCCAGCGACGCCTGAGAAGGAGTTTAAGAGTGAAATCGTGATCGGCATATCGGCGCCGCCAACGCGGATGGCGAAGATATAGCCAAAGAGATTGCTAAAGAGCACTGCGAGAATGATCAAAATAGTTTTAGCGATGCCCGTCTCGAATTGAGGGAGAAGGAAGGCAAAAACCGAGAGTGCCGATAGCAATAGGGTCAGACTGCTCCAGAGCTGGTGCCCAGGCAGGATAACCGGCTTCTGATTCATCAGGCGGTGGAGTTTGGCGGCGGCTACAGCGGAGCCAGACCAGGTCAGACCACCGACCATGATGGCCAGGCCTGCAGTAAAGGTTGAGAAGGGATTGAGCTGCCCTTCTTGGACTACTAGAGTTAAGATACCAGCCAGCATCGAGGCGAGGCCGCCAAAGCCGTTTAAGAGGCCAACCATCTGTGGCATCTGAATCATGGCGACCTTCTTCGCGAGGTAGAGTCCTAAGAGACAGCCAATTAACATGCCGACCCAGAGTTCGACTACGGTAAAGATATTGAAATACCAAAGAGTTAGAGCTATGGCTGCCAGCATGGAAGCGGCGCCGAGCAGATTACCGCTGGCTGCCTTCTCAACTTTCGACATTCTGGAGATGCCGACTAGGACTAGAATTGAGAGGATGGCAGAAATGCCATAGTAGATAAGTTGACGGGGGTCAGAGCTTAAAGATAATAGGTATACCATTATGCTTCGCCTCCCTTCTCAGTCTTCTTAAACATCTTCAGCATGCGATGCGTAACGCCAAAACCACCGACCACATTCAAGGTGGCAAGGATGATGGCAATTATGCCGATCAGCTTCGAGCTGAGGGCCACAGCAGCTGCGGTAGCCGAAAGACAGCCGAGCAAGGTAACGCCCGAAAAGGCGTTCATTCCGCTCATCAGGGGGGTATGCAGCAAACTTGGAACCTTCGTGATGATCTTGTAGCCAAGTAAAGCCGCCGCAATAAAGACTATTAGTAAGATAGCCTGGGTATAAGTCATATCTGCCTCCTCAATTTGAAGACGGAGGCCCGCTTGGCGGACCTCCGGCCATGATAATTAATTTTCTCTATTCTATAGGCCCATGGCCTTGCGTGCTCCCTTATGCACTACCTCGCCATTATGGGTTGTCAGAGACTTCGCAATGATTTCATCGCTCATATCGAGTTCAATCTTGTCATCCTTGATTAGGTACTTGACGAAGTTTGCAACGTTTTGCGCAAACATCCAGGTGGCACTGGTTGGCAGCATGCCTGGAATATTCTTAATACCGACTAAGGTGACGCGATGCTTGTCCTCGACTGTACCTGCTGGGGTAATTGCGCAGTTGCCGCCTTGGTCAATTGAGATATCGACAATGACGGATCCTGGCTTCATACTCTTGACCATTTCCTCTGTGATGAGGACGGGTGCCTCTTCACCTGGTACTAGGGCCGAGCAGAAAATAATGTCCATTTCGGGAACGACCTCAGCGAGGACCTGACGCTCTTTCTCCAGCAGCTCAGGCGAGAGGGCAAGGGCGTAGCCGCCTTCACCGACTGCGGCTTCTTGTGGAATGCCAAGCTCGATGATCTTGGCACCGAGAGAGCCCGCTTGCTCAGCGGCGTCTGGACGGATATCAGCGGCGTGGACAACTGCGCCGAGGCGCTTGGCTGTGGCTATGGCCTGGAGGCCGCCAACGCCAGAGCCGATGACCAGGACATTGACTGGCTTGATCATGCCGACTGCTGAGAAGATCTGTGGCATGAAGCGTGGTAGGTAGTTACCCGCGAGCATGATGCCCTTATAGCCTGCGCAGGTTGACATTGAAGTCAGGGCGTCGAGGTTCTGCGCACGAGAAATTCGGGGAATGCCGTCAAGGGTCAAAGATATGACACCCTGTTTGGCGAGCATCTTGACCATTTCATGATTGACAGGAGCTGCGGGATGAATGAAGGTGATCAGATATTGACCTTCGTGCATCATCTCGACTTCATGCTTGCCCTTGTCGTGGTTGAATAAAGGTTCTTTGACCTTGAGAATGAGGTCGGCGCGCTCATACACCTCAGCGGGATCGTCGACGATCTCTGCACCAGCGGCAGCGTAATCCTCATTGTGGTAGAAGGAACCTTCACCAGCGTTGTTCTCGATCAGGACCTTAAGGCCCATCTCGACCATTTGTTTTACGGTATCTGGGGAAGCAGCAACACGAGCCTCCGATGGCATAATTTCCTTAGGAACTCCAATAATCATAGTTACCTCCAAATAAAGACGTATGCTTGTGCATATTCTAACAAGAAAGAAAGTGCTTGTGAAGACTGCAGTAGAAATGCCTAAAATATAGCTGGTAAATTTGTCGAAAAGAACAAAAAGAGCAGAGAATAAGCATTTTTGAAATTAAATTTTTTTGCTTAAAGCACTTACTATAGAGCGCTTGCAAGCAAGATAAGCAGAATAAATAATTATATCAGAGAATATATATACATATAAAACAGCTAGGGGCTAGACAAATGCGCAATCGCTATTTAATCTCAATGCAAGATGGATAGTAAACAGAATGAAATTAATGTTGTTTTATTTGGCTGTGGACGAGCTGGTCAGAAGCACTTGCAGGCGATCAAGTTGCAAAGCAGCTTGGGACGACTTCGGCTGCTTGCTGTTGTCGATCCCAAATTAGGAAGAACAGAAATCTCAGGTGTACCAGTCTATAAGGAGATGGAGGAGCTTCTCGCAGCTCAGGGGACTAGACTGTTTGGCCAAGATTTCGCAAGTCTGCCTTCTGCTCGTCCGATATTTGCCTATGCCACACCTGCGGGAAACCACCCGACAGAGCTTGTGCAGGCGATTAGTTACGGGGCGCACGTCTTCATGGAGAAGCCAGTGGCGCTCACTGTTGAAGATGCAATTAAGCTCCAGAAGCTGAGTGCAGAGGCCAAGCAGCAGGGGCTGAAAATTGTCGTAGGTCATGTCTACCGCTACTTGCCCCCATTCCCCGCGCTAGCAGAAGACCTTCATAGAGGACTCTATGGCGCGCCCATTCTGGCGGAGGTCAAGATTCACTGGGGTCATGATGCCAGCTATTATGCACCGGCTTGGCGTGGCAAGATCTTAAGTGATGGCGGTGCGGTTTTAAATCAAGGTATTCATGGCTTGGATCTGGCAAATTGGCTTTTAGGCGGCGGCATGGCTACCTTAGAAGCGGGTTTGAATGCCAATTTAAAGCACGATATTGAGGCGGAAGACTATGCTGCCGGAACCTATCGCGTGAGAAGTCAAGCTATTATGAACTTTTCTAGCACGACCATAACTGATCCCAGACAGCATAGTGCCGAGATATTTTTACTATATGAAGGCTTGCAGATGAAGCTGAGGTTTGCGAAGGGAAAATTGCCCTATCTGACAATTAGAGATAGTTCTGCTAGCTCGCGGCTTTTGCCATATCTCAAGCGAAGTTACGAAAAATATTTGACGGGTATAGGCGCTAAATGGCCAGCTTATCTCAAGAATTGGCACAACTTCCCCTATGCGGATCTCTGGGCTGCGATTGTGGAGGATAGGGATTGCTTGGCCTCGTTGGATATTGGTATTGAGGCCGTCTTAAATTGCCTTCAGCTTGCGAAACCTAGTTCCCAAAATTCATAACGACATATTCTCTATTATCTACGGGATCGTAGTAGAGGGCGATGCCAACTCTGGTGAAATTTGGATTTACCATGGTCTGGTAGTGAGGCGGTGAATTCATAAAAGCCGTGTAGATCTGCTCTGGAGTCTTGGTCCCCGTGGTGAAGAAGCCAGTGTTTTCGGCCAAGCCTGAATTAGCTCCATAAACGGAGGCGATCCAGGTCAAGGCGAAGACGCCGTAATGATTATGGCCTGTGGCATCGCTGGAATTACGATATGAGTTGCCAACCGCTGGGGCGCGAACTAAGGCGATTTCCTGCATGACGGCGTCATTGACCAGGGCGTGGATACCCATGGATTGACGATATTGGTTCAAGAGGGCAATGATTGTCATGGCTCCCTGGTAAGTGTCGTGGATGCCGGCAGCACCTTCGCTAGAGACGCCGACTTGGGAAGTGGAGTTGCTCTGAGCCTGGGCAACTGCCTGTTGAGCTTGCTGTAATCTAGCTGCTGCTGCGGCTGCTTCGGCTTGTGCTTGGGCAGCAGCGGCTGCGGCGGCTTCGAGTTCGGCCTGATAGGCCTGGTCTTCAAGCTCGTGGTGGAAGCGCTGTACATATGCGGAATTGTATTTGGGACCTTGTGAAAACTGCTTCAGAGAAGTGACTGATTTGATATTTGGCTCGCCATCGCCTTGGATGATTACAGCAGACTGGCCCTGGCCGTCGACATCTACTTCACGATCACCGACTTGGGCTTCAACATCACTATCTTCAGTGGTCTCTTCTGTCTCCTCGCTCTTATCTTCTGAGCTCAAATCCTCGCTTTCAGCTGGGGTCTCGGCTGAAGTTTCGGAAGGGGCTTCAGCGCTGCTTGTGGCCTCTGTCTCCTTAACTGTTTGAGGATTGAGTTTGGCTTCAGGTTCAGACTTCACACAGGCTGTAAAACCCATTAGTAGAGAGGCTGACAGTAGCCCTGCAAGTAGGCGCTGGAACATGGCGCTACTCGCTTTCAACTGTTTTTTAAAATTTGTATCGAAATGTTCTAAGTTCGTAATCATCTTGACCCCTTAAAATCTATCGCAATTGCAGGGATAATTATAGCACTAACTGAGCTTTGTATTGAAAGGAAGTAAGTTGGCAGTTATTATAGTCTAGCCTGATCCCGTAGCTCAGCTGGATAGAGCGTCAGTCTCCTAAACTGCAGGCCGGCGGTTCGAATCCGCCCGGGATCACCAGATTGAAGCCCTAGAGCCTCAGCGGTTCTAGGGTTTTTGCTTTTTTAATCTATCTGTAGCTCTCGGTTTTGTGGAAGTCATTATGACACAGGACAAGGCTTAGCCTTGCAGTAAATCGCTTAGCTTTGCAGTAAAACGGCTGGGTTTGCAGTAAATCGGCCTATTTATGTTTAATAAAGGCAAAATTCATGATAACGTGAAAATATCACGAATAAATGACAAAATTTAACAAGAAATAGTGAGTGAGAGGCAAACCTAATGGCCGTTTGTTATGACAAACTAATGCACCTGTTAATTGATCGTCGGATAAGTCATCCTGAGTTAGCTGAGAAGGCTGGTTTTTCAGGCAATGTAATGACTAAAATCAGACGCAATCAAGGCATTTCTCTAGAAAGTATTGAGAAGATATGTCGAGCGCTAGATTGTACTGTAGATGATATTTTGGAGTTTATTGATTGAAAATTTCAAAAGATAAGTAGCAATAGAAGGATGCTGGGCAAAACGATGACTTGATAGATGAATTCATAAACCTAGCGATGAGGTATCTTGTCAATACAACTATAGAACTTAGCTCTACTGTAATCGATATAATAAATTGTGATGGTGAACAAGATCATATCTTGGAGTTAGAAGTTAAGCCTTCATGTAATCGAGTAATCGAATCAGATGACCATGAAGTTTACCTTATTTGATGACGACCTTGCGCCTTCTCGGGCTTAAGCTTAAAAATTAAAAGATAATTGGAGATAAAGATGACACATTACGCACTGCTACCAACAGTATTCGGAGTAGAAGCCGCCTGCAAGGCGGAGCTTCTCGACTTGGGTTACAAGCCCGCAGCAATTGAAGTTTCTGACGGTCAGCTCAAGTTGAAATTGGGTGAGAACTGGCAGAGCGAGCTGTTTAGATTAAATCTCTCATTGCGAACTGCTGAACGCGTCAGATTAGAAATTCTAAGTGCCGAGATCACTGAGTTCGAAGATTACTATGAGACTTTAAAAGCCTTTAATTTCGAAGATTGGATATTGCCTGGACAGCGAATCAAAATTAAGGGCTCTTCACGCAAGTCAAAGCTTTTTGCTGTATCGAGTCTTCAGTCTCTGGGTAAGAAGGCGATAGTTGACAGGCTTCTTGCGAAGCGTCATAAAGGATCGAGCTACCTAGAAGAGCGGGCAGATGCCTCGGAGATCGATTTTTATTTCTCCTTTATAAGGGATAAGCTGAGCTTATCGATTGATACGACGGGACCGGCTCTACATAAACGTGGCTATAGGCCGTTAAATCATTTGGCCCCACTGCGCGAAACTCTGGCTGCGGCCATTCTCTACTACGCACATTATGAAAACTCACTAAGATTTGAAGAGGCTCTGTATGACCCATTTTGTGGTTCTGGCACCTTTCTAATTGAAGCGGCCATGATAGCGAAGCAAATGGCGCCAGGTCTCAGAAGACAGTTTTCTATGGAGGCTCTGGCCTTTGCTAAGAAGTCTGAATTTGCAAAACTTCGGCAAGAATTAGAGGCAAAGATATCGAGGGATTATAAATTACGAATATATGGCTCAGAAATCTCGCAAAAGGTCCTAGAAGTGGCTGCTGAAAATATTCGTCGAGCAGGCTTGGCTGAAGCTGGTATTGAGCTCAAGCAAATCGACTTCCGTCAGCTAAAGAGCAATTCTTTGCACCGCTGGCCTGGAGGGCGGGGTCTAATTGTCGCGAATTTACCTTACGGCGAGCGTCTAGGTGAAGAGGCAGAGGCTCGTGACTTGACTAAGATGTTGCTGGACTTGGCTCTGGCTGAAAAGGGAGAACGTGCTTGGCAGCTGGCCTTCTTACAGCTACCTAAAATCATGCCGAGAAATCTGCCGAGAGCTGACCGTCAACGCAAGCTCTATAATGGTTCCATGGCTGTGCAACTTTATCAATATTACAGGCACTGTCGTTAGCACAACCTAGCAAGCAGAATATGCAAAATAAAGCATAATAATACAGAGGAAGAATCCGCAAAGGCCCATGTCTTCGTCCTCTGACTTCTCTTGTAAAAATTATCAACTTTAGAGGACAGCCTACAAATCTCTTTAAATCAAGCTTTGTAGATAAAATGTGGATAAGTTCTGACTAATTCAAGTTATGCACAAAATTTTCCACACCTTGAACAATATTTGCCAAAAAAGCTTGATAATGTGCATGATTCAAGCTTAAATATTAAATTTTCGAAGAAAGCCTTAGAACTCAGCCTTCAATTTGAAAGAAAAAATTTAAGTCTGCAAGTTTGATCCTCGCCTGCTCAGGGAGTTTGATGGCCCTATGTCGGGGTAATTTTCGGCCATTAAGGTAGGTTCCGTTTTCACTATTAAAATCCTCTATATAAAAGTTTCCTGCATAATGGCTTATACGGCAATGCCTGGGAGAGAGCTGCTTAGAACTCAATACCAGCTCGTTTAGATCAGGGTCTCGGCCGATCCAGAACTCGCGTTTAAAAATGAAATATCGCTCTAATAAGTCACCATTTTGATCGAGCCTGGCAAGGAGAGCAAAACGCTCTCCGCCAGAACTATCGAAGCTCGCTTGGACTTTTTCAAAGTCACTAGCACTCTGTAGCTTGATTTTCCAAGTACAGAGATATTCTCTGCAGGCTTGTAGTAGCTTATTCATAGCTGATTTGATCGATGATGGAATGGTTGAAGACCTTGTCCATTAAATTTTTTGCAAATTCAGAAATGGACTTGCGAAAGATTAAGGCAACAGCAATTAGCACTGCGATGATCAAGACCACCTCTACTGTACCGAGGGCCTCTCGGCCTTTGAGCTTTTGTTTTAAACTCTTTAAATAATTTGTCATAGTATTTCCTTTCTAGATTGCTGCAAAACTTGCCATAGCAGGTAGGATGCAGATAGTCAGTATCACCATGAGGTCAATGCCCATGGGTACAACAAGGGCCAAATTCTCGCGCTCGAGCTTGCTGCGCATGGCATTCTTATAGACTTGCCAGCAAGCTATTGACTGAAGTTCGAGAATGTCTAATATCTCTTCGCCGCCATCTCTGGCATAGCGAATTAGCTGATTAATGGCTGAGCTAATCTCCTGGGCTGGCATCTTTGCTGCCAGGCTGGCGAGCACTCTGCCGACGGGTACGGAGTTGCGAATTTTGGCTGTTACCTGTTGAAGATCATTCGCCAAGAGGGATTGGCTTTTCTTTTCACTGCCATCCTTTTGCAAGAGAAGGGCTCGTTCAACGGACAAGCCACTCTTGAGTAGAATTGCCATGAGGCTTAGGAAGTCGGGATACTCGAGGCGGTAGGCTTCATTTTTTAATTTTTTCGCCTGGAGCATAAGCATTACTTCATAGAGCAAGTAGACAGGAGCAATTAGGAGACAATATGCTTGTCTTGCGATTATGGCAAGAGCAAGAGAGAGTAAGGCGATGAAGCAAGTGATGAAAGAAATTCTGCCCAGCCAGCGTTCGGCCAGAGCCTCCTCTTTGGGAAAGATAAATTTGAGACTCAGATTGATTTGTAACTTGAGATTACTGGGCAGTAAATTTAAGACTTTAGAGCCTAAGACTTTCAGTTTCCGATCTGATTTTTTGGCCATTTTCGGCAAGCTGATCTTTCTCATGCGGTAGGGATCTTGTCTGGCGATTAGACGGAGGGTAAAGCCTGCAGCCAAAACTGCTAATAGATATAAGATGTCGAGTAAAATACTGGCAAAGGGTAGCTCATAGAGACTTTGCCCATAGTCGCCATTGCCAATGAGAAAAGCCATGACAAAGGGCATGAAAAGGAGAATAAAGGCCTCCGAATTCTTGGCGCTTTGAGCTGCTTGAATCTCCTTTTGAGTTTGCAGCTCAGAGCTTAGACTGCGGTAACTTTGCCGTAAGTAGATATCTAAGCGGCCGCCGTAGTGGTGAAGGAAGGGTAGGATACGAATAAAAGCTTGGCCCTTTGGATGGTCAAATTCACGTTGAAAGCCGATTAAACTCTCCTCGAGACTCAGCTGGGAGCTAAGGGCTGCCGAGAGTGATTCCAGGGAGCTAAAAAAGTGACTACCTGCGAGCTGCCTAAATAATCGCTTGGGTGCGTGTAAGAGGGCTGTCTGTAAATTCTCCCCGCTGCTAACTCTGGCTGAGAGATACTCGAGAAAAATCGCAAATTGGCTGAGCTCTATATTGCTATTTCTATTTTGTAAAATCTTCTTTAGAGAGCTGGCAAAGATTGCTGTAGCTAGGCCGATGGCAAATAAGCTTTGAGAGCTAAATAGAGGCCACATTCTTCTGGCGATTAAGGCTAGCCAAAAAGCCGTTATGACAATAATGATTGTACTCTTTTTAATTCGCTTCATTCTTATTCTCCGAATTTATGCTGCATAACTGCTTGCTGTCCGAACTGCGCTCGAAGCGCTTTGCAAGAACTATTTCGTTGTCTATAAAACCCTTGAGCTCAGATATTTCACGGACAATTCGCTGACCTGAGGCCAACCGCTCCAAGTGTACGATTATGTCGAGGCTTGAAGCCAAGAGACGCTTGATCGCTTCCCAAGGTAAGTTGGAAGCCATGAGCATCATCAGAGCTAGACGATCTAGCATCTCTCTAGCGTTATTACCGTGGCCAGTCGACATAGAGCCAGGGTGGCCAGTGCTCATAGCTTGAATCATCTCAAAGCTCTCCTTGCCGCGGACCTCGCCGACGATGATCCGATCTGGTCTAAGGCGTAGTGATGTTCTGATTAGCTCCTCAAGAGAGATGCCACCACGCCCGTCTGGTCCTGGACTTCTCGCTTCTAGACGGACTAGATTGGGTAAGCCCTGCAAGTCAAGCTCGGCCGAGTCTTCTATGGTGACGATGCGCTCGCTGGCGGGTATCAGGCTCGATAGGGCATTGAGGAAGCTGGTTTTGCCACTGCCTGTACCACCAGAAATGAAGATATTAGCTCGTCCTCTGACTGCCTTAGCCAGGTACTTAGCAGCTTCAGGGCTCAGGCTGCCAAGTCTCAGCAACTCCTTAATCGACGGCTTGAAATTACTAAAGCGTCGAATAGAGAGGCAGGGGCCGTTTGGTGCAGCTGGCGGCAAGACGGCATGCACTCGAGAGCCGTCTGGGAATCGCATACCTGCCAGAGGATTCTGCTCGTTGATCAGTCTATTAGCTCGACCAAAACAGCGGGCTATGACCTGAGTCAGATGCTCTCTGTCATCAAATTTCTTAGCGACGGTTTCGAGCTTGCCATGCCGCTCAATAAATATTGAATCAGGACCGTTGACCATGATTTCGCTGATGCTTGAGTCATCGAGGAAGCTTTGTAAAATATCGAAACCGCGCATGCTGTCGTAGATACTTCTTACGAGCTGTCGCCTGGCAGTCAGATCTTTTTGGCTGCGCTGCCTCCCCAAACTACGACTGATGGCAGCCAAGAGTTCTGTCTCTGAAGCACGCTCAAGGTTGGGATTGCTCTCGAGCATTCGCGCAATCAATTTTTGCCTCTCACGATAGAGCATAGTTAGGGTCTGAGTTCAGGGCGCAAGCAAAAAATTTCCTGCTTCGGAGGCAATTTAGTCAAGAAATTTTCAAGGGCGGATAAGCTGGCATAGTTACCTTTATTTTCAAGGTTGGGATCGAAGCTTAAGCTGTCTGCGAGGCTGGCAACCAGGGCTAATTGCCGAAAGGCCAGGCCGTCACAGTCAATTAGGCCAAAGGTTCTGCCAGGATAGTGCTTAACCAATTGAATGAAATTCTCGACTAGGCGTCTCAAAACCTGATCTGACAGTAGTAAGAGGTCATCAACCTGTCCGCAGAGGCGTGGTGCGAAGCAGTGTTCGTCACTGGCAGCGAAGACCTTGGCCAATTCATTGAGGCCAAAGCTAGCACCACTTTCGGCAGCGAGAATGAGATCTGTCAGATTCTCACCCTGTGAGCGGGGTAAGTTTAGTGGCAGACGATATGTCGGCAGAAGGGGAAGGTAGAAGAGCTTGCGATTTTCAAGTCGAAGTAGCTTAAAAACTTCGCGGCGGTATTGTCTAGAAAGTTCACCCTGAAGGTGGATCAAAACCTGGACCTCATTAGATTGTATTTTCAGCCCAGCTAAATTCTGTCTGGGGTAATTGCTTTTTCTACTATATTTTTTCATTCTAGCCTCCTTTGCCTAAATTCTGGCAAAGCTGGTTTCGATGAGGCTGTAAATTATCTCTGAATTACTCTGAAATGCTTCTAAAAACAGTCATGCAGAAGGCTTTTAACTTTGGCGATAAACTGGTAACCTCTGTTTACAAGTTTTGTTTTCAGGCCACAACTGGCAGAGCTTATAAATAAATATGTAATAGGAGAAGCTTATGCGTCATTGGCATTGGAGCTCAGAATCAGTAACTGAGGGGCATCCAGATAAGATTTGTGATCAAATTTCGGATGCGATTGTAGATGAATTTATGAGACTTGACCCACAGGCTAGGGTGGCTTGTGAGAGCTTAGTCACTACGGGTCTAGTATTTGTCAGCGGAGAAATCAGTTCTCGTGACTATGTTGACATCCCCCGTCTGGTCAGACAGACCATTCGCGATATTGGCTATGTCGACTTAAAACAGGGTTTTGCCGCTGATTCCTGTGCGGTCATGACTTCGATTGACGAGCAGTCAGCAGATATAGCAGCAGGTGTTAATAAGGCATTAGAGAGTCGCGACTACGGTGTTGATGACTTGGCAGATGAGGGTGGCGAGTTCCTGACGGGAGCTGGAGACCAGGGCATGGTTTATGGCTATGCAAGAAATGATACGCCAGAGTATATGCCGTTGCCGATATCTCTCGCACATAAACTCTGTCAGCGTCTGGCCACCTTGCGTAAGGCGGGTGGCAGCCCTCTGGAACCAGATGGCAAGGCGCTTGTCAGAATTAGCTATGAGGGGGCCACGCCAGTTCACATCGACAGTGTAGTCTTGTCTACACAGCATGTTGCAGACATCGGCTACCAGGCACTAAGAGATTATATTTTAGAAGAGGTCCTCGCCAAGGTACTCCCAGAGCAGCTATATACTAAGGAAACACAGCTTTATATCAATCCTAGTGGTCGCTTCGTCATTGGTGGGCCACAAGGTGATACGGGCCTCACTGGTCGCAAGATAATTGTCGACTCCTACGGCGCTATAGGACGTAATGGTGGCGGTGCTTTTTCAGGTAAGGATCCGACGAAAATTGATCGTTCAGCAGCCTATGCGGCACGCTATCTAGCGAAGAATATAGTTGCCGCTGGCCTGGCTAATGCAGCAGAAGTTGAGCTCTGCTATGCGATTGGGGTGGCCCAGCCAATTTCGATAGCAGTTTCTTGTAAGCGTTCAGACCTCGTGCCTGAAGAGCGCATTGTCGAGGCGATTAAGAGTCTGGTAGACCTGAGTCCAGACGGTATCATCAAGCGCTTTGGCCTCCTTCGCCCAATTTACCAGCAACTTGCTGCCTATGGGCATTTTGGCAGGCCTGAACTTGATCTGCCCTGGGAGAAGTGCGATCTAGCAAGTGAACTGGCCAAGCTCAAATAAGCAGGCGCTGAAACTGTATCTCCGAGACCTCTGCAATGAATTTTTCGATTTCGAAAGTTGCTTGAACTGCCAGAGACCGGTACAGGGAAGTCTGCATAAGCGCCTGCTAAGCTTAGAGGCAGACCGCCTACTTGCCGTTAATGGTCAGAAGGCGAGAGCTATACGTAAAGAGCATTATCCGAAATTCCAAGGCAGTTCCTTGACAAGCAGAGGGCTGGGCCAACTTTGTGCACGCTGTTTGGCTACATGGCCGATAGCTAGAAGCAGGAATCTGAAGCCGCAAGAGGATAAGTTAAATATTCTCTTCCCCTATCGGGGCTTGGTGAAAAAGTCGATACTTGCTCTAAAGTTCTCAGCACAGCTGCGCTGGCTTGAGCCACTCAGTATGATGTCGGCTCTTGCCATCGCGCAGAGGTCGAATATTCAGCAGATGAATTATCTGCTCTGCCCCTTTCCGAGCAGTAAGAAACGTGAACGCCACAGGGGGTTTAACTTGCCAAATAAGCTCTGTGAACTACTGGTCGAAGAAGGACTTTTTGAGCATAAAATAGATTTCTTGGAAAGAGTTGGTGAACCCGCCTTGCAGCACGAAATGCCAGACAAGGCCTCGCGGCTGCGCAATGTCCAAAACAGTTTACGTTTAAACCAGCTTGCTGTAGAACTTTATCAGCAGCGCTACCCTGGGCGAAAGATTTTGCTTGTCGATGATATCGTGACTTCAGGAGCGACCCTGCTGACGGCAGTTGCAGTCCTGAATAAGGCAGGGATAGAGGCTGCTGGCCTGGCTATTGCCGCTGGTCCAGATTTCTACCAAGAGGAACATTGGAGACCTGATTTCACGGCTTTAGCCAGGAGTTTTAAGACGGTGAGAATTGCCACTAAAGACCTAAATGGGTTATCATGAGTGTGCCTGAAATGTCTGTCTTGCTTCGTTTTTGAACCTTCAAATCATAATCGGGAGCCTGAGTTGACGGAATACGATCAAGTCTCCCTGAGAGAAAGGTCTAAGACCGGCGCAGGGCACCCACCTAGCAAGTTGCTAGGTATCAAAAAGAAGCGGGGCATTTTAGGCATCTTGTATGGGGGAAATTATGCTAGTTTATAACGATTTGAGTAGAACTAAAGAAGAGCTGAAACCTCAGAAGCCAGGTGAGATTCTAATTTACGTCTGCGGGCCAACTGTTTATGACTACTTTCACCTGGGTAATGCCAGGCCTTTTATAATTTATGACACTCTTCGCCGCTATCTTGAGTATCGCGGTTTCGCTGTGAAATACGTCCAAAATTTCACGGATATCGATGACAAGATTATCAATCGGGCGAAGCTGGAAGGAATTAATCCTAAGGATCTTGCAGAGAAAATGATTACGGAATACTTCGTCGATGCTGACGGGCTGAATATCAAGCGAGCCACAGTTCACCCGAAGGCGACGGAGAGTATAGATGAGATCATTGCCCTGATTCAAGACCTCTATGACAAGGAAATTGCCTACACTACGGAGGACGGCGTCTACTTCGACATTGGTAAATTTCCAGAATATGGCAAGCTCTCAAGACATAGTTTGGAAGAGTTGGAAGAGGGGGCTAGTAACCGCTTAAAGGATGGCAGCGGCAAGCGCAATCCCTTCGACTTCGTATTGTGGAAATTTAAAAAAGAAGGCGAACCCGCCTGGCCATCACCATGGGGTGAGGGTCGTCCTGGTTGGCATATAGAGTGCTCTGCCATGTGCCGCAAGCACCTTGGTAAGACCATAGATATTCACTGTGGTGGCCAAGACCTGATCTTCCCCCACCATGAGAATGAAATCGCCCAATCCGAGGCGGCCAATGGCCAGCAATTTGTCAATTATTGGCTGCATAATGGCTTTGTCACTGTCGACAACGAGAAGATGGCGAAGAGTCAGGGTAATTTCTTCCGCGTCAGAGATCTAGTTGAAAAATACTCATATAATCTCTTGCGCTTCTTCATCTTGCAGCCGCACTATCGTATGCCGATTAATTTCTCGACAGAGCTGCTTGACTCCGCCGAGCATGCTTGGGAGCGAATCATGACCTGCCTCAACAATCTTGAGTTCTTGGTTGAGCGTAGTGAGGGTGCTGGCCAGGCCGACTTGAATGAGGATTTGCGCCTGGCTTGCGATAAGGCAGAAGCTGAATTTATCGAGGCCATGGATGACGATCTCAATACTGCTGAGGCCTTCGCCTCGATCTTTGAACTAGTTCGTGAAGTCAATAGCCTGACTAGTGAGGGCGAAATCAGTGTTGCCGAGCTGCGCCTAGCTCAGGATACTCTCTTGCGTCTGCTCGAGGTCTTGGGTCTGGAAGCAGAGGCGAAGACGGCTGAGGCCAGTTCGGAGATCGAAGCCATGCTAGAAGCAAGGCAGGAGGCCAAGGCCCAGAAGAATTGGGCTGAAGCGGATCGTCTGCGCGATGAGATCAAGGCTCAAGGCTACTTGATTGAAGATACTCCTCAGGGACCCAAATTAATTGCCATTGAAGACTAGAGTGCGCGCTGAAGAGTATTCCATTTCCTCATTGGCCTGGCTAGGTGATGCGCTCTATGAGCTGGCTATCAGACGGCGGCTTTTAGACTCCTCTTTAGCCATTTCCGGTGAGCTACACCGGCAGGCCATAGACTTCGTCTCAGCTAGAGCCCAGGCACTTGCCATGGAAGAGTTAATTCCCGAATTGGATGAGCAAGAGCAAATGGTAGTCAGGCGAGCTAGGAATTTTCACAGTCAAACTCTGCCTAAGCATCAGAAGCCGGAGGACTACAGGATGGCAACTGCATTGGAGGCCTTGCTTGGCTGGCATGAGCTGAGAGGCGAGAAGGAGCGCAATGCCGAATTGATAGAGCGATCATTTCAGATATTGCTGAAGCAAGAGGTATAGGTGGCCATATGGATGAGAAGCGAGCTCCAAGCGAAGTTATTTTTGGACGAAATAGTGTGCAGGAAGCCATAGCGGCAGGTCGCACTATCAATAAGATATTTTATCTAGAAAGCGGCGATAATAGACTGTGGCAGCTGGTGAAGGAAGCCAAGAATGCTAAGATTCCCTGTCAAGCTGTGCCTTATGAACAGCTGGAGCGGCTGGCACAGGGCTTGCGCCATCAGGGTATAGCGGCTGAGCTTGCCGCCAAAGATTATGCAGATTGGTCGAAGTGTATTGAGCGACTAGCTGAAGCTGGCAAGCAGGCGCTCGTTTTAGTCCTCGACTCCATTCAAGACGGCCACAATCTCGGAGCTATTTTGCGGACGGCAGATGCCGCCAAGGTCGATTTAGTTGTAATTCCCAAGCGCCGAGGTCAGGCTTTGGATGCCAGGGTATCGCGGGCGTCTGCTGGAGCGATTGAATTCGTGCCTGTGGCGAGAGTGGCAAACCTCAGTCAGGCCATTCGGGAGTTGCAGAGTGTGGGCTTTTGGATCTATGGACTCGCAGCCGAGGGTAGTGAGGTCTACGATGAAGTCGACTATGCCGACAAGACAGCACTATTAATTGGTAACGAGGGCAGGGGTATTGCCCAGAAGTTGAGAGAGCACTGCGACTACTTATTGAGTATTCCAATGTATGGTCAGATCAACTCTTTAAATGCCTCTGTGGCCTGTGCCTTGGCAACTTTTGCCGCCAGAAGATCCCTGGGAAGTGCAAGATTTGACTAAGGAAAGGGACAGAGATCTGATCAAGCGCTTTCAAGTCGGTGATGAGGAGGCTCTGGAAGCTCTCTACGAACTCTATAAGCCTTTAATTTACCAGCGCTTAAGTCGTTTTGAAAATGGCTATCACGAGCATCAAGACTATCTACAAGAGGCGAGAATTGCCCTTTACCAGGCGGCTGAGAACTTCGACTTAGAGCGACCCTGGGCCTTTGCCCCTTTCTTACGTAGAGTAATAGACAATCGACTGATAGATAAATTGAGGCAGGATAATAGCCAGCAGCAATTGCTTTTTCGAGCGGCTCTGCAGAGCAATCAAGCTGAAGAAGAAGTGGAGTATCCCGACACGGCGGGAGATCCTGAAGAGATCTTGTTGGAGACCGAAAGTTTGGCTCAATTGCTCGACTTTATGAGTGCTGAGCTAAGCGACTACGAGGCCAAGGTTGCGAAGCAGAAGCTAGATGGTAAAACATATAGAGAAATTGCGCTAATATTAGGTGCAAAAGAGAAGTCTGTTGACGCTGCGCTTCAGAGAGTCAGGCGAAAATTGCGACAGTTTCAGGAGCGCACGAAGGATTAGGAGGGAGCTAGTGCAGGGAATTAAGTCAAGATATTTGCTTCAAAAAATGCTAGCCGTACTCTGCCTGCTTTGTCTGCTCTTTACCAGCACGGCATGCAGTTTGCGAGCTGCTCGTGAGGACTCCTATCCCGTTGGCCTTGAAGATGGCAAGTTGACTGCTCTATCTCTGGTGCAGGCAATTGTTTCGGCCATCAATGGAGATTCTCAGGCGAAGTCCGTATATCTTGCCTTGAGTAATCGCCATGTTAAGAATCTCAGTGTAGATGAATTTAATGAATATATCAGAGCTTTTCGCCTAATTGAAGATGCGAAGGTAATCTCGGTTTCTCGCCTAGCTGTAGCTGCTGAAGAAGAGTTAAGAGACAGTTTGGAGCACCGCCTACCTCTGCTTACCGAAGCTATAGAGGAAACTATTTTTTATGAACTCTACTTCAATTTGAGTGAGCTCAATAATGTTAATTTCACCTTGGGCATTCAGCTAGATGAGAGCGGCGAACCCTACCTAGATGGTGATTGGGTGCGCTCTATTTTGAGAGTCAGCGACTATGCCCAGCTCTATTTTGAGGCTATCGACAAGGGCGATAAGGATGATTTGGCTTGGTTGCTTTCAACTAGTACTAGTCCCGCCTTGGGCGATCGGGCCGAAGAATTTAGCCGAGAGAAGGCTAAGTTGATACTGCGCTTTTATAGGAATAATGTGACGACAGAAGCCGTAAAGTCTAAATTACTGTCTATTCTGCCTGGTAAATTGACCTTCGGCCAAAATTACAGAATTAATCAGTACACGACGGCCGAGAGGGAGCTCGAAATTCGTGAAGAATATGGAAATATAGTAGTCCGCGAGGCGATTAGAGAAGAGCTACGACCAGTGGACAGGATTCTCTATGTTCAAGGAGAGCGAGTTTTCACTGGTGATCAGTCAGGAAAGTTTCGCTTGATTAGTTCGGAAAATATCTCTGCAAAACTTGGCGGTGTCAAACGTATATACCGCAATGATCCCGACAACTCCACACAGTTTATAGTTGAGTATGTAGGTATTGCCCTCAAGGTCGATGGTGAATTTGACTACAAGAAGCGGTATTGGAAGGGCGAGGTGCAAGAGATCATTATTGATTCACCACGCTTTAGCTTCGGACCGCAGCTCAGAGTCGGCATGCCGGCTGGCGAGTTCTTCTTGCGCTATCCTTTTGCTGGAGAAACAGATTATACAATGGAAGCACCATATATGAGAGGCAAGGTCAATTTGACCGTACAGTTTTCGAGCGGCGAGATTGATAAGTTGATCTGGCAGTACCGTTAATGGCAAGCTGGCAAAAAGGTGTTATAATCCATTAGATAAGCCCATTTCAAGGAGGTCATAATGACACATACCGTAGAAAACACAGCAGATAACAGTCTGACTCTGGAAATTGAAATTCCTGTCGCTGATTTTCAGAAGGCGATGGAGAAGGCCTTTAACAAGCACCGTAAAGAATTTAATATCCCTGGATTCCGCAAGGGCAAGGCTACTAAAGAAGTTGTCTTCAGCCGCTATGGCGAAGAGATTTTCTATGAAGAAGCCTTGGAAGAATGTGTGCCACAAGCGTATGAGGCGCTTTTGGAAAAGGAAGAAATTGAACCGTTTTCCGAGCCTAAGTTCAATTTAGAACACTGCAGCTTGAAGGAAGGCGCTAAACTCACCGCTGAATTGGCCTTGAAGCCAGAAGTTAAGATTTCTGACTACATGGGGATTGAAGCCTACCGCCCTGATATCAAGGTTGAGGAGTCTGATGTCGAAGAGGCATTAGAGCAGAAGCGTGAGCAGTTGATGCGCCAGACCCTCATCACTGATAAGGCTGTTGAAGACGGCGATAAAGTCAACTTGGATTATGCTGGTTTTGTCGATGATGAGCAATTCCCAGGCGGCAGCGCTGAGAATCAGGAACTAGTTATTGGTTCAGGCAGCTTCATTCCAGGTTTTGAAGAGCAGATGATCGGCATGGAAACAGGCGAAGAGCGCGAGCTAAAGGTCAAATTCCCAGATGATTACGGTCATCCTGACTTAGCTGGTAAGGATGCTATCTTTAAGGTCAAACTCAATGGCGTAATTAAAGAGGAATTGCCTGAACTTGACGACGACTTCGTCATGGACATAGATGAAGAATGTGAGACTCTAGAAGAGTACAGGGCTAAGTTGAGAGGCGAACTCGAGAAGCAGGTCGAAAATAATGCAAAGCGCGTGTTCCAATCTGAGGTCCTGAGAAAGCTCACGGAGCAAGCCGAAGTCACCTTGCCTGAACTTGCAGTTGAGTCCCAGGTCGACAAGCTGATGCAAGAAGAAGAGCGCGCCATTAAAAATTATGGTATCGAACTGCCCAACTACTTGCAGATGATTGGCAAAACTCTGGAAGAGCATCGGGCAGACAAGCGTGTACAGGCGATTAATACAATTCTTAGCACATTAGTACTTGACAAGATTGCCGAGCTTGAGAAACTCGAGCTTACGGAAGAGGACTATGACGAAGAATTTAAGCGCCTGGCAGGTGAATACAATGCCGAAGAAGCCAAGCTGCGCCTGAGCCTAGATAATCCAGATGGACGCGAGGCCCTGAGACCTGGCATGCTTCGCATGAAGATGATGGATAAGCTCATAGAAGCAGCCAAGCCGAGTGCAGAGAAACCTGCATATCTAGAAGAAGACGAGACAGCAGAAGACGAGGCTGACGAAGAGTAAGCCGAAATAGAATTTCTCAAGTGGAAAGGGTAAAAATGCGTAAAGAAGAGTTACACAAGATGAATCTCGTACCCATGGTGGTAGAACAGACCAATCGTGGAGAGCGCTCATATGATATTTTTTCTCGCCTATTGAAAGAGAGAATTATCATTCTCAGCGATGAGGTCAATCATGTGACGGCTAGCTTAATTACAGCTCAGCTCCTGTTCCTAGAGGCAGAAGATCCTGAAAAGGATATCCAGTTTTATATCAATAGTCCAGGCGGAGAGGTTTCTTCTGGCCTGATGATCTATGACACCATGCAATACATCAAACCAGATGTACAGACTATTTGCATGGGCATGGCTGCCTCAATGGGTGCCCTTTTGCTATCTGCAGGCACCATTGGCAAGCGCTTTGCCCTGCCCAATGCCGAGATCATGATTCACCAACCCTCGGGTGGAGCCCAAGGTCAGGCTACTGATATTCACATTGCAGCGGAGCACATTCTGCGCAGCAGGGCGAGACTCAATCGTATTCTCGCCGAGCGCTGCAATCAGCCAATTGAAGTAATTGAGCGCGAAACTGAGCGCGATAACTGGCTCGATGTCGACGAAGCTCTACGCTTTGGCATCATTGACCAGGTCATGGAGAAGAGGAACTAATGGCCAACAAACAAGGTGAGATCTGCTGTTCATTCTGTGGCAAGAAGGAGAGTTTGGTCGAGCGCATGATTGTTGGCCCAGGTGTGTATATCTGCAATGAATGTGTACTTGCCTGTGACGCCATTCTCGACAGTGATATCTTTGCAATTGACGAGGAACTTAGCAGCTCAGACCAGCATGAAGTCAAGCTCTTGAGCCCAAGGGAGATTCACCAGGCTCTTGACGACTACGTTGTTGGCCAGGAGCAGGCTAAACGTGTTCTCGCCGTCTCTGTCTACAATCACTACAAGCGAGTCATGGCTCGAGAGAGCGGTCTGGAGAATAATGACGAGGTTGAATTGCAAAAGACAAATGTCTTATTGCTAGGCCCAACTGGCAGTGGTAAGACCCTGCTGGCCCAGACACTTGCCAGAATGCTGGACGTACCTTTTGCCATAGCTGATGCTACGGCTTTAACCGAAGCTGGCTATGTTGGTGAAGATGTCGAAAATATTCTGCTACGTCTGATTCAGGCTGCCGATTATGACCTGGAGAGAGCGGAGCACGGCATCATCTATGTCGATGAGATAGACAAGATCTCGAGACGCTCGGACAATCCTTCTATCACTCGCGATGTCAGTGGTGAAGGTGTGCAGCAGGCTCTCTTGAAGATCCTTGAAGGCTCTATTGTCAATGTCCCACCGCAAGGTGGCAGGAAGCATCCGCATCAGGATTTCATCCCAATTGATACTAATCAGATTTTATTCATTCTGGGTGGCGCCTTCGATGGACTCGAGAAGATTATTAAGTCCAGGGTGGCCAAGGGTTCTATCGGCTTTGGTGCTGAGCTAGGGGATTATAATAGAAATGTGGAGGGCAGTCTCCTACACAAGGTCCTGCCTGAAGACCTCCTGAAATTTGGCTTGATCCCTGAATTTATTGGCCGCGTGCCCATGGTCGTCTCTCTTGAAGAGCTAGATGAGGAAACCTTGATCCACATTTTGACAGAGCCGAAGAATGCGCTGATTAAGCAGTATCAGAAGTTGCTTGCCTATGATGACTGTGAACTAGAGTTTACTGAAGAGGCGATAGCGGCTATTGCGAAACGTGCCTTAGAGCTGAAAACTGGTGCCCGTGGTCTACGCGCTGTACTCGAGAAAATCATGATCGAAGTCATGTATGAGGTACCCTCAAGAGGTGATATCCAGAAGGTCGTGATCACTGAGGGCGTAGTCAACGGTACTGAAGAGATTGAATATCTCAAGAAAGAAGAAGTAAAGAAGAAAGCTAGCAACGAGTAACTGAGGTGTATTATGGATAAGGCAAAAATTGAAAGAGCTGTACGCGATATCTTAGAGGCCATAGGAGAAGATCCAGATCGTGCTGGTCTACTGGAAACTCCAGCCCGCGTGGCCAGAATGTATGAAGAGATCTGTTCTGGTCTCCACAGTGATGTCTGGGAGAAGATCAAGGTCTTCGAAGAGCCAGGCAATGATGAGATGATTCTAGTCGGCAATATTCCCTTCTATTCAATCTGCGAACACCACTTGCTTCCCTTCATCGGCATGGCCCACGTAATTTACATCCCGAATAAAGAGGGCAAGATTCTCGGCCTGAGTAAGATTGCCAGGATTGTCGATCACTGCGCCAGACGTCCACAGTTGCAGGAGAGGTTGACAAGTGAGGTTGCCGATTTGATGGTAGAGGCAGTTGACCCCTACGGCGTGGCTGTGGTCATGGAGGCTGAGCATCTCTGCATGACAATGCGCGGTATCAAGAAACCAGGTTCGAAGACTCTGACCTCAGCCCTGCGCGGCATCTGCAAGAGCAGAGATAAGACGCGTCAGGAGGCCATGGCCCTGATTGCCCAAATACGCAATTAAAATGCTAGAGGCCAGTCGAAACAGCGACCTCATCATTCTCGAGGGATTAAAATTTTTTAGTCACATTGGCTATTTTGACTTCGAACAGGAAAATGGCCAGAACTTTTATCTGGACATTGTGCTAGAGCTTGGCAGGCCTTTGGCCATGGCCAATGATGAGCTGGAAGATAGTGTCAACTATGGCGTGGTCTATGAACTTGTAAAGCAGTTTATGGAGGCTGCCAGACACCGTCTCTTGGAAGCTGCTGTCGAGGACTTAGCCGCCTTGATATTTGATAGATTTGTCCTGGTCAATGGACTGCAAATTAGATTGATGAAGCCAGAGGCGCCGATTGATGGAATCTTCGAAAATATGGCGGTGGAAATCAGTAGGCGGCGCTGGAATCAAGTAGGTATTGCCTTGGGCACTAATTGTGAGCCACGCCAAGACTATCTGGAACAGGCAGTGGCGAGGATCTTTGGCAGTAGTGACTTTCAGAAGCAAGCCCTATCTTTGATTTATGAGTCGCGAGCTTGGGGCGTAGTGGAGCAGCCAGACTTTCTTAACGCTGTAATGCTTGCTGAAACCAGGCTTTTGCCCCATGAGCTTTTAGCTTATCTGAAGTCTATTGAAGAAGAGCTTGGTCGTGAGCATAGAGGGCGCTGGGCGCAGCGAGAAATAGATCTCGACATCCTCTTTTATAATGATCTTGAACTCAGGACGACTGAACTCGAATTGCCGCATCCCAGGATGGAAGAGCGCCATTTCGTCATGGTACCGCTGCGCGAGTTGACTGCAGGCATTTATTTGGATGCAGAGACGCTTGAGCTATTAGAACTCAAGCGTTATGGTGCCTTCGAGAACTTGCATAAGTTTTACAGGGCTAGCGAAGAGCGCAAGTTGGGCGCTGATTTGGAGGCTTAAATGGCAGAAGATAAGAAGTTTAAGAAGCCGAGAAGACGAGACAAGGCCGAGAAGCTATGGGCTAGGTCTAGAGTCGAGCAGATGACAGCTGAGGAGCTTGCCAAATTGAACGAGGAATTGGAAGCTGAAATCATCGCTGCAATTGACGATATCAACAGCTATCCTGAGAAAGCAGATTTCGGACTGTAAAGTATGGAGGATAGACTGCATTTAGGGGCTGAAGAAGCGGCTGAGATCGCTAAAAGGGCCCCTTTTTTCATGGCTCTAAAGGAGTTTCAGGATAGCTCTAGAAGCATCTTCCATATGCCGGGAAATCTTGGCGGAAGAACCTATTCAGAAGAGTTTGCTAGAGGCTATGCCAGCTTGGACACTACGGAGCTAAGACCCACGGGTAATGTACTGACTTCTGAGGGGCCAGTGGCTCTGGCGGAGGCAGCCTATAATAAATTGTCGGGAGCAGGGCAGACCATGTTCATCACCCAGGGCTCGACAACTGGCATTTATGCCGCTCTTGCCACTGCCTGTAAGCCAGGTGAGAAGCTCTATTTGCCGCGAACTGTTCACTTCTCGATAATTAGAGCCGCTGCACTGCTTGACCTGGAATTGGCATTCTTACCCTTGCAAGAGGCCGACCTCGCCTTGCCAATTGTCGACCAGGCTAATAGTCTTCACTTATTGGAAAAAGCCTGCAATCCGAAGGTCCTTCTCTGTAGTCCAGATTACTACGGTCGTTGTTTAGATATAGAAAAATTTGCTGAAGTTTGCCACGATCGCTCGGGATTACTCATAGTCGATGAAGCCCATGGTGCTCACTTGGCTGCTGGTTTCGATTTTCTGCCCAAGAGCAGTCTGCGACAAGGAGCTGATATCGTGGTCTCGAGCCTTCACAAGACGCTGCCTGCTCTGACGGGAGCTGCAGTCTTACAATTAAATGAGCGTATTACGGCCGAGTTCAATGAGGCGGCCAGGCAGGCACTCAAATTATTTCACTCTACCAGTCCCTCCTTCCCCATAGCGGCCTCCAGTGATTGGGCAAGGGCTTATTTAGAATTGGGAGAAGAGAGGTTGAAAAGACTTCTAGAAGCTATAGAGTACCTAAGGGAAAACTTGCCAGATAATTTCTCCCTTTACGAAGCTCCTCTTGACCTAGATCCCCTGCATCTTTTAATTTGCTTTGATTCCTACGTCAGACCAGCTACAGTCGAAAATTGCTTGGGTCAAAAACGAATCTATGCTGAGATGTTTGGACTTAATAATTTTCTCTGTCTGCTGTCAGTTGCGACAGAGCCAGATAGTCTAAAGTTGCTCGCAGCAGAACTTGCCAAAATTGAATTAGATAATGATCAAGAATTAGCAGGTTTGGAGACAGCGCTCAAGTCAGCTTATCTATGCGAGCCGCAAATTGAAATTTCCGTGAGAGAAGCCCTCTTAGTACGAGCTAAAGAAGCGCGGCTTTTGCCACTTAAGGAGCTTGTTGGAAGAGTCAGCATGGATATAGTGGCGCCCTATCCACCAGGCCTTGCGCTGCTCTACCCAGGTCAGTTGATTAAAAAAGAGCATATTCAGCTGATCGAGGATTTGCTGGCAGCAGGCTTCGAGCTCAGTGGTGTGCTTGATGGCAAGGTCAAGGCTCTCGTGGATTGAGCTTTTAAGGTATAATAATTAAAACAGTTTGGAGGCGAAGATGTCGGAGCACAAGGGTATTTTTATCAGCTTCGAAGGAATTGATGGCTGCGGGAAGAGCACTCAGGTCAGACTTCTGGCCGCTGCTCTGGAAGAGCGTGGCCATGAGTGCCTGTTCTTGCGTGAGCCTGGTGGCACAGAGCTTGGCGAAGGCATTCGCGACCTCTTGTTGAGAGAGTTCAGTTCGCAAACAGATCCCAGGTCTGAGCTTCTACTGTTTCTCGCAGCACGCAGCCAGATCGTCTCCGAGTGTATCTTGCCCGCTCTAGCTAGAGGCGAGATTGTGATCTGCGACCGCTTTTACGACTCTACCATGGCTTATCAGGGCTATGGGCGAGGTCTCCCGCTGGACTATCTGCGCGACCTAAACAGCTTCGCCTGTCGGGGTTTGAAGCCAGATATGACCATCCTCTTAGAGGCCTCAGAGGAGCTCTGTGCGGAGCGCTTGGCAGGCCGCAAAGAAGAGCAGAACCGCTTCGATTTAGAAGCTCAGAAATTTCGAGAACGAGTGCGACAGGGTTTTCAAAGTCTTGCAGAGGCAGAACCTGCGCGCTTTTCGATTTTTTCCACGGCAGGCAAGAGAGAGCTCACGGCCCAAACTGTCCTGCAGGCCGTGTTAGATAAATTCGATCTATAGGAGGTTTTTATGAAACTCGTATACGCAATTATCAGCGATGAAGATAGCCCTAGACTAATGGCTGAATTGAATAGAGCAGGTTTCCGAGTCACCAAGTTGAACTCAACGGGCGGCTTCTTGCGCTCAGGAAACACCACCTTGATGACGGTTATTGACGATGAGAAGATGGAAGAAGTCGTCGAGATCATTAGAAAATACAGCTCTAGTCGCAAGGCGGCCATCAATGCCAATATGGCGCCGTCTGGTATGTCAGGCTCCTTTATCCCCTATCCAGTAGAGGTACAAGTCGGCGGTGCGACCATCTTCGCCGTCGAGGTAGAATACTTCGAAAAGGTCTAATGAGGAGATCTCATTCAGAGCCAGATCCCATAGATCTGGAGCAATTGCTGAGCTCATTTTTAAATTCCAGAGCTCACGCCTACTTGCTTGTAGCCGACCATCTCGAACAGGCGATTGAATTTGGCCATAAATTGGCAAAAGCCAGGCTGTGCGATACCAATTCCGCCGCTGATGATTGCCTATCATGCAGGCTCTTCGACGACGGTAATCATCCCGACTTTAAATTTGTCGAAAAGGGTCGCGATAACTTAATTACTGTAGATCGGATCCGGCAGGAAGTCATAGCCAGTATCTATGACCATGCTCAATATCGGGCAGGTAAGGTCTATATGATTCTCGCTGACGAACTCAATGAGCAAGGTCAAAATGCTTTATTAAAATCTCTGGAAGAACCTCCGCAAGCAGTTTGTTTTCTAGTTCTCAGCACGAGCCCAGAGAAGCTGCTTGGCACACTGAGCTCCAGATTAGAAAAGATAATCATGCCTCGAATGCCAGAGCAAACTCTGGATATAGAATTCTTGGCGGAGGTTATGAATTTCTTCTTTCGTGTACGGGAATTGAGTCTAGCCGAACTGCTGAGCAGAGAATTGGACCAGCTATTGGGCAAGAAGGAAGAAATCGCAAGCTATCTACCCATTTTGCTAGATATTTTGGCAGATCTTGCAAAGCTCTATATCGGCTTGGCGGTAGAACTAAGATATGAGACTTACAGGTCTGCTTATGAAAAATTCATCGCCGCAATTGAGCAGAGTGACAGGGATGTCATTGCGCAATTAGATGGCGCGAAGCAGGCCTGCCTGGAACTCGACCTGGCTCTCAGGTACAAGCTCAGTTTGGAATTGGCTCTCGGCAATTTCTTGCTCAATCTGAAATCTAGCTTCGAATAGGCTTATAATAGATCAATATGCTAAGTGAAGTACAAATTAATACAGGCACTAAGATCCGCATGGTGGCTGTCAGACTATATGGACGTGGTATCAAGCGCTATTTTTACGCAGGAGATCTGGACTTGCCAGATGGTTCTGACTTGCTCGTGGAGTATGAAGGGGAGCCAATTTTCGGACGCTCCGAGAATTTACCGTTCTTCTTAGAACCTGAGCAAATTAGAGAAGATGCTGGACCAGTCCTCAGATTGGCCACAGCAGAAGATCTCCAGCAGCATCAGGAGAATATCGAATACGAAGTCAATGCCTTCCGCATAGCGAAGGCCAAGATCCGCGAGCATGAGCTTGAGATGAATCTAGTGGATGTCGAACTCCTCTGGAGTCACAGCCGCCTGATATTTTATTTTACAGCTGACGGCAGAGTCGACTTTCGCAGCCTCGTCAAGGATCTTGCTGCGATTTTTAGAATGCGTATTGACCTCAGACAGATTGGTGTTCGTGACGAGGCGAAAATGCTAGGAGCTCTGGGTATCTGTGGTAGGGAACTCTGCTGTAGCAGTTTTCTGAGAACCTTCGAGCCCGTCTCAATCAAGATGGCTAAGATGCAGAATCTCTCGATGAACCCAGGCAAGATCTCTGGGGCCTGTGGACGTCTGCTCTGCTGCCTCAAATATGAGGAAGAAGTCTATGTCGATTTGAAGAAGCGTCTGCCTAAGCAGGGTGAGACTGTATATACACCTGTTGGTGAGGCCCTGGTTGTAAATGTTGAGAAATTAAAAGAGCTGGTTTGGGTCGAGCCGCGGGGAGTGGGAGACGATGAGGTCATCAAGTATCCGCTAGCCGAAATCAAACGTATAGACTAGCTCAGAAATAGTAAAGAGACCGCTCAGCGGTCTTTTTTTTTAACCTCCAAAAAAGAATAAAAATACTTAAAAACTATTTTATTCTCTTTCGCCTTAAAAGCTGATACCCTGAAAATAATTAATCTAGTTGGAGGCAGTATGGAAAATCTTATTAAAACTATTTTCACCCCTATTTACAATGTTGTTTGGGGCATGCCAGTGCTCGTCCTCTTAGTCGGCTGCGGTATCTACTTGACTGTTAAGACGCGCTTCATTGCATTTCGCAAATTTCCCTTTATAGTCAAGAATACTCTGTTTAAGATCTTCGAGAAAGAGCATCACGGCGAAGGTAATTTGTCGCCCTTCCAAGCGCTGGCTACGGCGCTTGCCGCAACTGTTGGCACGGGCAATATAGTCGGTGTCTCGGGTGCCATCTTACTAGGTGGACCAGGAGCCGTCTTCTGGATGTGGGTCGCCGCCCTCTTCGGCATGAGTACGAAGATGGCCGAGGCCACGCTTGCTGTTGCCTACAGAGATGTAGATTCTGACGGCCGGGTGGCAGGCGGGCCGATGTTTTATATCTCTAAGGGCTTGAATTGGCGCTGGCTAGGCAAGACTTTTGCCTTCCTTGGCACCTTTGCGACACTGGGCATTGGCAATACTGTACAGGCCAATGCCATCTCTGAAACTCTTTATTTAACATTTAGGATTCCTAAATTGGCTTCAGGCATTGTCGTGGCCGTGATCGTCTTCGCTGTCATCATCGGCGGCATCAAACGCATTGGCTCCTTTGCCGAGAAACTAGTTCCCTTCATGTCAGTTTTCTACATCCTTGGCGGTATCATTGTCTTGATACTTCACAGAGAGAATCTCGGTGTAGCCTTCGCTTCAATTTTTAAAGAGGCCTTCAATATCCGCTCCGCTGGCGGTGGTGTTGCAGGTTATACTATGCTCGTTGCCATGAGAAACGGTGTAGCTCGTGGTGTCTTTACTAATGAAGCAGGCCTCGGTTCCTCACCCATTGCGCACGCCGCAGCAACCAGTGACCATCCCTCTCGTCAAGGTATGTGGGGTGTATTTGAAGTCTTTATGGATACCATAGTCGTCTGCACTATTACGGCCCTGGTCATCCTCTCAACAGGACTCTGGGAGCAGCACGAAAATGCAGCTTCACTAGTCGCCTATTGTTTCAGCGAGGGCTTCGCTGGCGGTCGCTATCTCGTCAGTATCGGCCTGGCGCTGTTTGCGCTCACCACAATTCTTGGCTGGGCCTATTATGGCGAATCCTGCTGCCGCTACTTCTTCGGTCAGAAATCGGGTATTATCTACAAGCTGATCTTCGTCCCCCTGATCGTTGTTGGGGCAGTAATTAAGCTCGACCTAATATGGCTGATCGCCGACAGCCTAAACGGTCTCATGGCTATTCCAAACCTCATCGGTCTCTTCGGACTCTCTGGTGTCGTCTATAGATTGCAGAAGGACTTCTATGCAGACCCGTTGAGAATACGAAAGGATAATGCTGAATGGGAGCAGGTCCTGAGTAAGTAAATATAATGACTTTCAATTAGCCGTCTTGAGTGGATGCTCAAGGCGGCATTATTAAGCTCTAAAGAAATTCAAGTCAAAGAATAATAATACAAATATGCGCATAAGTCCTGATTAAAATGATTAGCTGCTGCTTACTGATAAGTGCTGCAATCAGGGCATTAGCGCTGCCTAACTTTATCTTTATGACTTGCAATCCTATTCTTTCTCTGCTAATATTTAATTGCGTTTAAAGCTACTGACTAGTTCTCCAGCAAGTTGGTAGTCGAGTAAGGAGGATAATATGGCACACGTAATTCTATCTAACTGCATTTCTTGTGGTACCTGCGAGCCGGAATGCCCGGTAGACGCAATTTCAGAAGGTGAAGAGCAGTACATCATCTGCGCTGAAGCCTGCATCGACTGTGGCGCCTGCGCCGCCGTCTGCCCTGTAGATGCTATCGAAGCAAGATAAGCAGAATTGAGAAAAGAAGAAGTCTAGAGGAGAGCGAGAGCTCTCCTTTTTTTAGGAGGAGAGATGAAAGAAGGCACGCTATATCTCGTACCGCTGGCGATAGGCAATCCCTTAGATATTTCACCGCGAGCTATCGAATGTCTGAGTAATGTCGAAATTATACTCTGCGAAGACACACGCACTTTCGCCTTGAATATGGCCAAGTTTTCCCTGTCGGCCAACCTGCTCTCCTACCACGCTCACAATGAGGCGGAGCGCAATCCAGAGGTTTTAGACTTATTGGCAGCAGGTCATGATTTGGCTCTAGTTTCAGATGCTGGTATGCCTGTAATTTCAGATCCTGGACAGAGTCTAGTTCGGGCTTGTCGTGAGGCCAGGTTAAGAGTTTCTGCCCTGCCAGGACCGAATGCTGCTTTAACAGCTCTAGTCGCTTCTGGACTAGACGCTTCGAGATTTGTCTTCGAAGGTTTCATTGGTAAGCGAGATGCTGAGCTCAGACGACGTCTGCTGGAACTCTTGAGCGAAGAGCGCAGTATGATCTTTTACGAAGCACCTCACCGACTGGCTCGCTTCTATAATATTGCTGAGGAGGTGGGTTTGGGAGATCGTCTGCTTCTGGCGGCGAGAGAGTTGACCAAGCAGTACGAAGAGTATAGTTTTCTAACTTTGAAAGAGCATCTGGAACTTCTGGAAATAAAAGAACCAAGAGGCGAGTACGTACTAGTGCTTGAGGGATTAGCAGAGTATCGGAAGCGCTGTCCCGAAGCAGTAAGAGCTAGTGAGGCGAATGAGCTACTGGAGCGAATGCAAGCTGGACTGGAGAGTGGTAAGCCGCTCAAGGAGATAGCAAAGGAGCTCTCCCAGCAATTCAATTATTCCAAGCGTGAGATATATCAGAAGCTCCTGGATATAAGTAAATAGCACTATCAATTTGCGGGCTAAATTAAGCTATAATGAGCCAGGAGGTTTGCATGCGTTTTTTCGACAGTCATTGTCATGTCCAGGATCCAGAGTTTGCAGGTGAGTATGAAGCCGTATTTCAGCGAGCACGAGCTGCTGGTGTAGAGGCTTTTTTGCTGCCTGCTTCCACCCTCGATGATGCGCAGGATGCTCTAGAGCTAGCCTTAAACGAGGACTGCTTTCTCGGAATAGGACAACATCCTCACGACTCCAAGGATTGGACAGCAGACTCCCCCAGACGGCTTCGAGAGCTCTACTATGAGGCTGGGGAGAGGGCTGAGAAATTGGGACGCTTGAATCCCGTGCGAGCCATCGGCGAGATAGGTCTGGACTACTATTATGACTTAAGCCCTAGGGATGTGCAGAGGGCTTGTCTTCGCGAGCAGATAGAATTGGCTAGTGAATTGAATTTACCTGTGATAATTCATGAGCGCGATGCCTTTCAAGACTGTTATCAAATTTTGAAAGAAGCCGTAGAAGATGGTCTATTAGCTGGACCAGCAGGAGTAATTCATTGCTTTTCGGGTTCGAAAGAGACTGCAGTTTTATATCACAAGCTGGGCTTTTGCCTCGGCTTCGATGGCCCAATAACTTTTAAGAATGCCAAGAAGTTTGCTGGGATTGTGCGGGCCATACCACTTTCGGCCATGCTGATCGAGACAGACTCACCATATCTCAGTCCAGATGGTTTCCGCGGTGAGCAAAATGAGCCTGCTCACGTTCCGCTAGTTGCATTAAAATTAGCTGAGTATTTAGATCTAAGCCTAGCTGAGGTGGCCGCTGCCACTTATGCCAATGCGGAGAAACTCTTTGCTTATAGAGGTGGAAATTAGATGCCGAAGCCGAAAAAACTCTCTAAGTTTTTAACTGCCTTAATGCTGCTAGTCCTCTTACTGCCTAATTTGCATGTTCGAGCGACTGCTGATAAATATCCTTGGCGAGATGAATTATTTGGTCAGAAGTTGGCAAATATCCAAGTGGATGGCTATGCCTACTATGCCGATGCACGTTCAATTCTGGCCATGGTCAATGAACTCAGAGGATCTCTCGGTCTGCACCCTCTTGTCTATAATGCAGAGCTTGAGGCGGCTGCCATGCTGCGAGCAGCTGAGACCTCTATTCTTTGGTCGCATATGCGCCCTGATGGTAGCTTCATCTACTACACCCCTCCTTATAATGCGGAGAATATAGCGGCAGGGAATAGCTCTCCAGAGGCGACTTTCATGCAGTGGGTCAATTCTCCATCGCATTATGAGGCCATGGTTAATCCGAATTTCATCTCTATTGGTATTGGCGCCTTTGGCACGGCGAAGGGCGAGCCCCCTCTCTGGTGGTCACAGATCTTTTCGGCCCAAGTAGGAGGTACGGAATTTGCCGACAAGGCGGATGTTGAAGTCTACAGGCCAGAAATCAGCCTGGCTCCCGCGGCTCTCGTCAGCCGCCCTAAGGCTATGGAAAATGGAGCCATGCTGTGGGAGCAGAGTTTTGAAGATGGCGTCTTTGCCTACCGGCTTTCACCTGGTCGTGAGCTAATTTTAAGACCTTATGTTCACTATAAATTTGCCGATCCCTTCCAGGTCATGACGCTATTTACGCCAGACTCCTGGGAGGCGACAAATTTAAACCCTGAAATAATTGAAAATGAAGGAGCGCATAAGATTCGTGCCTTGTCTCCTGGCCAGGGTGAGCTGAAATTAGCTCTCAAGGCCTGGCCAGAGCAAGAGCTCAATTATTATTTTCAAGTTCTAGAAACGAAGCAATTTGGCATTGAGGCCAATTTTCGTCCAGACCTCTTATCTGAACAGCAAGTCAAGATGCGAGAAGATACGGCTCGCTACTTCGCCCAGAAGGCGAGTGAAAATGCTGAGATTGACTTTGAAGCGCCAGATTTAGACAAGCTACAGTGGGATTCCCGCTTAGCTGAATATGCATTAGAGGTCTGTAAGCACAGTACCCTCTGTGAGAGTTCGACGCCAGTTGAAGACTTTCCCAAATTACAGGCCTCGGACGATCTCTTAGATCCCCATGCCAACTATTGGTGGAGCTACTTTTCCAGTGAGGATAAAGAAGAGGACAGATTGGTCATTGCACCAGTCTGGGCGAAGTCCTATGCCCTGGCCATACTCGAGTCTGGCGACACGATTTATACAGCGGTCGTCTTCTCCGATCTGGAAGGCGATGGCTTGGAAGAGATCAGAGGTGAAGAGAACTTGCGCTACCCTATTGAGGTCTATGAGGATCGCACGGACTTCGAGCTTAGTTTGCAGAAAACTGAATTCACAGAAGAACAAGTGGGAGATTATCCCTTCGAATTAGAACTACTAATCGAGAAGCGGCAAGGCGAACTGAAGCCAGTGAGCAAGCTTGACAGTCAGTTCATCAATTTTACTAGTCTTTCACCAGAGATTATTAAATTCAATGAGCAGGGACAGTTCAAAGCACTGCAAAACGGTCTGGCAACAGTCCAAGTAGAGCTACTAGATGCCAAGGATGCGCAAGCTGAGCCGCTCATGAGCACGGAATTTACATTGAAAATTGAACTGAAGAGCTTAGAAACTGAGGCGCCTACCGAAACAGCGGCAAAGAGTGGTACGTCGCAGGAGTCTGTGGCAGCTGATGCCGAGACGGCGGCTGCCGAAAACTGGCGAAACCTTGCTCTACCAGCGATGATTTTGCTACCTTTCTTAATGTTGTTATTAGCCATTTTGTTGAAGAGGAGAGATGCGGATAATGAGAACAATGATGGAACACAGGATGAATAAGAAGATCTTAAATTTTCTTAAAGGCTTGATGAGTGATCTCATCTGCGGCTTCCTAATCGCTGCGGGTGTGATCATTTTTATGAAGGATGCAGGTTTCGTCTCAGGCGGCCTCCAAGGTCTAGTATTAATCACCTATCACTACACGAAGTGGCCATTAGGTCTGACCTCATTCATCTTGAATGTCCCACTCTTCCTATTGTCGTACAAATTGCTTGGCAGGCACTTCATTGTCAGGACGCTTCAGACTGTAGTCATCAGCTCTATTTGTACCGATATCTTGGATCCCATACTGCCAAGGTACAATGGAGATCCGATGCTGGCTGCGGTTTTTGCCGCTGCCTTAATAGGACTGGGATTGGCCCTCGTCTACCAGACTGGCTCATCCACTGGCGGCACCGATTTAATTATTTTCTCGCTTCGGAAGCTGAAGCCCCACCTCTCCTTAGGGCAGGTCACGAATATTATCAATGCAGTGATCATCACGCTAGGTGGTGTCGTCTTCAAGAATATTGATGCGGTACTCTACGGCTTCGTCTACACCATAGTTTTGGCGACTGTTGTCGACAAGATTATGTACGGCTTCGTCTCAGGTAAGATGGCCTTCATCATCTCGGATCAGGCAGAGGCTCTGGCCGATAAGATTGGAGCGAAGGTCAGGCGCGGCTCGACAATTATTCCAGCCTACGGTGGCTACACTAAGGAGCGGCGTGACCTCGTCATGGTCATCTGTACTAGACGGCAGCTTCAACTACTGCGAGAGGTAGTTGAGAAGAAAGATCCTCAGGCTCTTTTAATTGTTTCAGAGTTTAATGTGGCCTATGGTCTCGGCTTCACACCCTTGATGCCAGAATTAAAGGAATCAGATCTCAGCCATCTTGAAGGACTGGCCGAAGGTTCGGCGAAGGCCTCAACATATAAGCATTCTAAGGCTGATAGCCAGTCATAGTGTCGAAGCCCTCTAACCAATAGGGGTTAGAAGTGGCAAAGGTGTAATTGATGAAGAGGAAGTCATTGATCTGGTGCTCACTGATGAAATCTATGAGATTGCCATCGAAGGCCCTGGCATCTATTACATAGACCTCGTCATAGTGATCCATGAGGAAGGGCACTAAGGCATTGCCGTAGCTATCCTTCAAGACCCCAATGCGCCTATTCGTTGGCGGCTGATGCTCCGTCTTAATCCTGATAACAGCGACATCACCACCGCTATAGCCCAGGTAGGGATAGTCGGGAAATTGAGCAGGGTCAAGTAAAGGTCCCTGCCAAGAATTGCTGAAATCGAAGCTCTGAGACATTTCAGAGATGCCGACGTGGAGAGGTCTGAAGTATTCGCAGACATCAGGGTTATTGGCGAGAATCTGATTTTGCTCGGAATTGGCATAGATTGTGCCGAGGAAGGGTTCGGACTTCGAGACAATCATCTTCTCCAGAGGAGTGGGGTCAAAACCCGCAGCCGCACAGAAGCTCTCGTAGCCGTAGTAGGCACCGCGTCCAGTCCAGTGGTGGTCTGTCCTGAAATAGATGTATTCAGAACTGTGTGGCGAGAGGTGGCTGTAGGCGTCACAGAAGATAACTTGAGGATCAAGCTCCGAGCGCAGCTGCTGCAAGGCATCATAAGAGGAGTAATTACCCTGGCGGTAGGTCTCGGGGCCATAGAAGGCGACAGCAGTAGGCACAGCTAGGGAGAAAACCCTAATATCGGCAGGCAAGACAGAGCGCAGATAGTTGATGCGCGCAGCATAGCCAGACCAAGATTCAGGACTATAGTTAAAGATCTCCATACCCTGCGTCCCCTTAATAATTAAGGCGTAGGATTGGAAGGCAACTTCACCATCGGTATTGGCCAGATTAGGGCCCTTAACTTCACTTTGCTTTGTTTCTTTGGCAGTTGCAGTCTGCTCAGCACCAGGCTCCTCTGGCTTCGGCTTATTAGGATTGACCATCTGATTCCCTCTGTCCTCTAGCTCGCGCTCACCGCGAATAATCTCCACTTCCTCATCACCATCGGCGACTGCTGGCAGGGCAATAGCCGACTTCAGCCTATTGTCTAGCTTGATGAAGAAATTTCTAAATGGCAGGTGGTCACTTAAATAAGCCTCAATTTCCCTGTGCCATTGACCGGAGGCAAAGCGTTCTACAGTGAAATCGGGAAAACTCTGTAGCTTCCTGCGCTCGACCTTGCTCTCACTAGCCTTCGGCAAGACGAGATAGAGGATCTGGAAAACACAGACAAATAAGATGACGAAGGAGAGCACGAGATAGAGCTGACGACTGGCGCTAAGCCTGGTCCTCGGATCTACTTTAGCTAACTTTCTCTTTCTACTTTGACTTACTCTTCGCTTATCTTGCATATCTACCTCGCTCTAGAATCTAAAATACAAGAAGGGATTGAAGCTGTCTGCGGCAAGGGCGGCAACAGAAAGCAGGCTCAGGATTAGCGGCAAGATCAGGTAGCCGAAGATATAAGTTGGCGAAGCTACAAAATCCAGCCGTGAGCGGAAGCGACTGGCAAAGTAGGCCTCAACTTCTGGCCAAGAAAACTGAGATAAGATGAGCGCCAGAATGAGGAAGGGACCGTATTGACGCAAACTGACAGCGGCGGAGAGATTGGAAAATTCCGCCGTAAATAATTGGCGCAAGACGATGCGCAGTTGTTCGAGCTCAGTAAACTTAAATAACAGCCAGCCCCCTAAGACTACGGGCAGGGTATAGAGTCGGCCGATGCAGCGTGGCAGCCGTTCGAGAACTCTGAGCCAGCCCGCCTTCTCGATCAAGAGGAAGAGTAGGAAGTAGAGTCCCCAGAAAATGAAATTCCAGCTAGCGCCATGCCATAAGCCAGTGAGGAACCAAACAATAGCGAGATTCCTGTACTGAAAACGTCGATTGCCGCCGAGCGGAATATAGACGTAATCGCGAAAGAAGCTACCGAGAGAAATATGCCAGCGGCGCCAGAATTCAGTAATTGATGCAGAACGATATGGCGCCTTGAAATTTTCTAATAACTTGAAGCCAAAAATCTGGCCAAGACCAATCGCCATATCTGAATAGGCGGAAAAATCGAAGTAAATTTGGATGGCAAAAGCCACAGTACCCAGGATGATCTCCAGTCCCGACAGCGTCGTCAGCTCTTTCAAGTCCAGAGTGCCAGCGACCAGTTTGCCAGCATAATTGGCGATTAAAACCTTCTTGGCGAGACCGATGATGAAGCGGCGGAGCCCGAAAAGCGCCCTGTCTAAACTGTGGACACGCTGGGTAATTTGCCTCGCAATATCGTGGTAGCGGACAATAGGTCCAGCTATCAATTGGGGGAAGAAGGACTCGTAGAGCAAGAAATCTGCAAGAGATCTCTGTACGGGTGTAACCTGTCTGTAGACGTCAACTAGGTAAGTGATCAATTGAAAGGTATAAAAGGAGATCCCTATTGGCAGGGTGAGACCAGGTATCGTCCAAGCAGAATTAAATAATAAGCCTAAATTATCGAGGAAGAAATTTAGATACTTGAAGATGATTAGCGGTATGAGTGCTAGCGTGATACCGATTGCCAGAGTGCGCTTCAACTCTCTTTGCACAATTTGTCTGGGCTTCCTATAACGTCTGGCATCGCGGCGAATACTGGCCAGCTTCAGACCGCTTAAGTAAACCAGGCAACCAGAGAGCAGCATCTGAACAATCCAAACGGGTTCGCCCCAGGCATAGAAGACAAAGGAGGCAAGTAATAATAATAAATTCTTCGCCCGAATACTCGGCAGCAAGTAGTAACCCAATACGACTAGGGGCAAAAAGAAAAATAGGAATACAAAACTTGCAAAGACCACTACTAGTCCTCCCGCTCACTGACCATGGGACAGAAATCTTCAAGTGTACAGCCACCACAAAGAGAATTGCAGCTGGCGTGATCCAGTCTATTCGATTCTTCAGGATCAATGAGGTTTTGCTTCATCTCTTCTTCAGAAATCAAGGGAGATTCGCCTCGCTTTTCGGCTGGTGAAATTTTCTCTGACAACCAGCGCGCACCCAAATAGAGTAGGTTGACGAGGAGGATTAAAATCAAAATTTTAAAAATCGTCCACATGCTATCTCACGCCTTAAATATCCCGCCTCCGACCACCTCTGTACCAGCATAAAAGACGCCAGCTTGACCTGGGCTGAAGGCAGGCAGGCCGTCGTTATTATATACTCTGCACTCGCCACCAGCAAGCAGATGAGGATGCTCAGAATCCACGATTACAGGGCATTTCCTTGCCCTGTAGCGCACCGCTAAAGACAGTTTGATACCACTCTCAGGAGGCTCTGGCAAGATAAAACTGAGCTTCTTCAAATGAGCTTCAGTCTGCTTGAATTCAGACCTCGGCATCAGAACAATGCTATTATCCAGGGCATTGATCTTAGAAACCACCTGACGCTCACCGAGGGCGATGCCAAGCTTCTTACTCTGCCCCACTGTATAGTGGCCAATACCTCTGTGCTCACCAAGCACCTTGCCGTCCCTGTCAACGAAGTGCCCAGGCTTGGACGCACAGTTTTGTGAAGCAAGGAAGTTGTGGTGATCCTTATCAGCAATGAAGCAGATATCCTGGCTATCCTTCTTCTTGGCCGCCGCCAAGCCATAGGCAGCCGCCTCAGCCCTAATTTCTTCTTTACTTGACTCGCCCAGCGGTAACAGTAACCTGCTAAGCATCAACTGGTCGAGGTGATACAACATATATGACTGATCCTTCATGGGATCCTTCGCCTCGTGCAGGTGGTAGAAACCGTCATCGCCTAAGCAGACTCGCGCATAGTGACCAGTAGCAAAATAATCGTGCTCGCCGGCACCCTCGAGGGCTGCCAACTCTGGCAGTTTAAATTTTAGACACTGGTTACAGATGACACAGGGATTGGGAGTTCGGCCTGCAGCATATTCAGCCAGAAAAGGGGTCACTACTTCAGCATAGAAGTATTCACGTAAATCCAAAAGGGTGAAGGGTATTGCTAATTGCTTAGCAAGGGCTTCGGCACGTTTTGCTTCGGCAAAAGCCTGGCTCTCAACCTCTGGCATTGTCCACAAGAGCATGTGAACAGCGTGTACCTCAAGGCCCATGGCCTTTAGGCGCAGTGCAGATACGGCGCTGTCAACGCCGCCGCTGAGGGCCAAGAGTACAGATTTGCCCCTGTATTCAGATTGCGTATTTGATATTATTTTTTTCACGCTCCAATTATAGCGGATAATTTATGGCAGATAATTACCAGTATCTAACAAAAATGCTTAATAGAGGTCGTCTTCTTGCGGAGACGGCCTCTTCTATTTTCAGATGGCGGGCAATTAGAAATAAATGGATGAAA
>JAUNVU010000028.1 GCA_030537525.1 Eubacteriales bacterium
TTTCTTCGCTTTCTTTTTCGTCGTCTGACTCTTCCTCAGTACTTAGATACTGACCGTCTTCGTTCAGCAAGTCAGAAATAGTTTCTCTTATCTCAGCATCAGTCAAATCACTTTCTTCTGAAACATAGGCAAGCTTAATCTTCTTCGTGCCCGCCTTTAACTCACCTTCCAGTAAAGTAGATAGCGGTTCATCAAATAGACTGTAGCCCTTAAATTCGGGAAGAATAAGTTTATAACTCTGGCCAGCCAGTCCTTCTGCTAATTGATAATCGAGAGAGAAAATTTGCAACTCTCCCTCCTTATCAATGTAGTAAATTTCAAGCTTAATACTGCCCTCTTTCGCCTCTTCCTCATCGAAATCATCGGGAGTCGTAAACTCTGCACCTCCAGGTTTCTGCTCTATAAGAACGTTATCCTCTACTTCACCTGGCTTTGGTTCTTCTTCGTCTGGTTTGTCTTCTGGTTTAGTAGATTCTGTAGGCTCCTCTTCTTCCGTTGGCTTTGCAGACTCGGTCGGATCTGTTGACTTCGTAGACTCGGTCGCTTCTGTCTGCTTCGTGGACTCAGTTGGTTTAGTGGTCTCCACAGTCGTCGTAGATTCCGTGGCTTCTGTAGTCACGCTAGATTCTTCACTCCCAGCAGTCGATGTGTTTTCAGAACTAGATTCCTCAATTGGTTGTTCTGGCATTAAATCTGAATCAGTTATCACCCCATATTCAGGGTTTGGCACCTCATCACCCGAATCTTCTGGTATTAGTACAAGGTATACTTTGCTCGTACCCTTTGGTAGGGTTTTAGGAAGTTTAGAGTATTCTTTCTTCCAGACATAACCTGTTTTCTCTGGAGGATTAAAACCAAGAGTGGCTCCTGTACCCGCCACGAAGCTGTGTTCAGTGAGCGATTTGTATTGCCCTCCTGAATCATCCAAATCATAAAACATCACAATAACAGTAATGGCGGAGTTTTCGCTTTCGCTGCCTCCTGAAAAACTGACCAGGTCATTGCTACTATTGGGCAGCGGTACAGCCTGCACAAATGAGCTATTTGAAAATATGGCATATAGGCCCAAGAGAATTAAGAGTATCAAAGCCAGGGCTAGCGTACGATCTCTGTACTTGAGATATTTGTGCATCGACACTACCTCCTCCATCAAGTATTTATGATTATTATACTTGATAAGAGCTGCAATAAAGCACGAATTATAGTTAACCCACTACATCGACTCTGAGCTTAAGTCTATCTTGCTAAGTCTACACCTTAAGCCTCATCGGGAGAGAGAAAATAGCAAAAGCCCCAGAACACTTAAGTTCCAGGGCTTTCAATTTGGAGCCTGAAGACGGATTCGAACCCCCGACCTGCTGATTACAAATCAGCTGCTCTACCAACTGAGCTATTCAGGCGCAGGGTAATTATCCTTAAGAAGATCAGTTTTGTCAAATGACTTGCATGAGTTCGAGGATTATTCCGTCTGGATCTCGCAGATAAACCGCCTTACTTTTGCCAAAACCATCGGCCGTAAAGTCGAATTCCTGTGGTTCAGAGAGAAAGTCCACACCTTTGGCCACTAAGTCTGCATAGACTTTATCGATATCGTCACAGTTAAAACAGATCTCCGAAACTGATGTCTTAAACAGATCTCCCCTGTCTTGCTTAATTTCTTGATCCGTGAATTGGATTAGCTCAATAGGTGGTGCCAGGAGTTCTTTGCTCCCGTTCAGGTAGGCAATTCTCGCGGCTGCATTCTGACGAGCAAATAATCTATCTGTAGCCTCGCCAGACATCATAATCTCTCCTTGAAACTCTAGTCCCAAGATATCTCTGTAGAAGGCCACTGAGCGATCCAAATCAGTTACCGTTAGGCCAATATGCATTACTTCTCTAATCATTATTAACCTGCTTACGCTCTGCCAAGAGATTGCGAATCTCGGTTAGCAATAGTTCTTCCTTACTTGGCTCTGGCACAGCTGCTTCGGCTGCCGCAAGCTCTGACTCACGACGCTCTCGCATCTTATTAAAGGCCTTAACAACGAAGAAAATAACTAAGGCGATGATTAAGAAATTGAGGATGGTCTGTATGAAGGTTCCGTAGTTAATGCTGATTATCTCCTCTGGACTTGGACCATCACGCAAAATGATCTTCCGCGTGGCAAATTTCATATCACCACTGACCAAGCTAATTAGCGGCATAATGAAATCATTGACAAAACTATCTACTATGGCCTTAAAAGCAGTGCCCATTACCAGGCCAACTGCCAGTTCTAAAACATTACCTCTTTGAATAAATTTCTTGAATTCTTTAAACATTTGTTTTCCTTTCTAAGGTAGAAAAGGACACCTTGCGATGTCCTTATCTACAAACACTCTTCTAAGTCCCCTAAAGGAGATTAGGGATTTGTGTTGTTATCACTGCTGTCATCAGCTTGCGAATCATCTTGGTTGAAATCCGTCGTCTCCGGCTGAACGGGCTGTTCGTCTTGAGGGTTATTCTGACGGGCCTCGCTAATTTCTTGTTGATATGCTGGCCAAACAATCGGATCAGAACTCCAGCTGTCTAATAACTTGAAGGGGCCAGATTCTGCCAGAGGCACCTTAAGCGCAATACCCGCTGCCATGACCGTATCCATCTCAGGGATACTTGGATTGTATCTCTTGAGGAACTGATAATGGATCTCTTCTGCCTCACCATAAATACTAGCGATAAAGGCTCTCGGTGTCTCACCTTCAGTGGTCATGAAGGTTAAATCGAAGAGATCTTGCTCATTTGGTTGGTACTGGGTTGTCTCAGTAGTGGTTTCTATTGGCTGTACAACTACTTGATTTTCCTGCTCATCTTCAGATTCTTCAATTGCCACGCTCTCGTTAGTCGTCTCTTCTGTGGTTTCAACTGGATCGTCGCCCTTCTTCAGAAGCTTCCTGGCGATGAAGAAAATACTCAGCAGTAGTAGCAGTATGACTACGCCAAGAATTACGAAGCGCTTTACTCTTTCTCTTCTCTCTTGCTCGCCATAGTCATCATAGTAGTCATCATAG
>JAUNVU010000014.1 GCA_030537525.1 Eubacteriales bacterium
ATTCTAACTAGATCAACTGGATATTTGTTTAGGACGCTCTGTATTCCAGGCATTATCGGGATGGTTGTAATCGCCTTATATTCGTTCATGGATAGCATCTATGCTGGCAAGATGATTAGCGAGCAGGCGATGGCTGCTATTGGTATAGCCTATCCGATTACCCTTATTAATAATTCTCTGACAGTATTATTTGGTATGGGTGGGGCATCTGTCTTGAGTAGGGCAATTGGTGCCGATGATGAGAAGACGAAGAACTCGGTCTTAGCAACAGTCAGTTTTTGTATTATTCTGGCCTCAATTTTCACAACTATCATTGGCTTCTTCGGAGCTAATTATCTCTTGCGACTGAGCGGGGCAGAGGGGGAGATCTTGCGCCAGGGTACTGAGTATCTTCGCTTAATCTTCTTAGGTTCTTTGTTTGTTAACTACACGCAGTCCATGAATATGCTAATCAGGGCTGAGGGCAGAATGATTAAGGCAATGAGCATCATGGGTGCAGGTGCGATTTTGAATATAATTCTGGATCCTATTTTTATCCTGATCTTTCCCTCGATCGGTGTTGCTGCTGTTGCCTACGCAACCCTGATAGCTCAGGTGTTCCAAGCTGTTCTGACTCTGCTATATTTCAAATACTGGAGCCCTGGCATCCAATTGGCTGCACCGAAGTTACATAAGCAGCTTCTGGCACCAATCATGGCTGTCGGTGTTTCAGCTATGGTGATGCAGATCTTCGGCATGATTCAACAACTCTTGTTCTACAATGTCGCCTTTAAATATGGTGGTGATAATTATGGAATCATGATGAGTGCCTTCTTACGTATTCAGATGTTTGCTTTTATTCCTCTCTGGGGCATGTCACAGGGCTTCCAACCCTATGTGGGCACGAACTACGGCGCCAAGAAATATCTGCGTCTTATTCGTGGGCGTCGGGAATTCATGTTTATAGCATTTTTAATTACCATGATCTTCTTCTTGCCGGTGCAGGTAATGCCAAGACAAGTGGTTTCCTTGTTCATTACTGATCCAATCTTAATTGAGCAATCCATAATGCCGATCAGGTTGTTCTTCTCAACCTTCTTCCTCTATGGATTTATGGTTATGATCGGTACGTATTTCCAGTCCGTTGGCGATGCTAAGACTGCTGGTTTAGTTATTGTGGGGAGAAGCTTGATTCTCTTCACACCCTTGATCTTCCTCATACCGAAGTTCTTCGGAGCCTTCTCAATCTGGTATGTGCAGGCATTATGCGACATTTTGATCATGATTTACGCCTTCTATAAGTTCTATCAGGATGGAAAAGTATTGGCAGGTAAGGAACTTGCGGAGAATGTTTAAGTCAATGTTCTCGTGTTAGCACAGTAAATAGTAGTAACAAAGGGGCCTCGAATGGGCCCCTTTATTATCGAAAATTTAAGTTGTGGTTCGGGTGACGGACTTCCCATAAGTCTAGACCCCACGCTGACTCATGATGACTGCTACTTCATCCTCGTTTAGGCCGACCATGGCTTCCCCTAAGTCTTCGCTGACTTGGGCTAGGACTTCTGCATTGTCGTAGTTTCTTACGGCTTCGACAATCGCCTTAGCTCTCTTCTTGGGATCACCAGACTTGAAGATACCAGAGCCTACGAAGACGCCCTCGGCTCCTAATTGCATCATTAAGGCTGCATCAGCTGGGGTGGCGACACCGCCAGCGGAGAAGTTTACAACAGGCAGTTTGCCGTGTTCGTGTACGTAGGCGATGAGGTCGTAGGGAACTTGGAGATCTCTGGCCATGACATATAGCTCATCTTTTCTGAGACTCTGTACCATGGCTATTTCACCATTGATCTGGCGCAGATGGGTTACGGCCTGGACGACATCACCAGTGCCTGGTTCTCCCTTCGTCCGGATCATTACGGCGCCTTCTGCGATTCTGCGTAGTGCTTCTCCCAGATTTCTTGCACCACAGACGAAGGGGACTTCGAAATCTCTCTTATTGATGTGGTACACCTCATCGGCTGGGGAAAGGACTTCACTCTCGTCGACACAATCTATACCAATGGCTTGTAGTATCTGTGCCTCTACGAAGTGACCAATTCTGACCTTCGCCATGACTGGAATGGATACGGCTTCCTTAATCTCTTTAATCATCTTGGGATCGCTCATTCTAGAGACGCCACCTGCCGCTCTGATATCAGCTGGTACACGCTCCAGAGCCATTACAGCTACGGCACCTGCGGCTTCAGCTATTTGGGCCTGTTCTACGTTTACGACGTCCATGATGACGCCACCTTTTAACTTCTCAGCAATTCTTCGATCAAAGTTCATTTTTGCCTCCTAAATTCAAATGAGATGATTTAAGTCTAGTTAATATCTGATACTTGGCGTAGAGTCAAAAGTAGAATATTTTTAGGTACCAGAATATTATGGTTGAGACCTGAAATATTTGTGGTAGTTAAAGTTTGAAATGATTTAGGGGAGTTTGTAATGAGTCTTGAAATTCATAGCTTAAATCCGAAATATTTAGGTGAGCCACTTTATATGCAACTGTATTCACACTTGCGTGATGGGATATTGGCAGGTCAGATCAGAGCTGGTGAACGACTACCTTCGAAGCGTCAACTCGCAGCAGACTTAAATATGTCTCAGAATACGGTAATCAGGGCATATCAACAGTTATTGGATGAGGGCTATATCAGAGCCAAAGAGCGCAGTGGCTATTATGTGGAAGAGATCAGCGTTCTCTATCGGCCACTGGAGCTTGATGTTAAGACGCCGAAGAAGGGATCAGAGGAGGATGAGAAGGAGATCCTCTACGACTTCGGCTATGGTGGAGTAGATAATGAGAATTTCCCGTGGAAGATCCTGCAGAAGACATACAGGAAGGTCATTTCTGCAGCGGGAGAGGAGCTCTGTAGAATGCCCCAGGAGCAAGGTCATGAGCGCTTACGAGAGACCTTGAGCTCATACTTGTATAGAGCGCGAGGCTTCTATGTTGAGATCCTGAACAAATAGTTTTGGGGTCTGGTACAGACTACCTTCTGAACATCTTATTTGAAGTTCTGCCAGAATCTGCAAGCTATGGCATTGAGGATCCAGGTTTCCCAAGGGTGGCAGAGGCGCTTTGTCAACGGAAGCGAAATTACAGCCCTATTCCCTTAGATGAATCTGGTGTGAGGCTTGCTGAGCTAATTAAATCTAATGTCGATATCCTGGCTATTACACCGTCTCACCAGTTTCCGAGTGGATGCATATATCCCATGAGTAGGCGTAGTGAGCTTCTTGCCTGGGTGGAGAAGTTGGGTCGCTACATTATTGAGGACGATTATGATTCAGAGTTTAAATTTGAGACTAGGCCAATACCACCACTTAAGAGCATGGACTCTGCGGAGAAGGTAATTTATCTTGGGAGCTTCTCGAAGAGTTTCTCGCCAGCGATGAGAATCAGCTATATGGTGTTGCCGAAGTCGCTCATGGAAGCGTATCACAGTAAATTGATCTTATTCCCCTGTCCCGTCCCTCTCTTGACTCAGCTGGTCATGGCGGATCTGATAGAGACTGGGGCTTTTACCAGGCATCTCAATAGAATGCGGATACTCTACAAGAAGAAGCGTGAGATTCTATTGAAGGAATTACAGCAAGCTAGAGAGTACTGGGAGATAGAAGGTGCAGATGCTGGCCTGCACCTAGTGATTAAATTGAGGGATATGGCAGCAAAAGAGTTTGCCGCTGCCGCCTTGGCTGCAGGGATCAAGGTCTATCCCCTAAGTGAATATGCGATCACTGCTGATACTGGGGAGCGAATTCTGCTCTCCTATGCGCAAATTGCTCTATCCGAGATTGAATTGGCGGCTAGGGGTTTGGTTGGTGTAGCGAAGGGCTTTGCGGATTAGCCAAACAACAGATCTCGTAGTCCCTTCAGATCCTTGATGATGATGCTCTTGTGGTCGGGAAGTTCGATTAGGCCCTTGTCCTTGAATTCTACTAGCTTGCGGATCATGGTTTCACGGGCGACGCCAGCGTAGCTGCCCATTTCTTCTCTATTGATACTTAGTTCTAGGTGGATGCCATCTTCTTTTTCGACGCCAAAATCCGTGACTAGTCTGGAGAGGAGGGCTGCAACCTTCATCTCGGCATTGCTTGAACCCATGCGTGAGATCAGGTCCTCGGCCCAGCGAATGCGGTCATAGGACTTCTCAAGTATTCGCTTGAGAATAAGGGGGTTGTTGAGGGCGTAGCAGTCGAAGACTTCCTTATTCATGGTCGCTAGTAGCGAGTCTTCTAACATCTGGCCCATGTAGAGATAGGAGTGGTCTTTCAAGACGTTGAGACCACCAACGAAATCACCTGGATTGTAGATATAGAGTATCTGTTCGCGGCCTTCAGGCGTGTTCTCATAGATTTTCATCCGACCCTCTAATAAGATATAGAGCTGGTCTGCAGCATCTCCTGTTTGGAAGGCGAATTCACCACGTTCGAGGCGGAAGAAGTTTATACCAGCTAGCAAGGCCTGCTGTTGATCGCTTGGCAAGCCTTTAAGAAGGGGGATGGTTTTGGGATCTATAGGCCAGCCCTCTTGTTCAACATTGATGATTCTGTGTCTGTGTCTTTCTTCGCCTGTCATAATCTTAAACTCTCTACGCAATTTTGCGGCTGCGAAATCGGCCAAGATACTGACGGAAATAGCGTCTGGCATAGATCTCGTAGTCCTTGGCCTCCTCTCTATCCATCGGCGGTACGCCCGCCAAGGGGTATTCTCTATTAAGTGCAGTATACTTCGCAACGCCCATGGTGTGATAGGGCAGTATTTCGATTCTTTCGACAAATTCAGCTATCGGGAAGATACATTTAACCAGCTCGCGCATGGACTCTTCATTGTCCGTCATGCCTGGTACCATGACGTGACGAACCCAGATGCGCCCCTTGAAACCCCAGTCCTTCAAGCCATTCATGAAGTCTAGGAAGGTCTGGAACTTACCAGCAGTGAGCTCTTGGAAGCGCTGATCTGAGAATTCCTTGACGTCAAGCAGTAGGGTATCAACCAGGGGAAGCACCTTGCTGTAGTAACGAGGGTCGCCGAAGCCTGAGGTATCGACAGTGGTATTGAAGCCCTCTTTCTTCAAGGCGCTGAGAGCTGCTCTTAGGAAGGCGCCCTGGAGCAGCGGCTCGCCGCCAGAAAAGGTGACACCGCCGTCACTCCCGTAGTAAGGGCGGAAGCGTCTGGCGGTGTCGAGAACTTCTTTGACTTCTATTGTCCGACCTGTATCACAGGCTTGGCTGTCGGGATTGTGGCAGTAGGCACAGCGAATGGGACAGCCTTGGAGAAAGAAGACGGTGCGGATACCAGGCCCATCGAAGAGGCCCATGGTCTCCATCGAATGTAGGTAGCCCGTTTGCATTTATACCCTCTGATGGAAGGTGCGGTTGACGACCTCCGTCTGCTGCTCTTTTGAGAGCTGGTTAAAGCGAACGGCATAGCCAGAGACGCGTATGGTCAGATTTGGGTACTTCTCGGGGTGTTCCATGGCATCTAGTAGCAGCTCACGCCTCAATACGTTGACATTTAGATGGAAGGCGTGCTGTCTGAAATAGCCGTCTAGAATGGCAGAAAGGTGGATGATCTGCTCGTCTTCGCTCTTGCCGAGGCTGTCTGGAATGATGGAGAAGGTATTGGAGATACCATCCTGACAGACACAGTGATACGGAATCTTCGCCACGGAATTGAGCGAGGCGAGAGCACCGCTCTGGTCGCGCCCGTGCATGGGGTTGGCACCAGGGGCGAAGGCCTCACCAGCATGACGACCATCTGGGGTTGAACCCGTCTTCTTGCCGTAGACGACATTAGAGGTGATAGTGAGAAGTGAGAGTGTGTGTTCACTATCTCTATAACTTGGATGTTCTTTCAATAAATTGGCAAAAAGCTCGGTTAATTCAACAGCAATCTCATCTACCCTGTCGTCATCATTGCCGTAGGTTGGGAACTCGCCTTCAATCTCGAAGTCTTGAGATAAGCCGTTCTCATCGCGAATGACCTTGACCTTCGCATACTTGATGGCTGAGAGGGAGTCGGCAACTATGCTAATACCTGCAATGCCGAAGGCCATGAAGCGGTGTAGCTCTGAATCATGAAGAGCCATTTGGCCAGCTTCATAGGCGTACTTGTCGTGCATGTAGTGAATGGTATTCATGGTATTGACGTATAGCTCGGCCAGCTTGGCGAGAACTACTTTGTACTTGGCCATGACTTCATCGTAGTCCAGGTATTCGGAGGTAATGGGTGTAAGACCAGAGATTACCTCTAGTGGCCGTCCTGTGACCTTATCCTTCTTGATCTCGTCAATACCGCCGTTGATAGCGTAGAGCAGGGCTTTTGCCAGATTGGCACGAGCACCGAAGAACTGCATCTGCTTACCGATTTGCATGGCGGAGACGCAGCAGGCAATGGCGTAGTCGTGGCCGTAGATCGGGCGCATGAGGTCGTCATTTTCGTACTGGATGGCGCCAGTTTCGATACTCATGCGAGAGCAGTAGTTCTTGAATTTCGAAGGTAGTTTCTCTGACCAGAGAACGGTCATATTGGGTTCTGGAGAGGGGCCGAGATTGGTGAGCGAGTGCAGGAAGCGGAAGCTAGACTTGCAGACTAGGGAACGCTCGTCATCTAACATGCCGCCAATGGATTCGGTGACCCAGGTGGGGTCGCCCGCGAAGAGTTCGTCGTATTCTGGGGTTCTGAGGTGGCGGACTAGACGCAGTTTAATGATTAATTGGTCGATTAGGGCCTGGGCATCTGCTTCTGTGATCAGGCCAGCACGGAGATCTCGCTCGATATAGATGTCGAGGAAGTTGGTATTGCGACCAAGGGACATGGCGGCGCCGTTATTCTCCTTGACAGCGGCAAGATAGCCGAAGTACAGCCATTGAACGGCTTCTTGGGCGGTCTCTGCTGGTCGGGAGATATCGAAGCCGTAGCGGGCTGCCATATTCTGAATTTGGCCGAGGGCGCGGATCTGCTCGGAGAGCTCTTCGCGATGACGGATGAGCTCTTCAGTGGCATCGCCTCGGGAGTTTTCAAGATCTTGCAGCTTCTGCTTCTTCAGGAAGTCGATGCCGTATAGTGCCACTCTGCGGTAGTCACCGATGATGCGGCCACGCCCGTAGGCATCTGGTAGACCAGTGAGGAGGCCAGCGGTTCGCGCTAGGCGCATCTCCTTCGTATAAGCGTCAAAGACACCTTGGTTGTGGCTCTTGCGATATTCGTTAAAGGCCTGTGCGAGGCCCTCTTTCATTTCTAGTCCGTAGGCCTTTAGGGAGTTCTCGACCATGCGGAAGCCGCCATAGGGGTTCATGATGCGCTGCATGGGCTTGTCGGTCTGGAGGCCAACAATGCGCTCGTGCTCCTCAGAGATATAGCCTGGGGCGAAATTGTCGATACCACTGAAGCGCTCGAGATCTACCTTGATACTCTTATTGCGAATTTCTTCTTGAATGAGATCATTGGCTTGCTGCCAGATGAGTTTCGTGTCTTCAGCGGTGGGGGCGAGGAAGGATTCATCGCCTGTATATTCAGTCGTATTTACTTCTATGAAATTAGCGACGTCGATTTGCTCTTGCCAGCGGCCGGAGTGGAATTCTCGCCAGGCCTTGGCTTGATTGTTGACGCTGTTTTGCTGTTTCTTATTTATTGCTGTCATACCTGGCTCCTTTCAAATTACATATTGAGTATATGTTTATAAATTAAGGGGCGCTGTGATCGCAGTCACTGTTCGCCTATGTTATTATTTAGGCTATAGGAGGTCGGCATATGAGCAGAAAGAATACTAGAGGATTGAACATCATTGGTGCCTGCATCTTCTTAGTTGTAGGCCTGGTATATATGCTGTCTAGATTGCTTAAGGCCTGGGGCATTACCTGGGTCATCGGTTCGTTGATTAAGCAGGATTTGACTTATTTCCACGGTATATGGCGCTTCTTTATCTATCTGGCAGCCCTGGTCTATCTGGGTGTAGCTTTAATCGGTTTCTTTGCCAGTAAATCGTATCTACTTGCCAAGATAAGTATGGTGATTGGTGTCATATTTGTGGTCATCGGTCTAGTCGCTTTATTCAAGAATTTCGGACTCATGGCCTTACTGAAATTAATTGGTGGCGGTTTATATCTCGCCTACGGCTTAGGCAGTACGAGTGAGTGATCTTGGGCGTTATTGGCCCAGAGATTTCTTAGTGATCGCTTTTAATAGCTAAGCGCTTTTCTATTTGATATTTGTTGGAGGTGTAAGATGTTTGACGACAATAAGTTTAATTCCAATTTCAATCCAGACGAGATGAAGCCAAATGGCGATTTCACTTCGCCTGAGGCACAAGCCAAGCCAAGTAATTCTGAGCAGGAGTGGGTTACATTAGAGCCAGAGCAGGACAGTTATAGTCCAGAAGCTACTCCTGTCAGCACGCCACCTGCCGATGGCACCATTCCTGTTGGTGGGCCGCGAATCAGTGTTGAACAGTCTCAATATAGGGAGGCGCACAGGCCTGACTTAAGTGCCAGTCAAGAATTGCCGAAGTATAAGCAGCCTGGTTATTTCCAGCGCCCCCAGCAAGCTCAGCCTGGCCAGCCCGAATTTGAGGGCGGCAATTATCAAGCAGGCCAGCCCCACCCAGCTCAGCAGGCTCCTCCACAAGGACAAGCTTACTATGGTCAACAAGGTCAAAATTATCAGAATGCCCAGGCTGGCCAGCAGGGTCCAGTGAACAGATATGGCTATCAGCCGAATTACGAGCAATTTGCACAGCGTAATACAGAGCCTAGTACCACAGCCTATGTCGGTATGAGTCTTGGTATTGCATCCTTGGTGATAGCTTTTGTACCGAAGATAGGTTTACTGTCACCAATTCTTGCGGTGATTGGTCTAGTCATCTCCATCATGGAGAATAAGAAGCAGAAGTCGGGTGTGGCTATAGCAGGTATTGTCTGTAGTTCCATTGCCCTAGCATTATCAATCCTGATCATCATTGCTTGTGCTTCTTGTTTGGCCTGTGCCTTTAATGATCTAAGATACATTCACTAGCTATGGTCAGGGCTGAGGCCCAGATCAATGGTGAGACATTAGATAATTGCAGTATATGTTAAGGAAAATTTGCCATGCTGCCGTTTTTTAAAATCGGCAGCATTCTTATACCGAGCTATGCCATTTGCATTGGCCTTGGCCTAGTCACCCTCTATCTCATCTCGCTTAGGAATGCGAGATATTTCAACTTGAGTGCAGAGGATCATTTCTACTGCCTGATTTTAGCTGCGGTTGGGGCCTTCATCGGTGCCAAATTACTCTATATCATCACGGTTTTTCCTGTTCTTGAATTCGACTTTCAAGATGCTTTTAAAATCCGTCAATTACTAACCGACCTATTTCGCTATGGCCTCGTCATCTACGGTGGCATTATCGGCGGCATGATAGTAATTCGCAGCTACTGTAAGAAATACAAGCTGAATGGCGATAAGTACCTGGCAGCCTATGCCGTTGCCATGCCCTTCGCCCAAGCCTGGGGTCGCCTGGGCTGCTTGCTAGCAGGTTGCTGCTATGGCTTCCCGTACACTGGGCCTGGGGCCATTGCTCACCAGGGTTTCAATCAGCCGGTGCCAATCATGCGCTTCCCGACTCAGGCCGTCTGGCTGCTGGGTAATGTACTCTTTGGCGTCTTTCTCTTGCTCTACATGAAGCTAATAGGACGACGCAGAAATGCAGCAGGGCGCCTAATCGCTGCTTATGTACTTGGCTATGCGCTTTTACGCTTCATTGGGGAATATATGCGAGGCGACCTTGTCAGGGGTATTTATGGACCTCTATCTCAGGCTCAGTGGTTGTCGATTTTATTCTTTTGCTACGGCATATACCTGTCAATTAAGGCGAGGAGGAGCTAGTGAGAGAGCGGATTCACGCATTCGACTTCTTGAGGGTTCTCTGCCTCTTGGGTGTAATTGGCTACCATTACTGGCCAAATTATCTGCCCTCCGGCCTCTTGGCGGTACAGGGTTTCTTCGTTCTAGCAGCTTATCTGACCATGGTGAAGCGACAGAATTCAGACAGCCGCGCGATCTTGCCAGAACTGGGTGGACGGCTGCGAAGACTCTTTCCTCCGCTGCTGATCTTGCTTTTGCCGCTGGCGGTCTTAATGCTGCTAGACTTTCCAGACTTTATTGCTAATTTTGCTGGCCAACTGCGCTCTTCACTACTGGGCTTCAATAATTATTTTCAAATTTTCCAGGGTGATTCATATTTTGAGGGAGCCTCGTATCTGAAGCCGCTAACCCATCTCTGGGCGCTTTCCCTGGAGATCCAATACTACCTACTATTCTACCTGTTCTGCTGGCCATTTTATCGGCGGGAGCGGCGCCTCCCAGCCCTGCTCATAGTGCTAGTTTTGACCTGTGCTTCGCTTGGCTTCAATAGTTATCTCTGCATAGGTGGGCTGGATGAGTCGAGAATCTACTATGACTTCTTGACGCGTTTTTATGCCTTCGGCTTCGGTATTATTGCAGCTCTTATCAGGCGAGAGTACCTAGGCCCATTACTGACTTCTGAAGATGAAGCTGAGCGAGATATCTCCTTCCACCTCGTTCAGATCTCCTCTTGCCTCCTCCTGATTTTAATCTGCGGGGCCTACTTCCTCCCCTTAGAACTCTCAGACATCCTACTCTGGGCCCTGCCAGCCTATGCATTAGTCTTCGCCTTGGCCCTCTGCCTATGTGACGATAAAGCGGCCTATTTGGCTGTTATTGGCCGTTTTTCACTAGTCAAATATCTGTCGGAACAGAGTTACTGGCTATATCTCATCCACTATCCCGTAATCCGTCTGAGTGAGCGCTACCTGGCCTTCGTCGACCTGCCAGCCTGGGCCTACCCACTAATAGCCCTGAGCATCACAATCATACTCGCAGAGCTGGCCAGGCTCTGCTTGAAATTCCTTCGCTGGCTATTCTCACCCCTTGGCAAGTCTAAGCTCATGCCCTGGGCAGGACGGATTCTGGCGGGCTTAATCGCAGTTGGTCTAATAATTACCCCCTGGGGCCAAATCGGTGAAAGTCTGGCGACAGATGAATTGACAGACTTGCAGACAAAGATTGCCGAGGAGGAAGCTAGGCAGTTAGCCGAGCGCGAAAGCATTCGTCAAGCACTCACGGCAACGCGGTCGACCATCTTAGAGCCGACTCGCCCGACAGAGCCTGAAACGCCAGTATTGAAGGATCCTGAAGGCAGACCAATAGATTCAATCCTCAGTTGGCAAAAGCCTAGCGCAGAAGAAGTTCAAATTGCGCCAGCCCTCTTAGAGCAGCTTCAAAGAATTGGTGGCATGGCTGAACAGCTGGTGATTTCAAAAGAGGACTTCGCCCTCTATCGACATATCCCCGTCACGATAATTGGCGACTCCGTCTCCGTCATTGCGGGCTACCACTTAGAACCGTATTTGCCAGGAGCCTGCTTAGATGCCCTCTCCAATCGTCAGATGGACTCACTGCTCGAGGTCTACGAGGGGTTGAAGCAGGATGGGCTCTTGAGAGAGGTCCTTGTCATTGCACTTAGTACCAATGGCGACCCGCTCCCAGAAGAATTAAAGAAAGTACATGACGATTGGCAGAAGCCCCTGGTCATAGTCACCATAGCCTTGCCCTATCCTGGCCAGGAGGAGTATAGAAATTCCCTGCTGAGAAAATTTGCCAAGGAGCATGAAAATGTCTGGCTTGTCGACTGGGGCAAGATCTCTCGTGGCCGCGCCGACTTCTTTATGGAAGATCTCATCCACCCAGCAGACCCTCTGGGTTGCCAAGCCTATTGTCAGGCAATAGCGGCCAAGGTCATTGAGATTGCAAAATTGCACGATGAGGCCAAGAAACTACAATGGCAGTTAGCCGAGGCCAGCGAAGAAGCTAGAGACGAGTCAGAATAGGTGATAATTTGACTAGAAGAGAGCGGGTTTTCAGATATTTTCAGAGTTTAAAGCACGGCGGTGAGCTGGCGAGTTTGGCTAAAATTCTAGCTGTAGACAGTTCAGAGATAATTGACTTCTCGCAAAACATAAACCCCTTCGCGCCACAGGCCGAGATAGTTTCGGCCATAGCCGCGGCGTTGGGGGAGATTAAGAATTATCCTGATGGCCGCCTTACTCAATTACGGAGCTTGATAGCCCAGAAGCACGGCGTAGAGCAAGCTTCAGTCATCCTTGGCAATGGCGCCTCGGAATTGATCTTTCGCCTGGCCTTTGCCCTGCAGTCTGTTGTGACCGAAACAGCGGCGTATCTGCCAGAACCCAATTTCTCTGAGTATGAGCGGGCTTTTAAGAATGCTAATTGGTCCTTAATTAAGGGGCTTGCGCTCGGGGCTGATTTATTGGCGGAGTGGCCAGCGGAGACTTCAGTCAGCTTGCTCTGCCACCCCAATAATCCGACGGGCAAACTGCTTGAACCTGATGTATTAGAAGACTTGCTGCTAGAAGCTAGGAGCCGGCAGGGCCTGCTGGTCTTGGACCAGTGTTTTATAGACTTCTTGCCTGCTGCGCTGCGAGCAAGATATGATGCCCTGGGAATTGCCTACAGGGTGGGAGCGCAGGAGAACTTACTTTCTATACACTCGCTGACGAAGTTCTTCGGCATAGCGGGTTTGCGCCTGGGCTATCTGCTCGTGCCAGAGCGACAGCTGGCGCGACGGCTCGAGGAGCTAGCCCCTGCTTGGCCGTTAAATACGCTGGCGGAGGCTGCAGGCCTGGCAGCACTCCAGATGCCAGAAGAGAGTTTAGAAGCTGAGCGCGAGGCCATTGCCAGTCTCAGAGAGGAGTTGGTGGCAGGTCTTAAGGGGCTTAATGATAACTATGGTCGAGAATTATTTAAAAATATCTCTGGAACTGTGAATTTTATCTATTTTGAGTCTGAGATTGAGGAGCTCGCAGCTGAACTTGCCTTGCATCAGCCAGTAATTCTAATTAGGTCGCTCAGAAATTATCGAGGTCTGCCAAGCCAGGCCTATCGGGTGGCAGTAAAGAGGGCAGAGGAGATATCTATCTTACTCTCTGCCCTAGATGAGCTTGCAACTACTTGTCTTCACTAATTCTCAGCAATAAGTGGCGTTTGCCGTCCCTATCGGCCTCGAAATACTGACTTCTCAGATCTGGGCGGCTCTCGCGGAGCAAGTCCTTTAATTTACTGAGCTTAGCTAGTTCTGCCTCCGTGGCCGAGGGGTAGTCCGTGCAGACCTTCTCGGCACTGATGTCTACTTCCAAGAAATTATTTTCACATCTGGAATTCAAGCTGGCACCAGACTCTGATAAGTCGTAGAAGCGCGGCAGGGCATCGCTGACATAGTCGAAGAAGGGCTCGGCAAGTCTGCCCAGCTCTAAGGCCTGGGCCTCTGTTGCCTGAGCTAAATTGCTACCCAAGTGATAGATGGCAGGGGCGGGGTCCTCTAGTTTCAAGCCAGATTGCAAGATGGCCTGAAAGAGCTCAGACTTCGCCAAAATGCTGTAATCCACATGGCTCGATTTGGACTGAAAGCTCTCAGAGTTTATAATTTTCTTAATATGTTCTTGATGCTCCTTAATACTTTTCGCCATGAAGTAGAGTAAGAGGAACACTGTCAGCGTCAAAAAGGCCGTTGCTATGGCCCAGGACCTAACTGCTGGGTCTAAAAATGCTAGATATCTCATATAGCTATGATAGCAGAAATGGAGTATGATTCACCTGATGAAGTTATTAAAAAAATCCCTGATCTTAAGCCTGATCCTCTGCCTAGCTCTGCTTTCTTGGCAGCCTGTTTTCGGCATGACGGCAGAAACTAGCGTCAATGCAGAGGAGAAGCTAGACCTCAAAGATGAATTGGCGGATAAGTTGAAGGATGTCATGCAGGAGATCGGGCTGGAGGGCGAGGATCTAGGAGAGCTGTCACAAGATGGCATCAAGAAGGTTCAAGACCTCGCTAAAGAGGGCTTGAAAGAAGCTAAGGAGAGCGGTATCTTCGACCGCCTACTAGGCTGGCTGTCACAGCTTCTAAAGTTCTTAGGCGGCTTACTTAAATCTCTCTTTAAGGCAATTTTTTAAAGCCACTTGCCGATAGACCTTAGCGGCATAGGGCCTGAGAGTATTGACGGCACTTGAAGCCATGGCCGTGTCTAGGACCTCTTCATAATTTGTTGGAAGTTCGACCTGCAATTCACTGGCTTGAAAATTGATCACGAATAGCAGATTTTCGGCACCGTCTGGGCCAGCATTTTGCAGCTCGTAGGCGAGTATTTTAGGATCCGCGATCAGGAGCTTATAGCGGTGATTGATCTCTTGAAAATTAAATTCGTCATATGAGAGTCTGCTATTTCTAAACTTCAAGAACTCAGCAAGTTTCTCGCTGATTCTTTTAAACTTAGTGAGACTCTCCCAGTCCAGAGCATTGATCTCATCACTTGCATTATAGGAATTATCGATCTGCTGCTTGGATCTGGCAAATTCCTGCCCTAAGTGAAAGAAGGGTAAGCCCTGGGCGAAGCAGACTAGGAAGAGGGCGAGCGACAATCTCTCGGACAGCTCTCTGTCCTCAATTTCCGCATTTTTTATTTGGATGAGGTCAGTCAAAGTTAAATTATCGTGGCATTCCAGATAGCAGAGATTCTGACTAGCGCTGACGAAGGATTTGACGTGTTGGCCACCAATTAGCGAATTGTAGAGATGCCAAATTCTGGCATTGTATTCTTCATCATCTGCCTCAAGTATTCCTTCTGGCTCACTGAGCAGCGCTCTTCCGAGATTTCTGAAGCTGTCGTTGAAGAAGGCGTAAGCGGGGAGACTGCTGGCCTCAGTCTCGTTTGCGGGCAAGACCCCCTCTGGGTGATTGCCCATAATCCAGCCCTCGCCATACAATTTGATTTCAGGATCTCTACTCTTTAATTCATCGGCGATAAGATTCATGCTATCCACGTCATGCAGTCCCATCAAGTCGAAGCGGAAAGCGGCGAGTTCGAAATTTTTCTGCCAATACAAGAGAGAGTCTAGGAAGTAGCGACGAAAGATCTCATTTTCAGACTTCGTCTCATTGCCACAGAAGCTCCCATTATGCGGCATTCCATCTTCTGTATAGCGGAAGCAGAGCCCAGGATTCGTGAGCTCTAGGGAGTGCTGAGAAAGGTCGTAGACGTGATTGTAGACAACGTCCATGCTGAGACCCAGGCCTCTGGAGGCGAGGAAGTGCGAGAGAAATTTTAGCTCTAAGATGCGGCAGAAGGGGTCCTTCGGCTGGCTGGAAAAGAGCCCCTGTACGGCAAAGTAGTTTAGAGGATCATAGCCCCAGTTAAACTGCGAGTTGAAACTTACATCCCCTAGCTCGTCGAGGGTGGCAGATTGAAAAATTGGCAAAAGCTGCAGAAGCGATACGCCAAGCTCTCGGATGTGATCCAGGCCGATTTTCTCACCACTAGAATTCGTGAGCCCCTCCTCTGTGAGGGCGAGGAAGGTGCCAGGGAACTTAAACTTGGCATTTGGGCGAATGGAAAAATCGCGGACATTGAGCTCTAAAATACTGCTCTTTTCACGCTCAAATGGAATTAAATTAGGACAGGGCAGATCCATGTCCTCGGCACTGCCGACCACGCCGTAGCGACCATTTAGAAAGGTCAGCTTGGCATAGGGATCAATTGTCAGCTTGCTCTCCCCTTGGGGGAAGCTCAGGCGATAGAGATAGGGTCTGGAGAAGTGCTCACCTGGCAGATCTAAGCAGAAGTAGCCAGCTTCTAGCTCCTTTAGCAGATGGATTTCTGGAGCTTGGGGTTCGGCCATGGGATATGGCTCGAGTTTGGCTATGAGCTTGGCAAAATTTGCGCCCGTCGGCTGCTCAAGAAAGCTCTGATACTGAGAACTATTAGTAGCCCTTGCGAGGTATTCTGCCTGCGAAGCGGCAATTACCTTGGGGAAGAGTAGGAGCTCGACCTTCGTAGCCTCAGCGGAGTAGAGGCGAAAAGAGCAATGCTCCAAATGATAGTCCAAGCCCAGTGGCGGACAGTTTAAGATGGCGAATTTCGCCCTACTTTTAGCGACTAAACGGCTGTCAGTTTTTACTTTATTTTTTTCCATGGAACCATTTTAATAAATAAATGGATAATTTTCTTCAAAAGGCCTATTCTATTGGGAAAGGGGAGGTTCTAATGAATAAGGATAGTCATGTTAGTTTGAGTATGCAGGCTGCGGAAGAACTGATCCGCAAGTCGCAAGTTGCCAGAGGCGAGGTCTTCGTCCTCGGCTTATCCACCTCAGAAGTCAAGGGAGAGAATATCGGAACAGCAGGCAGCATGGTCATCGGTCGTGGTATTGTCAGCGCTGTTCATGAAGTCTGTAGAAAATACGGTCTCTTCTTAGCGGTTCAGGGCTGCGAGCATATCAACAGGGCCTTAGTTGTTGAGCGCGCCTTACTCCAGAAGGATCATCGCCTGGTGGAAGTTACCGTTCAGCCCAGTCTGAAGGCAGGCGGAGCTGCTGCAACAGCCGCCTTTGAGACCTTTATTGACCCCGCCTGTGTGGAGCATATACACGCTAAAATCGGCATGGATGTCGGTGACACAGAAATTGGCATGCATGTCCAGCACGTCCAGGTTCCAGTTCGACTCAATGTCTGGAAAATTGGAGTCGCAAGGGTCACCGCCCTAAACAGCCGGCCGAAATTAATTGGTGGCGAACGCTCAATTTACCCTGAGAAGAAGGAAGTCGACCTCACCTCAGGTGAAGACTAGTCTAAGTTGATGACTAGCTCCATTTCGGCCACTTGCGAAATGGTTTCATAGATCGAGCAGTACTTGGCAGCCAATTCGGCCGCACGCTGATATTTGGCAGCCTGTTCTCTATCTGTGCCCTCTAAACTGACTACGAATCTAAGTCGTTCTAGAGTTGTTGGAGGCTGCTCTCGCTTGTGGCCCGAAATCTCTATATTGGCTCCCTCGTATGCCAGCCGCTGCTTGTTTAAAATTCCCTCTAGGGTGACGAAGTAGCAAGAGCCCAGAGCTGCTGGCAAGAGTTCGTAGGGCAGGAATTCATCAGCATCTCGGCCGAGTTTGAGTGTGCTGCCACGGCTGCTTTCGAAACTGCCGTGGAAGTTTTTCTGAAAGTTTAAATTGACTTTAATTTTCTCCATATTTTCTTTCTAAAATAAAAAAAGAGCCCGGTTGCCCGGGCTCGTAATGCTTAGCGCTTTAATTTCTCAATGCTGTCGAAGAGAGCCTTGTGTTCTTCAACGACGCCCTCGTCGCCAATGAGGACTAGGGCCTCTTTAGCCAAGACATCTCTGTACATCTGGGCGTGCTTCTTGAGCTGCTCCAGCTTGGTTTCGATCAATTCCTTCAAGGTCTTGACCAAATAGGCGTGGTCGCGGCCAGTGAGGCGGCGAGTGAACATCAAGCCATTGATCATGGCGGGTACGATGACTGGGTCAAAGCGGCTGATGCAGCCAATGATCAGGCGCTCGAGATCGGCATCGTCTAATTCAATTTGCTCAACCTGCTCTGGGACCTTGTGGAAGATCTCGTAAGAGCGTTTCGGGTTCGGATCACGGTAGGTGAAGAAGCCGATATTGCCGTTATCCCTGACGGGGTTGCCGGCACCATAGGCACCGCCCTGGGCCCTGATCTGATTGTGTAAGAAGCCGCTGCTGAGAATGCTGGAGAGGACGGTCATGCTGGGCTCGTACTCATAGCCAAGGGCCTCGTAATCCTGGGCCACTTCGATGTAGTTGATACCAGTAGAAGTGGTAAAGGCCTCACGCCGTGGCTTCGACTCGAAGGGGATCTCTACGGCCTCAAGCTCAGTTTCTGGCAGCTCTTTAATGAAGCCCTCGAAGCTGCTCTTTAGCCCCGCTAGTTCTTCGGTATCTGCAGTGATCGCAACTCTCAGACCAGTCTTCGCAAAGACCTTCTTGGCCAGTGCCTCAAGACGGTCACAGAAGGCCTCGAACTTGGCCTCGTCTGCAAGTAGGGCAGAGAGATTGAAGTAGTAGCCTAGACCGTTGCACTCATCAGCTAGCATATCGGTGAGTCGCAGATGCGAGAAGCAGCGTGCCAGGCCGATCATGTGGGAGCTGTAGTCGAGATTCATCTCAAATTGTAATTTCTGCTGTTGCAGTAGCTCGCGGATGCGGCGTTTTGCAGTGAACTTGCTGTGGCCCAATACCTGTGCAAGTAAGGGCAGCAATTGCTCGTGCTTATTGCCGATCATCACATAGCCGATATTGGCAAAGCGCTCATTCTGCTTCTCGGGATTCTCGATGAAAGCGAGGCTGGTGTTGAGACCGCCAGAGACCTTGCCGATTTCGGTGCTGAGCTTGGCATAGTCCATCTCCTCGCAGTCGATGTAGCCGAGTAGTTTCAGCATATAGTTGAGGTCATGAATCTCGTCTAGATTCAGGTGGTGGATGGGGAAGTAGAGATTGACGTAGCAGAGGCCGCTGCACTTGGCTTCGTGGAGGTAGAAGGTCGCGCCGTAGGCTTCAGTCTCAGTCTCAGCAATATCTTCAAGCTCTGGCTCGAGTTCAGCGAGTTTGAGGGTGGGGATGGTCGCCTTGGCCTCGGGGCTGTCTGGGGTCTGCTGATACTTTAAGAGCTCATTGGTTTCGTCGATTAGCTCTTGAATTTCGGCATCGCTCATCTCGGCCTTCACCTTGGCGAGGCGGTCAGCAACTTCCTGGTCGAAGCGATTATAGAGTCCTGCCTCAGGTTTGTGGACGGTTATCAGGTGGGCCTTGCTGTCGAGGATGCGCTCTTGGATGTATTTTTCGAGAATTCCCTCGTCAATACCAGCCCGAATCTCTTCTAAGAATTGATTGTAAGAGAGGAAGGCCAGTGGCTCTAAATCATAGCGGAAGGCGTACATGGTCAAGATGAAGAGGATAATACCTCTCTGTGGGCCACCCAATTCACGCATTTCCATTTCCGCGGCATTCAGCGAGGCGAGAACTAGGTCGCGGTCAAGACCCTTCTCAAGTTCTTTACGCAAGACTTCATCGACCAATTTGGCAAACTTGTCTGCATCTGAGGCCTTGGCCTTCTTTAGCATTACGCCGAAGGTCAAGTAGAAGATGTCTGTAGAGAAGGACTCAACTTCTTCAGCGAGACCAGCTTCCAAGATGGCGCGGCGCAGAGGTGCAGCCTCGCTCTCCAGAAGGATCTTATATAGCAGGTCTAAGATAAAGCGGCTCTTGTTGTCGGTCGCTTCACCGAAGCGGGCAAAGTAGCCCAGATAGCTGTCTCCCTCGGCCTCTTGACCTGGCTCGGCATTGAAGGTCAGCTCGAGCTTGTGATTACCAGTCAGCGGCTGACCCTCTTCGATCTGGCTGTCAACCTCACTAAATTCAAAGCGTGAGAGATAGTCTTCTTCGATGAGTTTTGCGAGATCTTTCAAGTCGCAGTCACCGTAGAAGAAGAAGAGGCAGTTAGAAGGGTGATAATAGCGGTCGTGGAAGGCGAGGAAGTCCTCGTATTTGAGCTCGGCAATAGTCCAGGGGAAGCCGCCAGATTCGTGCGCATAGGTTGAGCCTGGATAGAGCTTCTCCATGATCTTACGATTATTGTAGGCATCAGGTGAGGAATAGGCTCCGCGCATCTCATTGAAGACGACGCCGTTGTGGATAATGGGGCTGTCCTTGTCGGCCAGCTCACTGTGCCAACCCTCTTGTTTAAAGATCATGGGACGTTCGTGGACGAGAGGGAAGAAGACGGCATCCAGATAGACCTCGACTAGATTGCGAAAGTCCTGATTATTCTTGCTCGATACGGGATAGATAGTCATATCGGCGAAAGTCATAGCGTTCAGGAAGGTCTGCAAGGAACCCTGAATCAAGTCCATAAAAGGTTCTTTAGTGCGGAATTTCTCAGATCCTGCAAGCACGGCGTGCTCTAAAATATGGGCGACCCCAGTGGAGTCCTCAGGTGGCGTTCGGAAGCCGACACCGAAGGTCTTGTTCTGCTCATCGTTAGCTAGATGGACCAGGGTGGCCCCCGTCTTATCATGTTTGTAGACATAGGCTTCGGCACCTGTTTCAACGGAGTGTGTTTTCTCAATTAGTGTAAAACCATAGAGTTTTTCGAGCTGTTCCATATTGTCCTCCCTATTGGATAATACTCGAGCATAGTTTAACATAGTTTAGAAAAAGCCCGAGCTATTAGACTTCGCTTTCGGGCTTTTTAATTGCGAGGATATGTGGTGGCGCAGACGACGGTAAAATTTAGACATTCGCTTATAAAATACCTAGCTCTAATTATCAGCTTCATGGTAATTTGCCAGCTGCCGCTGGCTCTCTTGCCAGAGGACAGATTTGTGCTCGCAGACAGAATGGACAGTAATTTAGAAACAGAAGCAGATAGGCTTGCAAAGCTCTCTAATGAATTACATAAGCTATCTCTAGCCTCACCTATAGTTGCCGTCTACTTCCAGCCTCGAGGCTCCAATCTGCTACAACCGCTACTTGAAATTAATCCAGATGAGCCTCATATCCCTGCCTCATTGGCAAAGATCATGACTCTCTACACCGCTAAGCATTTCATAGATTCTCAGAAATTAGATATCAATTCCAGCTATGAGATCAAGGCGGCTGACCTCGCAGGTCTAGCCGAAAACAATGTTGCCGTCTGTGGCTTCCAAGTTGGTGAGAGACTCAGTCTATACGACCTATTGGCAGGCTGCCTGGTGGCCTCAGGTGGCGATGCGGTTAACGCCCTAATCTCTTCACTGGGACTAAAGCAGGCTGAATTTATTGCTCAGATGAACGAATTATCCGAGGTGGCAGGATGGGATCTGCAATTCAGCGACCCTATTGGCCTAAACTATCCAGGACAGTCGGTGACGGCGCGTGGCATGGCGCTACTGCTGAGTAGCTGTCTAGCAGACCCCGTCTTAAGAGATGTCCTCCACCTCAAGTATTACAGTATTGATAGTGGCGAAAGGCAAATTGATCTTCGTCACACAATCTATCTCTATGCGGAAACTATTGGTATCGACTGCGATCTCATCCAGGGCGGCAAGACTGGCTGGGTCGGCACAGGCGGCTACAATTTAATTTCTTTCCAAGATACTGTAGAAGGCCAGCTAATCATCGTAAACATGGGTGCAGAGGGCGCGGGCATGCACCTTGTAGACCACCTAGACATCATAACAACAGCAACACATTACCTCGACCTGATAAACGCGCAGGGAAGGGATATAGCTGCTATTGAGGCTATGGTCCAGGCTATTAGAAATCCCGCTTCAGACAGAGATGGCAAGACACAGCCCAGTTCAGAGGAAGATGAGGCAGAACAGGCAGGCGAGGCAGAGCAGACAGATAATGTTGGGCAAGCTGATAGCACAGAGTATGAGGCAGGGCAATATTCTTCTCGATCTTCAGATTCAGCAGAGACTAGAGCTACAGAGCGAAGCTCAGAGACCAGAATAGAAAACTCGCAGACAAAGGAAAATTCGCAGACAAGTGCAGAACAGAAACTTCCAAGATTAAATAGCATGGAATTTGTCGAAGAGGAGGACTCTCTTTTAGGCATTGCTATTTTCATCGGCCTAGCCGCCATAGTTTTAATTCTCTTGAGCATTATCTTCATCCGTCAGAAGAGGCGTTCTTAATTGATGTAGACTATGGCGAGAGCTTGCAGCAGTTTAGATTGATAATTTTTCTGCGCCAAATCATTTTTTTCACGAAATTTCTAAATATCTATTGACAGCGCTTGGCAGGAGAGTAATATGAAAATGAATTCCAATTTCAAGCGAAAGGAGATTGCTATGAGCCAGGTCAGATCCTATGACAGTCGTCCGAAGCGACTCGTAATTGAGACATTGAAGGATTTAAGTTCTGAGTTTGTTACAGCGGAAGAGCTCTATACGGAGCTGTTAAATCGAGGGCGCAGAGTTGGTATGACTACTGTGTACAGAAACCTCAACCGCCTTGTTGATAAGGGTCTTGTCGTCAAGGTCGTCTCGGCTAATAACAAGGGTACGCGTTTTCGCTATATTGCTGAAAGCGACAGCCCAAGCCCCTATGGCAAGTTGGAATGCAGTGAATGCGGAGAGGTGCAGAAGCTCAGCTGTGAAGAACTAGATAAGTTGGTATCGCATATTGAGGCGAATCATAATTTCACAGTATCGAGACCAAGCACTATCTTCTATGGACTCTGTGAGGACTGCGAAGAGCATAATCCAGCTGAAGAGACCGTTCAGACGGCTGAGGCAGCTGGCGACTTCGCTGACACTGAGCAAGCTGAAAGGAATTAATAATTTAATGAACTATAAGAAGATCATTGCCTTGATGATGACCTTGCTCTTCATGGCCGGTATATTCACCGCCTGTGCTGAGCTTGGAGATAAGCAGTCCGAAGCTAATGGTGCAGCAGAAGATGCGGCTACTAATACGGTGCAAGAGAATGGCGAGAAGCTGAAGGTTGTTGCCACTATCTTCCCTCAATACGATTTCTTGCGAGAAATTGCTGGTGACCGAATCGAACTGACCATGCTCTTGACTCCAGGAACGGAGATGCACTCCTATGAGCCTACCCCCAAGGATTTAATTGAGATTACAGACAGCGATCTCTTCGTCTATGTTGGTGGCCACTCTGATACCTGGGTCAATAAGTTGAAGGAGACTAGAGGTGATAAGCCAAGCCTCGCTCTAGTAGACATGGTAAATACCTACTCTGAAGAAATTGTTGAGGGTATGGAGCATCAGCATCACGAGCACGAAGATGAGGATCATGAACATGAGGACCACGATCACGAGCATGA
>JAUNVU010000003.1:0-93850 GCA_030537525.1 Eubacteriales bacterium
TGCGGCCATTACTGGAACCATGGATAGGATCATGATCAGTACTAATGGCAAAGCAATTAGATATTTTTTCATTTTCATTCCTCCTTCAAAGGATGTGTGTTTTTGAAGCTATTGCTTCGAATGCATTGTCAGATTAGCAATTATCTTAGCTGAGCTCCTAGGTACATTTGTTCCAATCCGACTTTACGGAATTGTTACGGACCAGATTTCAGCAGCTCATCTGACTAGTCTTGGCACTATACTAGGGGTAGCAGAGCGGTTGCAGTATGTACATATGTACCTAATTTGCAACTTGCTCCCATTTATTTCTGCTGATTAACAAGCTTGCTAGCCTCTTGTATCAGCTTGTCTAGCGCTACTTCATCTAAACCACCCAACTGATAGGCGAGGACATTACCAGCACTATCGAAGACAATATTACAGGGGAAGCCTGGGACAATACGTGTCAGACTATTGTTAATAACTATAGTCTGCTCTAATACTCTGCCGCGAATCCCTTCTTCGAATATCTCTTCTAGATCTGTAAGAGTTTGGGCCTGCTCTTCCTTGCTGAGAAATTGGAGATCATAGTTGCCAATAAGATAGAGGACTTGAACGCTATTGTCTGTATCAGCGTTGACAGCTTCTAGTCTAGGTAGCTCCTCTATGCAGTATGGACACCAGGTGGTCATGTAGGAAACTATGGTCAGAGCTTCTTGCTCGAAGATCTTCTCGTCTACTTCTTCACCTAGTAGATTCTTAGTCTTAAATTGCCAGTTCTTCTTGCGGCCAATCACTTCATCAATACCGAGGGCTCGGAAGGCGTAGAGACTGTCCTCTATATCCTCGACTCCGTCGAAGAGTTCTTTGAATTCCTGCTTTTCCTTGCTCTTCAATCCCTTGGGGTCTGCCTTACCCTTGGCGAAGTACTGTACCACATGATCGTCTTCGAAGATCTTAGTCAGATCCTTAATGTTTAGGTCTTCGACTAGTTTTTCGAGATCTTCTGGGGCCTTGTCCTTATTAAATACATAGAAGCCGAAGAGCGGGAATTTCTTGAAGCGGCCTTCTGCATTCACGCTTGGATAGTAATAGAACTCACGACCGTAGCGGAGCGCTTTATCAGCTTGATCCGCGTTGTCAATGTCTAGACGCTGCCAGGGGCTAAAATCTTCTAGGTACTTTGCTGGCGCTTTAAACTTCGCGCCAAGTGGTAATAGAACCTGATATCCCGCTTCCTGATCTTCTCTAGACAGATTGAGTTCAGGATCTGCGAGAATCTCAGCTATATCTGCATCGCTTAGTTCTTCTGAACTTGCATCAGTGTCCTCTTTATCTTCAGTGTCCTTCTTATCTTCACTAACTTCTTCACCTCTGCTGAGAGCAATGGCCTCAGCGAAGGCGGCTTCTAGATCTTGATATTTGCCAATATGTACTGACAACACGTCACCATTACTATCAACGAAGAAATTAGTCGGATAGTTCATGGCGTATTTAGTCAGACTGTTTTGCATGTCGTAAGAATTCTGTAATACCGGAAAGTTGATACCATATTTGCTGGAAAGTTCCTTGGCGGCCTTCATGGCCTTCTCATAGCTCTCGCTGCCAGCCTGTTCTGGTACGATATCTGCAAAGATGCCGATAATATTGGCATTCTTCTCATCGAGGAATTCCTTCTTCGCATTTACGAAGTCCTCTAATTCATCGATACAGTGAGGGCACCAGGTGGTCATGAAGGAAATCAGGGTAACTTCGTGATCCTTTAAGATCTCTTGATCAACTGCTTCATCTTCCAGGTTTACAGTCTTAAAGCGCCAGTTCTTGCTGGCACCAATAGATTCTTCTGGTAGGGTGGGCGGGAAGAGATAGATAGACTTTCTGACTTGCTTAGCAGCTTCCAGTAATTGCTCGTAGATTGCGCGATCCTCTTCGCCCAATTCCTGCACTGCCTCTGTATCTAGGCTACCCAGACCGAAATACTGACTGCGCTTGGCATCTTCTCTCGTCTGCTCAAGCTCTGGATAGAGCATCTTCTCATTAAACTGCTCTTCGTCTTCTGGTCTTCTCGACTCATCTACGGCAATTACGCCGAAAATCGGGTAATCCATGTACTTCTCTGGATTATCGCTAGGTTTGAAGTAGTATTCACGGGAGGCATCGATGAAGAGGTCTGGACCCACGTCAAATTGTCTATTGACTCGTCTAATCTGTTCGTGGTGATCATTAAAGACCTGTGGCAAGGCAAATTTCGCGCCAGCTGGGAAATAAATAGAAGTTCCCTGCTTGCGTTCTGCTTCCGTTAGGCTGAGCTCGGGATCGTCTATTCTGCTGCCGTAGGCTTCTTTCTCCTGCTCAACAGTTTGAGACTCTGCCTCTTCGGATTCAGCTTCTGCAATAGTTGTGTGCTCTACGTCCACTGCATCAGTTGCTTGAGTCGTATTATCGTCAACTTCCTTGACCTTCTCATCCTGGCAGGCAATGAGGCCGAAACTCATTAAGAGAGCCAGACATATACAGATGATTTTCTTCATGCTAATTCCTCCAAATACAATGGTAATTTTGCGATTGTAATTTCAATGTAATTATTTTAACACGATGTCAGCGAGCTCTGTCTCGCTCTTGATCCCGTAATATACAGCTTCGATGCTGCCGTCTTTCGCTATTTTCAAGAGGGCGGGACTATAACCCAAATATTGCAGAAGCTTAATCTGCCCTTCACGGTCAGCGACACAGAGCTCATACTTGCCCCCTGACTTCGCCTTGTAGGCTAAGAGTCGACTGCGATCCTCTTCGTCTAATTTATTTTGCACCAGGCTAGGCATCGCGATTAGCTTGTCAACCTTCTTATCTAGCAACTCGAGATAATTTCTCTCGCTAGAGCGTAGGTCGTTGAAGACTAAGAGATAGCTATCCTTAATTTTCTTGACTTGCTTGCCCGAATTTAGATCATAAATCGGGAAGTCGAGAGAGGCATGGGCTATGACGAGTTCATCTTCAGCTTCTGGCTCGAAGAAATTCATAGAATTTATAATCGTCTCTCTAGCTTCATAGGCCATCTTATAATCGTCGAGAAAAGCTTCGCCAACTAGCTCAGGTTGATAGGGAGCATTCGCAACTACTAGGGTGTAGTTATCGCCTGCATTCAGAATTTTACGCTTCGTAAATTCTCTAGGAGCAGCTCTTTCTGTAAGAGATTCTGGTAATTTCTCATTTCTAAACAATAAGATGCCAAAGAGTGGTATGCGCTCAGCTAGGAGTTCTTCAAGTCTATACGCCTTCTCCTCATCTGGCATGTCTATATTCGAGAGATCATCGAGGGCAACTGCCGTACTAGGAAGTACGTAGTAGTAATAGCGACCATTGGCTACGGCCTCTTCTTCGAAGCGCGGATTGCCAACTCTATCCGACATAATCAGATATTGGAGCTCTCGCCAGATTTTAGGCAGATAATAGCAGTAACCCATATTGTGATTACAACGATAGCCCTGCTCATAGTCTGCAACCGATAATTCATTGGAGCTTAGAGCTGGGACCTCCTCTGGGGCTTGGTAAACTCGTTCTTCGCGCGTGCCCACAGTGCAGAAGCCTTCCGTTTTCAAATCGTTCAGCTGCGTACGCTCAGAATCGGATTGTGCATTTTCTGCTTCCGTTACTCTTCCGTCCGCATGTTCAGCAATTTCTGACTTCGTAGCACCCTGCTTACAAGCAGTCAGAGAAAATAGAGTGAGTAGAGCTAGGGTGATTGCTAGACTTCTCCTTACTATAATATTCATTATATATACCTCCAGTATTATGCTTAGGACAATAATCTAGCTTCATGTTAGCATATGAATGAGACTGCGCTATGACAGAAATCTGAAATCTCTTGAAGGAGGTCACAAGCACTTGATCAGTCCAATTATCGAAAAAATTCTTCTCGCCAATGAAGGAGAGCTCTTCATCGAAGGCCATAAAGTGGCGACAGTACGCACTGAAAATACCTGTCTCCACGCCATTATGATCCTCAATACGGTTGGCTACAGCTCCGTACCTGTTCTCGATCGTGAGGGACGAGTGGCAGGCAAGATTTCTGCCCCCCTGATTTTCTCGGGAATTAAGGAAGAGCTCTGCTACAATTGGGATAAATTGGCAGAGCGTAGAGTGTCGGAAGACATGTCTACAGATGTCGCCGTCCGTGACCACGGTTGCCAGTTAGAAGATATTCTCCATGATCTTGTGAATCACAGCTTCATCTGCCTAGTTGATGAGAGCGGCTTCTTCCGAGGCATCATCACGCGCAAGGAGATCTTAAAGAGAGTCAACTTCCTCGCCCATGAATTTGAACACAAGCTAGAGGAAATGTCTAAGCAAGGTTAGCTATACTCTTAATTAGATAATCTCTGAACGCTTCGCTGGCTGCGCTCTTCTGCCTGTTTGTCTTGTCAACTAAATAGAACTGTCTAGAGGCTTCATCGGCTGTAGCCGAGAGCTTGATTTCTTGCACCCGCCTACTCTCCAGAGCCTCCTTGGCCGCTATGCCTGAGACTAGGGAGATACCGAGTCCCGCCGCCACAGCTTCTACAACCGCCTGATTTGATGGCATTATCGCAATGCTTTGCAATCTATCAGCCAAATCTGACTCTTGCTTCAGGAAGAACTCCAATTCACGACCAGTTCCAGAACCAAGCTCACGCCTGATCAGAGGAATTTTCTGTCCAGCTTCTAGAAAATCACGATTCGTTGGAGCAATGAGGATTAGCCTATCACTCATGAGCTCTGTGTATTTGAGACCAGTGCGCTTATAAATGCTGCCGACAATACCGAACTCTAATTCCTCTTCCAAGACCTTGTAGGCGATCTCGCGAGAATCTGCACCAATGAGCTCGAAGCTGATATTATTCTCTAATTTTGAGAAATCGGCCATGATCTTCGGTAGTATATACTCTGCCGGAGCTGAGGAGGCACCTATGGTAATAGAACCATGGAGGATTTCCGGCCTATTAAAATTGTCCACAAGCTCTTGGAGATCATCCCTGCGCTTCAAGATATCTTCGGCGTATTTGAGAAACTCACGGCCCACTTCCGTCAGTTCCACCTCCCTAGTCGAACGTTTGAGGAGCTTGGCACCGACAGAGCGCTCTAGTTCTGCCACCTGATTAGATACCGTGGGCTGGGAGACAAAGAGATTTTCTGCAGCTGTCGTGAAACTCTTATTGCGTACTACCTCTATGAAGGTCTCTAACTGTTTAAATTGCATCATGCACCTCTAAATACTCTCTAATATATTCACAAACCTTAGTAATTTCAGACTTGCTATTGGCGTAGCCGAAGGAGAAGCGAATAGTCCCTTGGGGGAAGCTGCCAAGACTCTTATGAGCTAGCGGCGCGCAGTGCAAGCCCACTCTCGTGAGCACTTCCCGCTCGGCAAGGAAGTTTGCCAGAGCGCTGGGATCTATTTCGCCGGTAGTCAGGGAAACGACCCCGACTTGCCTACTTCTATCACTTGGGCCAAGAATTTCGAACTCAGGGCAATTAAGCTCTTCTATGCCCGCTATGAATTCATTCTTCAATTCATTCTTGTGGGCTTGAATTTGCTCTAGCTTATCAGCCTCTAGAAGCCAGCTTAGGGCCGCATTTAGACCTGCGATAGCTGGGAGATTTAAGGTACCGGCCTCGAAGCGATCTGGTAGATTATCCGGCATTTGCAGTGATTGAGAAAACGAGCCCGTCCCACCTGCAATGACTGGTTTCAGAATGCTTGCAAATTCCTTATCTAGAAACACACCACCCAGTCCCTGAGGTCCCAGTAGACCTTTATGTGCCGTAAAGCAGATGGCCTGAGCCTGAAGCTTAGTGATGTCCAAGTCGCAACTGCCCAGTGCTTGGGCACTGTCGACAATGAAGTAGACTCCATATTTCTTGAGTATTTTACCCATGCTTGCTAGATCTTGGATGGTGCCAGAGACATTGGAGGCGGCGGTGAAGAAGGCCGCTTTCGGCTTCTGCCCCTTCTCTTCTAGCTCCAGTAGTTTAGCTTCTAGGCTCTCGGCTGGGATGAAGCCCTCGGAATCTGCCTCAATGATGACTGTTTGAGCCGCTTTTTGCTGATTCAGAGGGCGGAGTACAGAATTATGCTCCATGGAAGAGCAGAGTACTGTATCACCTGGCTCGATTAAAGCGAGGACGATTTGATTGAGGCTGTAGGTAATACCCGCATTTAAGATGACTTGCCGAGGATCTTCTAAGCCGACTAGTCTGGCTAGCTGTAAGCGACAATTATAAACTGTCTCCGCTATGCTACTGGCCGCCTGATAGTCACCACGGCCAAGATTGAAGGCACCTTCCTTGAGGTATCTGTAGACGGCCTCCGGCACTGGCGGCGCCTTGGGAAATGAACTGGAAGCCTGGTCGAAATTGATCATCTCTTATCCTCTCTTACTTAGTAATTTGCTACCTGTTTTACTACTCTTTTTCTTATTCGAATATTGATAAGATTTTTCTATTTCTCATTTTAGCATTTTTTATATATCATTTACTAGCTAGGAGGAGAACATATGCGATTTAAAAATAAACTTCTCATCATTATCTCTGGCCTCCTGATCGGAGCTGCCGCTATCATTCTCATGACCCAAGGTAATCCTGCCAATATGGGCTTCTGCCTCGCCTGCTTCCTGAGGGATACGGCTGGCGCTTTGAAGCTCCACCAAGCAGCCGTCGTGCAATATGCCCGGCCTGAGGTCATCGGTCTCGTACTCGGTTCATTCATAATTAGCTTAGTCAAGAAAGAATTTCGGGTCCAAGGTGGCTCGGCTCCTTTCTTGCGCCTCGTTATGGGGGCCATCTTGATGATCGCTGCCCTGGTCTTCCTTGGCTGCCCACTGCGCATGGTCCTTAGAATGGCCGCTGGTGACCTCTCGGCCTATCTTGGCCTACTGGGCTTCATTGCCGGTATCTTCGTCGGTACACAGTTCTTGAAACGCGGTTTCTCACTGGGTAGAACCTATGCCCAGCCGAAGATCTCGGGCTACATCTTCCCCGCTATTCAGCTATTCTTACTAGTATTGCTGATGACTGGCTCATCTCTACTCGCCTTCTCTGAAAGTGGTCCAGGCGCAGCACATGCACCCGTGCTTCTGGCCCTTGGCTTCGCCCTCGTCATCGGCGTCTTGAATCAGCAGAGCAGAATTTGCCAGGCTGGTTGCTTCAGAGACCTCTTCTTAATCCAAGACTTCCACCTCTTCTGGGGTACACTCGCCATCTTCATCGCCGCCCTAATCGGCAATCTCATCATTGGTAATTTTGAATTTGTTGCCTACGGTCCGATCGCCCATCAAGATTGGCTGTGGAACTTCCTTTCCATGCTGGCTGTGGGGCTCGCCTCAACTCTCCTAGGTGGCTGCCCCATGCGCCAGCTAATCCTCTCAGGAACTGGAAATATCGACTCCGTGATCACCGTGATCGGGATGGTCTTAGGTGCTGCATTTGCCCACAATATGGGCCTGGCCTCTGCACCAAATAAGCTCGACGAGGCTGGCCAATTAGTCGGTGGTCCAAGCCTCGCCGGTAAGTTTGCCGTAGTCGCTGGCCTCATCATTCTCGTAGTAATTGCTTTGCAGAAACGTCAAGTTAAGCAAGTTGAAAGGAAGATTTAATGAAATTAATTGATGCCTGTGGTCTGGCCTGTCCAGAGCCTGTCATTCTCTGTAGAAATGCAGTCGCAGCTGGGGAGTTTCCCTTCGCCATCGAAGTAAACGACCAGACGCCCAAGGAAAACATCTTGCGCTACTTGAAGAACAATAAGCACAGCGCAGAAATTGAAAATCTGGGTGATATTATCAGAATCATCGTCAATAACTAATAAGATTTGCTATAATCGCTTCCGTGAAAGATTATCTGGCAAGTTTTTACACTCATTTCGGCGTGCTCTCGTTTAAGGCGCGCTTAGAGGCAAACGCTGCTCTTGAGATCAAGCAGATCGCCACCCCACGCGAACTCTCCGTGGCCTGCGGCACTGCTCTGAGCTTCCGACTGGCTAAGCCTCTTGACTTTAGTGAACTTGCCGACCTCGATACCGAGGCAATATATGAGGTAATTGACGGTAAGTACGTGGTAGTTTTCGACCAGCGTAATTAGCTCAAAGGAGCAAGCATGCAAAATATCAATTCCAAACTTGCCGCTTTTCGCCGTGGTAGTGAACCCAGGCTTAGCGGCATTCTCAATTTAACCCCAGACTCATTCTCTGACGGCGGTTACTTCAATGAGGTAGATCTTGCTGTTAAGCAAGCAAAGGAGATCATGTCTTCAGGAGGAAGCTGTCTCGACCTCGGTGCTGAATCCACTAGACCTGGCTCTGAGTTAATATCCTCTTCCGAGGAGCTTAGGAGGTTGAGCCCTGTCATTTCTGAACTCGCTGCTTACGACTATCCGTTTTCTGTAGATACTTATAAGGCCGAGACAGCGGAGTACGCAGCCAATCATGGAGCTTGTTTAATAAATGACATCTCAGGATTATTGGCTGATTTGGAGATGGCAGATGTAGTAGCTGCAAAACGGATTGGCCTTGTACTTATGTTTAATCCTACTATACTTCGCCCAGAACATCCCGCAAGTAGAAATTTTCGACAATTTGTGACAAAGCCCGTCTTTTCCCGTCAAGAAATAGCCAAAATCACCAAATTCAGTATTACTGAGCAGATGCTCTTCTACTTCGAATTCGCTTTGAGGCGAGCCAAGACGGCTGGTATACCCGAAGAGAACATCTGGCTAGATCCTGGAATTGGCTTCGGTCTCACCATGGGCGAGAACTTGCAATTGTTGAAGGAAGCGCCAGCAGCGATTGAGAAACTCGGCTTTGCACGCTACTTCGGCGTGTCTAGGAAGCGTTTCCTCGCCTCTACTCTGCAGGCTGGAGCTGTGAGCATTCCTGAAGTCAAGCCAAATGAATACAATAAAGGTGCTATGCTAGATCCAAGAGATGCCGCTACAGCTGCCGTCACTTCATATCTGGCAGCACAGGGTGTCGAGCTGCTCAGAGTCCACAATGTGGCTGCCAATCTACCAGCTCTCTTAGTAGGTAAAGCACTCTGTAGTGGTCAAGCATCAACAGAATTATTCGGTCAATACCGTTAGTAGGGACAGAGAGATGAGTATTAGAGGAAAAATTGCAATTATAGCTGCCGCAGGAGCAAGATTTGCGGCCAAGCTTCTAGGCCGTGGCGGTACTTCACTTCCTGGTGAAGTCGCCCTGAAGATTGAGCCGAATTTACCGCAGAAATTACTGGCAGGTGAGGACGTCATCCTGATTACGGGGACGAATGGCAAGACTTCGACACTGCACTTTCTTGCTAAGTTATATGAGGGTCTGGGACACGATGTCGTCGCCAATTGGTCTGGTGCCAACCTGGTCTACGGTATCACTGCCGCAGTGCTGGCTGCCAAAAAGAAGAATGGCAAGCGCATCTACATCTTCGAAATTGACGAAGCCCACTTGGCAAAATACGGCAAATTACTAAATCCCAGTCAGATTATCATCACTAATTTACATCCGGATCAGAGCGACCGCTATGGCTCTGTGCTAGAGCTGCGTGAGAAGATGCGACAGGGTATTTTGCGAATAGGACGTAGTTGTCAGCTCTTCTTAGCCGCTTCAGATCCCCAACTGGCAGTGATCGGCAATAATCATCCAGAACTTAGTTTCTACTTTGGCAAAGAGGTCTCATCCGAACTCGCTGCAGAAATTTTTAGCTATTCGAAAAATCACGAGGCGCCAGAGAACTGCTTCGACAGCTTGAGCGAGGCAGATAGCGAGAGCTGTCCTGCCTGTGGCTGTGAACTCCGCTACTTCTGGCATGAATACGGTGGTAACGGAGGCTATGCCTGTAGTAATTGTGACCTACACTGGCTCCTCCCCGACCTCACCTTCGATGAAAACAATAAACTCTATAATCATGTCACAAGCAATAGACTGCCACGGAATCAGGCTGTAGCCGATAGCGATTCTCTAGAAAAGCCAGCAGAAGTCGGGCAGCTCGAACTGCCAGTACCAGGCCGACACAATGTCCTAAATGCCTGTGCTGCACTCTTGCCGCTACTAGTCAGAGGTCATAGATTAGAGGAGCTTTTGCCTCTTTTAACAGATGTCAAGGCACCCTTTGGCCGTATGGAGAGTTTCGACATGAATGGCCAGGCTGGTCAGATGATTCTCCTGAAGAATCCAGTCGGTATGGAAACTGCCTTAGCTGAAGCCTCGCGCTACGAGAATCTGGGCTCCGTCGTCCTCTATATCAATAAGCGTGAAAACGATGGTAGAGACGATTCTTGGTTGAAACAGTCGGAATTAGCGGAACGCTTGCCAACAGCAGTTAAAGAAGGCACTGTGCCCTTGATCATTGGTGGTGAGTCGAGAGCCCTTCTCGAACAACTCCTCCAGCAGGCTAATATTCCCTTCACAGTCGCAGAAAATGAGACCGCTGCCATTGAAATGGCATGTGAAGCAGCTGGTGATAAACTAGTTCTCTTCCTGCCAAATTACAGCGCTATGCTAGATATCAGGAAGCTTCTCGTGGAACGCTTCGGGCTAGCAGAATTCTGGGAAAAATAAATCACTAAGAAAAATTAAGGCCGACTAGGAAGTCCAGTCGGCCTTTCTAATATCGCTTCAAAATTATTTGCACTCGACCTTGGCAACAATATCTGCCGCCTCACAGTCGGTCTTTAAGATTTCTATCTCCTTCACCATTTCTTTATTGGTGAAGACTACAGGTGTGATTGTCGCCTTGCCCGCAGCCTCAATTTTTTCGATATCCATGCGGACTACGGGCTCACCCGCAGAGACCTGCTGCCCTTGTTCCTTGAGACATTCGAAGCCGTCACCATTCAATTCAACGGTATCGAGACCTAGGTGTACAAGAACCTCAAAGCCATCCTCCGTCTTAATTCCATAGGCATGACCTGTCGGGAAGAGTACAGAGAGCTCGCCACTAATGGGTGCAAGAGCCTCCACAATCTGGCCGGCTGGCGTGACGGCGAAACCGTCGCCAACCATCTTCTGGGAGAAGACGGGATCTGGTACTTCAGTTATGCCTGTGATTTTGCCGGCAAAAGGCGCGTGTATTTCCTGTTTCTTCTTCTTTTTTAAAAAATCAAACATCTATCCCTACTTTCTAGCCTTGATGGCGCTTGCCACCTATATAGGTAGCTTCAAGATTCAATTCAGCATCGAAAATTAAAAAGTCGGCATCAGCCCCTGCCTTGAGCTGACCCTTCTGATCTTCTATGCCAATTTCTGCTGCTGGATTATAAGTTAACATCTCAATTACTTCGCCAAGTGAATTACCCGTGAAGAGAATAGTATTGCGTAGAGCAGTAGCCAAATCTAGGACAGAACCTGCGATAGTACCATCTTCGAGAGTGGCCCTCCCATCGCGAACGTAGACCTTCTGCCCGCCTAATTCAGACTCGCACTCGCCAAGTCCAGCCGCCCGCATGGCATCGGTGACGAGGATGCGACGGCGTCTCTCCTTCAAGTCACAGATCAGCTTGACGATTTCTGGGTGCAGGTGCTCACCGTCCACTATCATCTCGGTATTGAGCGGTAGAGTCAGCGCAGCCGTGACAGCGCCAGGCGCCCTGTGATGCATGGGGCTCATGGCATTGAAGCAGTGCGTGACGTGAGATAGACCAGCCACGTAGCCTTCATAGGCCTCTTCGAAACTTGCATTGGTGTGGCCTAGGGAGCAGATTATACCCATCTCCGTCCAACGCCTGATCATATTGCAATCATTATCTTCTTCTGGCGCCACTACCATGATCTTGATGAGGTCATAATAGGGTTCCAGGAAGCGGCAATTTTCAATATTAGGCTCAATGATTAGACTGGGATCTTGCGCCCCACACCTCTGCTTCGAAATGAAAGGACCCTCCAGATGAGCTCCTAAAATTTCTGCAAGCGGCTCTACTGCCCTTAGCTGCTCCTGCTTTGCCAGATAGTGCTTGAGGTTTAAGAGAGCCTTCTCAATATTTTCGGGAGTCTGGGTCATCGTTGTCGCCAAGAAGGCTGTACAACCAAATTTCGGAAGTACAGAAGCCATTTGCTTCAGGGCCTCTGGCGTGGCATCCATGACATCAGCACCACCGCTGCCATGAATATGTAAGTCAATGAATCCTGGCGTGATTATGCTGGCCCTGGGCAGCTCTTCCGCCTGGGCTTTTGCCCCTTCTTCCTTACTCAAGATTGCCTTGATCTCAGCATCGAAGAGCAGGTAGCTCTGCTCATAGAGGCCCTGTCCCGTGTAGATTTCTTCTGCATAGATTTTCTGCATATTGCCTCCAGGTGTAAAAAAAGCCCCGGACTAGCCGGGGCTCGTTTAAGATCTGCTATTTATAGCATCTTGTCCATTTCATCCTTGACGGCCTGTACTTGTGGCCCAATGATGACTTGAACATTGCTCTTGCTCGGGCGGACAATACCAGCAACCTGAGCTTCCTTGATCTTGTTCTCATTGACTAGGAGATTGTCCTTAACTTCGACACGCAGTCTGGTGATGCAGTAGTCGAGGTTCTCAATATTCTCTTTGCCACCGAGACCAGCGAGGATGGTTTCAGCCATTCTCGTGAAGTTGGTTTCCTTGGCGTCGAGTACACGACCTTCATCCGGATTAACTTCGAGCTCACGACCTGGGGTCTGGAGATTCAGCTTGGTGATCATGAAGCGGAAAACGAAGTAGTAGAGCACAAAGAAGGCTACACCGACAACTAAGAGCATCAGAGGTTTATTAACCGTCTTTAGCTTGAAGCCTAGGATGTAGTCGATTAATCCTGCTGAGAAGGTGAAGCCTGAGGCGTAGCGCAGGAAGGCTACAAGTGCCACAGAAATACCGGTGAAGAGGGCGTGGATTAAATACAGTAAGGGTGAAAGGAACATGAAGGAGAATTCGATCGGCTCTGTGACACCGGTCACGAATGAAGCAACTAGACCGGACAGTAAGAGAGATGCGGCGACCTTTCTCTTTTCAGGTTTTGCAGTGTGGATCATGGCGAGGGCTGCGCCGGGCAGACCGAACATCATGATCGGGAAGAAACCAGCCTGGTACATACCTGCGTAGTATCCGCTAGCTGCAGCTGTGGCAGTCTGGGCAAACTCAGGATTCCAGTAATTAGTGATGTCACCAATCCCGAAGGCATCAAACCAGAAAACATTGTTCAGGGCGTGATGCAGACCAGTGGGAATTAGGAGTCTGTTAAAGAAGCCGTAGATACCTGCTCCAATGGGACCTAGGTCCATGATGAAGTTACCAAAGCCAACCAGTCCTTTATAGATAATTGGCCAGGCAAAGAAGAGGACGACTGAAGCGAGGATTGCGTAGACTGCAGTGATAATCGGGACTAAGCGCCGGCCACTGAAGAAGGCAAAGGCATCGGGTAGCTTCGCCTGATAGAAGCGGTTGTAGGCCGCAGCAGCTAGAATACCGACTAAGATACCGATGAAGACGTTCTTATTATTAATAGCCTCGAAACCTAAGGTGCTATCCAATTCTTCTAAGGGGATGCCCTTAAAGATAGCTACAGAACCTGCATTTAAGAGGTTTGTTACCATTAAGAAGCCGACCAAGCCAGAGAGGGCTGCTGCACCGTTCTTATCCTTGGATAGACCGTAGGCCACACCAACTGCAAAGAGGATGCCTAGGAAGTCGAGGATTGAGGCACCACCCTTAACTAAGAAGTTAGCAAAGGGATTGTTGCCACCCCAGCCGCTGGGGTCAATCCAATAGCCGATACCTAACATCAAGGCTGCGGCTGGTAGAAGTGCTACCGGCTGCATCAAGGCACGGCCTAGTGCTTGAAGTTTCTGTTTCATAATAAACACCTCCGTATATTGGTGAATGTCTATTCACCCTGGCCATATAATAACAAATTAAAATGAGATGTGGTATCTATATGACCCGCCAGTTGACGGGGCCACTTTAATAGTTAAATGTCCAGCACAAATAAAGCAAAGCCAGCCGCAAATTCTTGCGACTGGCTTCGTCTAGGCTTAATTATTGCTGATTATTGGATTATAATAACTCCACCATTTCCAGATAGTACGCGAGTTAATGTTTCAGTGCTCTCTCGAACTATTCTGGCTGAAGGTCTAATTTTCATTATTTCTTTAAAGGCAATGTTGTAGAGCCCCTCGAGCTCTTCCACATTTTCACCCTTGATACGTGCCTTGACAATTTTGCTACGTGCTTCACGAACTAATTTACGTAATTCAGCTACTGCACTGCGGCTAGCTCTTTGGCCGCCAAAGATCTTAGCCTCTTCAATTGCGCGGACTAGTTTTAACTTAGCATGTTCTATCTCGGCCACTGTGGTCTGAGGTTTTAGGCGAGTTTTAGTAACTTCACGAATCACCTTGTCTAAGGTTTTAATAGTCTCGCCGTCCTTATTTTTTAATTCGTTGAATTTTAAGAATCTAGCTTCATGCAGCAACTCATCCAAGGCTGCTCGCTTATAAAGATTAGCTGTGTCTTCCGGGCTCATGTCTGGCATGGCCAAGCACTCTGCCTTGACCACTTCTAATTGGTGGCCATAATCTTCAAGCTCTTCCACACGATTAAAGGGGTTTGCGACATGAACTAGACCTGCAAAGATGTAGCCGGCAATTTTCGTGTGGGCAGCATCGACCTTATCGACCAATTCGGTGGTTGCAAAGCGCATTGCCTCGCCCAGCTTGCCAAGCAGTAAAACTCTGTAGGCAATACTGTCTAGATCATAGATTGTATCTGGGTTATAACGGACCTGTTCTTGGAAATTTTCCGTCTCCGTCATTAACTTGTCATACGCTCTTTTTTGAATACCATTTTGTGGTTCTAGCTCTCTTATGTCCTCTAAAATTATTTCAACTTCTTTTGCATCTTTTTCTGATGCCTGGACTGCTGGAGCTAAAATACCAGCGAAAATCATCGCTGCCAGAAAAATAGCTAATAACTTCTTCATCCTTGTATACCTCACTCATATTTTTTGTTGAAAGCTCTAGTTAAATTGCAGAAAAAAAGACTTAATTTAACAGAGTCTCCAATACTTTGGATGCTATCACAAATTCAATCAAGCAATCAAGTGTTTTTTGTATATTTTCTATAAATCATCTTTTGAAAATTATTCTATAAAAAGATTTCAATAAAAAAGGACAGCCATGCTTGAATTCACAGCTGTCCTGTAAAACTACTCTATTCAGTTTTGCATATCCTCTGCTCTAGGCCCTGTGCTTATCTAAGGCCTTTTTTACATATTTATCGACCAATTCATCATCGGCTAAGTACGGCAGGGTGATGTGTCCGCCGTAATCACATTCATTGTAATGTGCTCCAGTGGCAATCGCATTTTCGTTCCTCGCCCAAGCTCTCCTAGCAATGCCACAGTAGACGTCCCACTGCAGTGCTTTCTGAATAATTTGATCGACCCTTTCTGAACCATCTAAGAGGAGGCCAAAGCCGCCATTTATGGCCTTACCTATTCCAGTTCCGCCGCCATTGTGTAGGGCACAAAGTGTCATTCCGCGAGCAGCGTTACCAGCAAAGCAGTGAGTTGCCATATCGGCCATGACATTGGAGCCGTCCTTGATATTGGAAGTTTCTCTGAAGGGTGAGTCCGTGCCAGAGACATCGTGGTGGTCACGGCCAAGAAGAACGGGCCCGATCTTGCCCTCACGGACTAATTCATTGAACTTCAAGGCGATATCCATACGGCCCTTGGCATCCTGGTAGAGAATTCTGGCCTTGCTGCCGACAACTAGGCGATTCTTCTTCGCATCTCTGATCCAGTTGTAGTTATCGAGATCCTGAGCCCGTCTATCGACGTCAATGCAAGACATCGCAGCTTGGTCAGTAGCATCGAGATCCTCTTCCTTGCCAGATAGGCAGACCCAGCGGAAAGGACCATAGCCATAGTCAAAGAGCTCTGGACCCATGAGGTCCTCAACATATGACGGGAAGATGAAGCCCGCCTTATCGTCGTAGCCGTTTTTCGATACTTCCATGACGCCGACATCGTAGACTGCCTTCAAGAAGGCATTGCCATAATCGAAGAAGTAGCTGCCTCTCTCATGCAAGATCTTGATCAGACGGAAGTGCTCACGCAAGCTCTTGTCGACTTCTTGGATGAAGTAGTCACGGTCTTCGGCAAGCATTCTCGTGCGCTCGGCAAAGGTCATACCCTGTGGGCAGTAACCACCGTCGTGTACATTGTGGCAGGAAGTCTGGTCAGAAATTAAGTCGGGAACTATATTGTGGTCTACGCAGTAGGCTAAAAGATCCACTATATTGCCATGATAGGCAATGGATAGAGGCTTCTCCTGGGCTTTTGCCTCTCTTACCTTCAGGAAAATCTCGTCTAGGTCGTCGGAGACCATGGATACCCAACCCTGCTTGTGACGGGTCTCGATGCGAGAGCGGTCAACTTCCGCGAAGACACCGACAGCACCTGCAATCTCACAGGCCTTCGGCTGGGCGCCACTCATGCCACCGAGGCCTGAGGAGATGAAGAGGCGGCCTCTGAGGTCCTGGTCAGTTGGAACTCCAAGCTCCTTGCGACCAGCTGTGAGTATTGTGTTATAGGTTCCGTGGACTATGCCCTGGGGGCCGATGTACATCCAGCCACCTGCCGTCATCTGGCCGTAGTTGGCAACACCCATCTCCTCGGCAATCTCCCAGTCCTCCATATTGTCGTAGATACCGACCATCAAGCCGTTCGTGATGATGACTCTAGGAGCCTCTGGACTTGACGGAAAGAGCCCCAGAGGATGGCCTGAGGCGACAACCAAGGTCAGATCTTCCGTCAATTCCTCGAGATAGCGCTTGATCAGGCGATACTGTAGCCAATTGTGACAGACCGAACCCGTCTCACCATAGGTGACTAGTTCGTATGGATAGAGCGCGACCTCGGGGTCGAGATTATTGTCAATTTGTAGTTGAAAAGCCTTGCCCGCAAGACATTTGCCCTGGTACTCGTCAACGGGCTTGGCATAGAGGTGCTCGGCTGGGCGGAAGCGATAGGCATAAATTCTGCCATAAGTCGTCAATTCCTCTAAAAATTCGGGCATCAAGCACTCATGCCACTCTTCTGGCACGTAGCGCAGAGCATTCTTTAAGGCAATCTTCGTCTGCTCTCTATCGAGGCGAAAGCCCCGGCTAGGAGCTCTTCTAATATTGGGGTCGAAGGCGGGAATTTCTTCTGGAAAATCAAGGTCCAACTTAATTCTCATGGCCTCCTGAAAGTCGACATTCTGCATAGCGTCACACCTTTCTAATGTTTATATGATAATTAAATAATTAATTACTCTTAATTACATGATCTGTTTTTAAGACTAGGTAGTCAAGGCTCGGCAGCAGTCCCAAGTCAACATAGGCTAGTTTGCGACTTATATGTTATTATATAGTCTGATCGTCGACAGAAAGGATCCAATTTCTATGAATCAAGAACAAGTCAAGAAAATGCGCGATGGCAAGGGTTTCATCGCAGCTCTCGACCAGAGCGGCGGCTCAACACCCAAGGCTCTTCGCAACTACGGTATCAACGAAGATAGCTATAAGAATGAAGCTGAGATGTTCGACCTCGTCCATGAAATGAGAACGAGGATCATCAGCTCTGAGTCCTTCACAAGCGAACATATCCTCGGCGCCATACTCTTCAAGGAGACTATGGAGCGTGAGATCGAAGGTATCCCAACAGCAGACTATCTCTGGGAGAAGAAGGGTATTATTCCTTTCCTGAAAATCGACAACGGCCTCGCCGAAGAGGCAAATGGCGTTCAGTTGATGAAGCCAATGCCTGAAGTAGACAAATTATTAGAGCGTGCCGTCGAGAAGAATATTTTTGGCACTAAGGAGCGCTCCGTTATCAAGTCGGCCAATAAAGAAGGTATCAAGCAGATTGTCGAGCAGCAGTTTGAACTCGCCAAGAAGGTTCTATCCTACAATCTGATTCCCATTGTTGAGCCTGAAGTAGATATTCATGCCGCTGACAAGGCAGAGTGTGAAGAAATCATGAAGGCGGAGATTCTAGAACAGCTGAAGTCCATTCCTGAAGATCAGCAAGTCATGCTGAAGCTCACGATTCCAACCGAGGCCAACCTCTACCGTGAACTGATTGAGCATCCTCGCGTCATGAGAGTTGTCGCCCTATCTGGTGGCTATTCGCGTGAGCAGGCCAATGAACTCCTAGCCAAGAATCACGGCATGATCGCCTCCTTCTCCAGAGCCCTCTCCGAAGGTCTCAGCGCTGCTCAAAGCGATGATGAATTTGACAAGACCATGTCAGAGTCCATCAAGGGAATTTACGAGGCCAGCATCCAGTAAGCTCCTCTACTTATATTTTGCTATGAATTTGAAGGGAGCCAGTGCTGAAACTGGCTCCTTTTTCATGTTGTTACCTCTTAATTGATGTTAGATAGACGTCATAACGACATAATACTGACAAGTTATTTCGCATAGTGTTTTAGCCTCTTATTAGACTATTTCATTATTAAATTTAATTCATTTTATATGAATAATTATTATATTCTTTGATCTCTTATATTTTTCTCAAAATTTTATCAACATCAAGATGTGGATAAATAGACGTCTGTTATGGTCTTTTTAGAACTTTTCCACTAAATGTTAATTTATTGTGGATAATTTTATTGTTTAAGGAATTTTGACTGTACTAATAATTCACGTATTTTTCTCTTAAAAGAGCTGAAAAACCGCTATATTTAAGGCTTTTTCCTGTTCACAGCCAGCTTTTAATATGCTATTCTATGTACCCGATCTATGTAACAGAAGTGAGATATTAGCTGAGAGGAGATAGATTTCGGTGGTATCTAGAGCGGATAAAATTTGGCAAAACTGTCTAGAAGAGCATCTTAGGCCGCAATTAAACGAGCTGAGCTATAGAACTTGGTTCAAAACTGCAAGAGCTGAGCTCAATGGTGATTCTGAATTTATATTGCATACTCCGAATAAGCTGAGTTCGGACTATTTGAGCCAATATGCCTCCTTGATTAAGGACGCTTTGAGGATATCTACTGGTCGAAATTTCCAGCTTGCTATCAATAGCGAGACTTATACCCCAGCTGCCGAAGCAAAGCAGAATAAATTTGCCGAGGCCATTACTGATATAGAGCAAAAAGAGAGCAGCCATAGTGAAACTACAGTTCAAGAAAATAGTGGTCTCCCTAGTGATTTCAAGTCGCGTTTAAATCCCAATTACACATTTGAGACTTTCGTTGTTGGCCCTGCCAATAATTTCGCCCATGCTGCTTCAACGGCTATAGCCGCCATGCAGGGTGGTCAGGAATACAATCCACTCTTCCTCTACGGGGGTAGTGGTCTGGGTAAGACTCATTTGATGCAGGCCATTGGTAATCAAGTTAGAAAGAATTTCCCTAATAAGAAGGTTATTTACGTTCAAACAGAGCAATTTGTCAACGACTTCATTCAAGTGATCAAGTCTAAGCGTTTCGACCTCTTCAGGAAGAAGTATAGAGAGGCAGACCTACTCTTGATCGATGATATTCAATTTATTGAGGGCAAGGAGCAGATGCAGGAAGAGTTTTTCCACACCTTCAATGCCCTATATGAGAATCACAAGAATATAGTGATCACCTGTGACCAGTCACCTGATACCTTGACAACCTTGGAGCATCGCCTCTCAACGCGCTTCAAGTCTGGTCTAATTGTGGACATCTCTCCGCCTGAATACGAGACCAGAATAGCCATCTTGCGTCAGTTGAGTGATAAGCACTCGATACTCATTCCTACTGATGTCTATGAATATATAGCTCAGAATTTCGCCTCTAATATCCGTGAATTGGAAGGCGCATTCAAGAATCTTCTGGCCTATAGCCTACTTGCAGGACCAATTGATATTGCCATGGCAAGAGAAGCTCTGAAGAGCAATCTGGCGAATCAAACGGACAGGCGTCTCGATGCCGATGTCATTATCGAATTGGTGGCTAATTACTATCAGATTAGCGAGGGCGATTTAAAGGGTAAGCAGCGCAGTCAGGAATTTGTCTTGCCGCGGCAGATAGCCATGTACCTATGCCGCTCGGTTCTTGATCTAACCTTCAAGGATATTGGCAAGGCAATGGGTGGCAAGAATCACACCACGGTCATGTATGCCTATGAGAAGATCAAGGAGGAGTGTCGTGAAAACGAAAATTTTAAGCGCGAATTAGACAGTCTTAAGGACAGATTGCAAACTTGATAAGTCAGTGGATATTGCTGTTGATTAATTGTCGATAGCAATTTTTCAAAATGACTTGTGGAAAGTCTTCATAACTTGGGACTTATCCAGATCGCAATTGAACTTTTATTAACAGTCATAAAGACTGACAGAATAGGGTAAAATACACTTATGCAGCTATTCAACATAGCCTAATAAGAAGGAGAAGATTCGACATTACATAGATAAGATCGGCAGCGCCGAAAAGAAAGGTTAATTATGAACATCAATCTAAGTAGAGAAGAATTAAACTATGCGATTAACATGGTACAAAGAGCAATCAGTGCTCGTTCACCTATAGGTATTCTCGATGGCATCTTGATGGAGGCTAAAGATAACACCCTCTCCTTGACTGGCTATGATACGAAGAAGGCCATTATCTGCACAATTCCCGCTACTGTCAGTACAGCTGGCAGAATAGTCTTACGCTCCAGACTGATAGCCGACATTGTTAGAAGACTACCTGAAGATAGGGTTTTCATTAAAAAAGAACAGGGTCCCGTCGTCTTGCGTTCTGGTAAGGCCAAGTTTGAAATAGATTATTTAGATGGTGAGTACCCTGCCCTTCCCGAGGTTCAGCGAGACTATCACGTGAAAATCAGTCAAGACACTCTGAAGAGCATGATAGAAAATAGCATTTTCTCTGCTTCTACAGATCCTTCGAGGCCGATACTCAATGGCTTGAATTTCAGATTTTCCAATAATGACTTGCAAGTCGTTGCTATTGATGGTTTTAGAATGGCTAGACAGCGTGCGAAGATCAAGTATGATGCAGAAGACAGAGAGCTCAATATCCCAGCCCCTGCCCTGCAGGAACTGGCCAGAGTGCTCGACAAGACTGATGATCCAATTGATATCTACAGTTCGGATCAGTTTATCCTCTTCGATAATGGCAAGGTCAAATTGATCTCAATTCTCTTAAATGGCAATTATATCGACTACAAGGATATCGTGCCAAAGCAATTTATGACCTCCATGATCATTGACAGGCAGACATTCTTAGATGCCGTTGAGCGTAGTTCGCTGGTCATTAATTTTGAGATGAAGAGAGATCCAATCACACTTGAAAGCATTGGTGAAAGTACTTTGAAGATTTCTGCCAGAACTGAAGTAGGGACGGCAGAGGAGGAAATTCCCTGCCAATTATCCGGTGAAGCTGTGGATATCGACTTCAATCCTCGCTATTTGACAGATGCTCTGCGCATGATTTCAGATGACGAGATCAAATTGTCCTTCGCGGGTACAGGCACTTCCCTGCTCATTGAAGCTCTAGAGGGAGACGAATATCTCTACCTAATCCTGCCAGTTAGGCGCTAGATGCAGATTCACTCCCTGCGCCTACAGAACTTTAGAAATTACCAGGATCAGCTCTTGGAAGCTGTTCCTGGTGATAATATTTTGCTCGGACGCAATGCCCAAGGCAAGACTAATATTCTTGAAGCTATCTATATTCTGAGCTCTGCAAGGTCTCATCGTACAGGTAAAGATAGTGAACTCATCCGCCAAGGTAGTGATTTTTACAGATTAGAGCTGAAGTTTTCAGGTCAGCGTGGAGCTGATCAAGAGCTTCTATTCTTCTATCAAGATCTAGAGAAAAATGCCGATAGAGAGATAATAAGAAATATCAGTCCAGGCCGTAGAAAGCGTAGAGAAATTTACTATCAGGGGCAGAAATTAGAGCGAATATCGGACTTATTTGGGCTCTTTCAAGCCGTTATTTTCGCTCCCGAAGACCTGCAGCTAATCAAGGGTTCCCCCAGCGAAAGACGCCGTTATATAGACCTCTTACTAACGAAGTTAAGTCATCATTACTTCATCAATTTACAAGAGTTTCAAAGAATTCTCCAGGAGCGTAATAGACTCTTGAAGAAGGCTAGAGGCGGGATTAATCAATTTCTAGAATTAGAATTAGAAATTTGGACTGAGAAATTGCTTTCTGCAGGTGCCAAGATCATCAAGGAGCGTGTAGATAATCTGCTAGATCTTGAACAATATGCGGCAGCAGCTCAGGCTATCTTTTCAGATAATCAGGAAAAATTGAAAATAAGCTATAGTGGCTTCCAAAGATTTACTGCAGAAGCTTCCTTGGAGGATATACAGGAGGCCTATAAGCTGCGATTAAAAAGAAGCCTGGCAGAGGATATAGTCAAGGGCTCTACCTCTTATGGACCACAAAGAGATGATCTAGAACTAGAATTGAATGGGCTGCCTGCTAAAAATTACGCATCACAAGGCCAGCAACGCTCGTTGGCCTTGGCGCTGAGGATAGCCGAACTCAAATTGATTGCTGAGCGCACTGGTGAGAAGCCTGTATTGCTATTAGATGATGTCTTGAGCGAGTTGGACGATAAGCGCCGTCAAGCTCTATTTGAGGCCATACAATCCGAGCAGGTATTCCTGTCCTGTGCAGACAATAAACAAGCTTTGATAGCCTGTACTGCCCTTCAAAATCAAGATTCTAAGGAAGGGAAGCATCGTTGTGCTCTCTTTGAGGTAAAGAGTGGCTCTCTAAGCCCGATCTAGGCGAAAAATAGTCAAAATAACTAAGTATTTTGGGCTTTTGCCAGGGCGAGAATCGCTTTAATTTGCTATAATAATAAGGTATGTATGTGCATCTTGGTGGCGATGTAAGTATCTCAGATCGCTATATTCTAGCTATCTTGGACCTGGATTCCCTTGTCAATTCACGCGAGGGTGATCTTGGCTTCTTGGAGAGCATAGAACGCAGTGAGGGCTTGGAAATACTGAGTGAAAATATCCCGCAATCACTGATTTTGACACTAGATCGCATCTACCTCTCCCCTCTGCCCGTCAAGCTTTTGGCCGAGCGCCTGCGCTCTGCAAGAGAAATGGTCATGAGAAGGAAGAAATGAGTTTAGGAGTTATTTGTGGAAGATAAGAAAATTAATGAATTGTTAAAACGTGCCTCTGAGGCCGCCAAGGAAGATCCCCTAACTGCCAAAGAGAAGGAAGAACTTGAAAAATTGGCAGAAGAGAGTGATGCTTTGATCAACTTGGCCGAAGATCAGAGAGCGCTGCTCGATGAATTCCATGAAGCTGCAATTAGTGGTGAATTGGCGGAATTTGACACCCATAATGACTCCCACTATGAAGCGAGCGATATTCAGGTATTAGAGGGCCTAGAAGCCGTCAGGAAACGTCCTGGCATGTATATAGGTGATACTACCCCGAGAGGCTTGCATCACCTGATCTATGAGATCGTTTCAAACTCTGTTGACGAGGCTCTGGCAGGTCGTTGTGACAAGATCTTAGTGACAGTCCATCCAGATCAGTCCATAGAGGTCGAGGACAACGGCATTGGTATTCCAGTGGAGATGCACCCCCAGAAGGGTATTCCCACAGTAGAGGTTGTTCATACCATCCTCCATGCTGGTGGTAAGTTCTCAGGCGGCGCCTATACCATTTCAGGTGGCCTACACGGTGTTGGTGCCTCTGTCGTCAACGCCCTATCCTCCTGGATGGAAGTAACTGTCCACCGCAACGGCAAGGCCTGGTTTATGAGATTTGAAAGAGGCAAGACAGTAGTGCCCTTAAAGTGTTTAGGCGACTCATCTAAACATGGTACGATAACACGCTTTAAGCCTGATCCTGATATTTTCCCAGAAGATGAGGTCGACTTCGATCTAATGATTACCCGTTATCGAGAGATGGCCTTCCTCAATCGCGAGGTTGCAATAGACCTTGCGGACAAACGTGTCGAGCCTGCTCATGAAGTCAAGCTGCACTATGCAGGTGGCATTGTATCCTTCGTCAAGTACTTAAATCGCAGCAAGAAGGTTCTCTTTGATGAGCCGATTTACTTCGGCAAGCGAGAAGAGGACGTCTTCGTAGAAGTTGCTATTCAGTATAATGAGAGCTATACGGAAAATGTCTATTCCTATGCTAATAATATTGCAACTATTGAAGGTGGTACTCATATGACCGCCTTCAGGAGTTCTTTAACTAAGACTCTCAATGACTATGCTCGTAAGTACAACTATTTAAAGGACAAGGACAAGAATCTCCAGGGAGAGGATTGCAGAGAGGGCATAGCCGCAATTATCTCAGTTAAGTTGCCAGAACCCCAATTTGAAGGCCAGACGAAGACCAAGCTCGGAAATTCTGAAATTAGAACTATTGTGGAAGTTGCTATGAATGAGGAACTGGCACAATTCATGGAAGAGAACCCGGCAGTTTCTAAGAAGATAATGGATAAATGTCTTCAGGCTTCCAGGGCCAGAGACGCTGCCAGACGGGCTCGTGAGATGACCAGGCGGAAGTCGGCCTTAGAGAGTACCACTTTGCCAGGCAAATTGGCTGATTGTCAGGAGAAGGATCCTCGCTATTGTGAGATTTTCATAGTCGAGGGTGATTCGGCTGGCGGTTCTGCGAAAGGCGGCAGGGAGCGTAAATACCAGGCTATACTTCCCCTTTGGGGCAAGATGCTGAACGTCGAGAAGGCAAGAGTAAACAAGGTTTATGACAACGAGAAGCTAATGCCCATAGTTATGGCCCTTGGTGCGGGTCTGGGTAGTGAATTCGATATTGAAAGACTGCGCTATCACAAGGTCATTCTCATGGCGGACGCCGATGTTGACGGATCGCATATTAGGACATTACTACTCACCTTCTTCTTCCGCTTTATGCGACCTTTGATCGAAGGTGGCCATGTCTATATAGCACAGCCCCCACTTTTCAGAGTTTTCCAGAGCGAGAAGGGTGAACAGTGCTATGCCTATAATGAAGGTGACGTAGAGAGAATTAAGGAAGAGAAGGGCTGGAAGGATCCCAATGTACAGCGCTTTAAGGGTCTCGGTGAGATGAACTCAGATCAACTCTGGGATACTACTATGAACCCCGCTACCCGTAAGCTTGTACAGGTAAATTTAGAAGAGGCCCAGTCCGCAGACGAGACCTTTAATCTCTTAATGGGTGATCAAGTGGAGCCCAGAAGAGAATTCATCCAAGAGAATGCAGTTTACGCTAGATTGGACAAGTGATGGTTATTGCAATCTGTAATCAGAAGGGTGGAGTAGGCAAGACTACAACGGCAATTAGTTTAGCCGTAAGTCTGGCCAAGGAGGGACAGAGAGTCCTGATCATTGACCTAGATCCCCAGGGAAATGCAACTTCAGGCCTGGGTTTTGATAAATCTGAGTTAAGGGCAACCTCATATGATCTACTGATCAACGAGCTTCCCATTAGAGATTGTATAGTTGACTCGGGAAGAGAAAATCTTGATGTGCTTCCCACAAATATCAACCTAGCAGGTGCTGAGTTGGAATTAGTATCTGCTGTTTCACGTGAAACAATTCTAAAGAGATCCCTGGCCCCTGTCCAAAAGGACTACGATATCATCTTAATCGACTGTCCTCCCTCGCTCGGCCTGCTGACTATCAATGCTTTGACTGTTTCTGATAGCTTAATCATTCCAGTACAGGCAGAATACTATGCTCTTGAGGGCCTAAGTCAATTACTTGACACTGTTTCTAAGGTAAAGAAAATACTCAATCCCGATATTGAGATTCTCGGCGCCCTTATCACCATGTATGATCGCAGAACTAATTTGGCTACCGAGGTGGCAAGTGAATTAAGAAATTTCTTCCAAGGCAAGTGCTTTGAGACGACAATACCTAGAAATGTCCGCATATCCGAGGCCCCATCGCATGGGCAGGCAATTGTCGAATACGAACCCTACTCCAGAGGAGGGGTGGCCTACAAGTCCTTAGCAAAGGAAATATTGAATAAGCTGGCTTAATATTATAATCCTAGATTAGGGCCCATGTTTCACGTGAAACATGGGCTTTTATTAAGCCCGTATATCTATATGATTACATTCTATGTTTGATGGAACTAGCCGCAATTTAATATAATTCTATTTCCAGGAGGTGTGCTATGGCAGAAAAAAAGACTTCTAAGTCCGCCCTGGGCAAGGGCATAGGTGCACTGTTAGACAAGGTGCAAATCGACGAACAGTTAATTCAGAAGGCTCACGAAAGTGTAATTGATATTGATCTGGGTGATATTAACCCCAATAGAGAGCAGCCCAGAAAGCATTTTGATGAGGCCGCCTTAGCTGACTTAGCGGAGTCAATAGCGGAAAATGGCATAATTCAGCCAATAATTGTGACCAAGCGAGGTGAAGCTAATTATCAGATAATTGCCGGAGAACGTCGTTGGCGCGCAGCTAGACTCGCAGGCTTGACGAAGATTCCTTCAATCGTCAGAGAGCTGAGCTCAGATGAGATTCTGACAGTTGCCTTAATCGAAAATATTCAAAGAGAGGATTTGAATCCGATTGAACGGGCCGAGGCCTTTCTAACTATACAGAAAAATGAAAAGCTAAGTCAGGATGAACTGGCTAAGAAAATTGGCAAATCACGCTCTGCTGTTGCAAACACTATGCGGTTATTAAAACTGCCTGATGAAGTGATTGAGGAGATAGCAAGAGGGGAGATTTCTGAAGGACACGGTAGAGCCTTGCTGGGGCTTGATGATCCAGAGGCCATTTTAGACTTAAAGAATAAAATCTTAGAAAACTCTCTATCGGTGCGTGAAACTGAGGCTGCTGTGCAGGACTATTTGCGGCCAAAGCCTGTTAAACAGAGCTCTAAGGCCGAGCCAGAAGAGTCTGAGTTGCGGGCAATTAGTCTAAGGCGAATTGAGCAGATCATTAGAGACTCCCTGAAAACTAAGGTTAGAATTAAGGATAGGGCAGGTAAGGGTGTTATTCAGCTACACTATAACTCAGATGCAGACTTGGAGGAAATCTTGAAACGTCTTGATTTGCATTCCAAGCTATAAAGCATAAATATTACTGTAACTAGCATAAATATAATTAGGCTAAGGGGGCAAATATCCTGAGAAATTCTTGTATGAATTTCTGATATATGGGCCTCTTTAGCCATTCTTTTAATTTGATTTCCTTTGATTTAGTGACGGATTTTAGGAAGTCTTCGGTCATATTGACGACTAATTCCGTGTCATAGATGAAGATGCCGTTCTCATAATTGAGATTGAAAGAGCGGTAATCGAAGTTAATTGAGCCTGTTACAGCTTCCTTGGAGTCGACGATTAGTGTTTTTTCATGATTGAAGCCTGGACTGTATTCGTAGACTCGAACACCAGCGCGTAGGAGAGGCTCGTAATTGCTCTTGGTAGTCTGATTCACGGTCTTCTTGTCAGGAATTCCTGGACAGATGATTCTGACATCTATGCCAGAGCTGGCTGAGCGTGCTAGGGCTCTTGTGAACTTCTCATCAATTATGAGATAGGGGGTTGATATATAGATGTTTTTCTTAGCACCGTTGATCATTGCTAGGTAGAGGTCTTCGACTATATTGTGCGGATTATTTACAGGACCATCCCAGAAGGGAATAACGAAGGAATTGGGCTTTGCGATGCGCCTGGCTTCAGCTGAGTCAGAGTATTCCTTGCCGTAGAGTTCTTCCAGATAGTCTTGTCCAGTCTTAGTAAGCCTGCCGTGCTTGTCTATGACCTTGCTTTCTAGCAGGCTGTCCCAGGCCGCTAAACGGAGTGGAAACTTGGCAGAAGGTTGATACTTAAGCATATCCTGAGGACTGCTGCCCCCAGCCAGATGCCACATCATGAGAAACTGACGCAGCCCTTCCCAGGCCGCAGCACCACGGACCTTTAGAGCATTGTCCTTCCAATAGCCGAAGGGCTGGTAGATATTGGCATACTCATCAGCGAGATTAGTGCCAGAGTAGTAGGCTATGTCGCCATCTATGAGGCAGATTTTCTGGTGATTTCTATAGTTTATATACATCCGCGAGGTGTAGCGAAGTATGGGGTTGAAGCGGAGAATTGTGATACCAGCGGCTTCTAGAGGCTCTAGCATCAGTCGAGAAATTCTCCCCGCACAGGCGAAGTCGTCAATTAAAAGTCGAACTTCGACACCATCGGCTCGGCGCTCACAGAGAATGGAGGTGAATTCATCCCAAATCCGTCCTTCGTTGACTATGTAGTATTCGGCGAAGATAAACTTCTTGGCTTGTCTCAAATCGGCAAACATCTGCTCAAACTGGCTTTGGCCCGTGCTGAAGTACTCTAGCTCGTTGCCCTGGTATAGGGGATAGCCCCAGTTAATCAGGAAGCGGGCGGCAAGCGGTAGGCGGTAGTAGGCGGCAGGCAGATTTTCTTCGGATTTAAATTCACGGAGCTTGGCGGCAGGTGCCACACGCTGTGTCTTGATCGCGATATTTGGGGCTGAGTAGTAGGGGATCTGGCGCAGGCCAGGTAGCTGTGAGAGGCTGTCAATAGAGTCTTGTGAGTAGTTTTCGCTTTCAAGATAGTTCTTTAAGACGCGGCGACTCTCCTTGAAGATGCTCTGGCGGCCCCAGAGAATATACAAGATGACACCAGCAGCTGGCGCGATCAAGAGGATGATGACCCAGGGTGTAGCGTAGGCAGATGAGCGCTGATAGCGCACGACAAAGATCGCCATGATCACAGCTAAAAACTGAAAGAAGATATGGACGCCAAGAGCTGAGCTCCTGAGCCAGTAGTAGAGGTAGAAGATTAGGCCAATTTGTAAGAGGACTAGAACGGCCGCCAGAAGGAGGCGGAGTTGGCCAGGTAATTTCTTACGGTAATTGTACTTCTTAATTCGCTTCATACTAGCGCTGACAGTGAGGGCAGAAGACGGTTGTGCGGCCAGCTACCTTGATAGATTTAAGAGGCCTATCACAGTTCAAGCAGTGCTCGCCTTTGCGGCCGTAGACGGCCAGTCTGCTTGAGAAGCTGCCCTTCTTGCCGAGGCCGTCCACATAGTCAGAAAAGGAGGTGCCACGAAAACCGATACTTTCTTCTAAGAGAGGTGGAATGATTGCCTGCAAGGAGCAGAGTCGCTGCTTGCTAATCCTACCACTTGCCCGATCTGGTCTAATTCTTGCTCTAAAGAGTGCTTCATCTACATAGATATTACCAAGCCCTGCAATGAGGTCTTGATCCAATAAGAGAGCCTTAATGGAGCGCTTGGGGAAGCTCCTGGAGAGGGCATAGAGATGCTCTGGAACTAATTCGAGGTCTAAGCCATCTGGTCCGAGTCTCGCATAGCCAGGCGAGAGTATTTCTTGCTCGTCTTTGTAGAGGCCGATGCGTCCAAATTTGCGGACATCTTGGTAGTCGAGATAGCTGTATTTGCCCTTGCCATCTTCCAAGGTGAAGCGGACGTGACAGTGCTTGTCTGGCTCTGTCAGAGCTTCATGGAAGAGGAGCTTCCCTGTCATCCTCAGGTGGACTAGTAAGAAGCAATCTTCAAGGTGAATTTTTAGATACTTACCGCGCCTACGGAGGCTGGTAATCATTTGACCCGTGGCATCGATGGAGGCCGGATTTTGAAAGATGACAGTTGTCAAGACCTCAACAGCAATAATTCTTTGGCCGAGAATCAGTTCTTCTAGGCTTCGCCTGATAGTTTCAACTTCTGGCAGCTCTGGCATCAGTTAAGTTCCTCCTCGAGCAGGTCTAAGAAGTACTTGGGTGAGAAGTCAGATGGTAGGCGTTCAGCCCTAGTGGCGGCGAGATCTTCGGCATATAGAACTGGAAAATCTGGCATGCTACGGCGTTTAAAGGACTGGGTATAGAAGCGCCAGAGGAAGCGCTTCATGTACTCATAGCGCTCTTTGGCTGGGATATCGGCGAAGAGTTCTTGGTCTACAATCTGCTTTAAAATTTGGCCAGCAGAGAGCCAATTAGCTCTAAAGTGCCAGAGGAAATAATCATAGATTTTATAGGGGCCGAGTACGTTTTCTGTAACTTGGCTTGTCTCCAGTCCGAGCTTAGAATCTGCTGCTTGGCCAGTAGCGGGCAGGAGTTCGGGCGAGGCCTGGGCTTTGGCCAGTTTTTGCAATGCTTTGGCATATTCTGGCAGCTCTGCTGCAGAGATTGTCGCCTCTAAGCGCAGTAACTCAGGGACTAGAGTCTTGGGGATACCGCCATTGACGTGATACATAGACATCTGATCGCCGTTGTAGGTGCACCAGCCGAGGGCGGCCTCGGAGAGGGTACCAGTGCCGAGCACTATACCACCTTCTTTATTGGCCAGATCCATGAGAATTTGGGTACGCTCCCTGGCCTGGCTATTTTCGTAGGTGATGTCGTGAAGCTCGGGATCTTGGGCAATATCCTTAAAGTGCTGTTCACAGGCAGGGCGAATATCGATATTATGCAGCTCGAGCGAGAGTCCCTCGGCCAGGGCTAGGGCTTGCTGGTAACTCTGCTCTGTAGAGCCAAAACCTGGCAGATAGTAGAGTAAGAGGTCGCTCAGTGGCTGGCCGTTTTCGAGTAGGGCACGTCTGGCAAAGACTGCGGCAATAGCCGAGTCCATGCCGCCTGAAAGTCCTAGAATGAGCTTGGTGCCATTCAAGTGGGCAAGGCGCTGTCGCAAGCCCTCGGTGGGAATTTCCAATGCCCTTAGCAGATCATCATCAAGTACAGGGAAGAGAGGGTATTCTGGGCGACTTGGCTCGCGGATGGGCAGCGTCAACTCATGACGCAAGGCGCTGAAGAAGAATTTGTGTAAAAACTCCTCTGGCTGGATGTCTGGGAAGTCGATGACCTCTTTAAATACACCTCGGTAATTTTTCGTCTTAGACTGCAATTCACCGAGGAAGGCGCCGTCTGAACTGCTATTGCCCTTAGCTGGTGAGAAGATCAAATAATGATCGTCGTTAAAGAGCTCGGCGAGGGTGGCAAGTTGGCCCTTGCCATCGAGATATGAGGGAAGAAGTGAGAAGATCAGAGGGATTAGACCGTGTTCTTTAAGAGTTTTTGCATCGCGGATTGGCAGGTCTGGACAGAGAAACTTCTCATACTTGCCATCTTGGAAATGCAAGACGGCAAGAGTTCGGTCGAGCTCATAATAAGTGATGATGAAGGGGATGGTCTTCTTGCTCAACTTGGCGAGCTCAGGGATGGCGACCTTCAGTACGAAGTGGCAGAGCTCTGGTCTAAAGTATTCGAAATTTAGTCCCACTCCAGTTAGATAAAGAGGTGGAAAGATAGCGAGATCGGCCTGTTCTGGCCATTTTTTAGACTTCGCTAGGAGAGCCTTGACCTCATCAAGGTTGGATTGAAAATCACCGAAGTGCTCTTGGGGATATAGGCAGCAAATTTTCATTAAACAGCCTCACGCTTCTTAAAGAGGGCGAAAACTTCCTTCATCTTGGGAACTTTACCGTAATTCAAGACGCCATTCTTGTAGATGGTCACGGCTAGTTTTGCCGAGAGGAAAATGGTTACCGTGTGAATTATTGCGGCCAATACACTCTGCCAGACGGGCACTTCAAGCATGGCGACTCGGACGAAGAAAACAAGCGAACCGAGGAAGGGGACAAAGGAGACGATAGTCACCCAGGTTTTTTCTGGATCGAAGGTGGCGACAATCGAGATGAAGAAAATTGCAATAATCGTCGTCGTCAGTGGTGTGATGACCTGTGAGACCTCTTCAGAGCGGCTGACTAAGGAGCCGACTGCGCCAAAGAGGAAGGCGTAGGCCAGGTAGGTCATGATGAAAATTGCTATGGACATCAGGAAGGTCGCTAAAGGCAGTTCAAGGGCGCCGGTCAGGAAGGAGACCCTCATGCCCGTCAAATTCGACAGTGAGTAGAAGAAGTAGTAGGCGGCTCCAAAAATTGTCATCTGGAAGAGGCCTGCCAGACCTGCCCCGAAGACCTTGCCGTAGATCAGGCTGCGCGGATATGTCGAAGTTATCAATATTTCCATGGTCCGAGTCGACTTCTCGGAGGCGACAGAGGTTGCCGTCATCTGGCCGTAGCTCAGGAGGAACATGTAGAGGACCATGACCATGATGTAAGTGTAGGGCATGGTGCGGGCCTGGGTCTTGCCGCTTTCTTCAACTAATTCGATGTCGGTGATTTCAGGCTCGGCAAAAGCCAGGCTGACGTCTTCTTCCGTCATGCCGCGTGCGAGTAGGGTTTCTTCTTTTAAGCTTCTGCTGATCTGCCGTGCAAGCATCCTCTCGACATCGACGCCAAAGGGCTTGCGCTTCGTTATCCACTGGTATTGGCAGGCGTCGTCGATGACGAGAATGCCGAAGGTCTGCTCGTCTTTGGCCAATGACTTATAGCTCTCCAGATCTTCTATTTTCAAGAAGGAGAGGGCATATTCGTCGGAATCGACGTCATTTTGGAGCTTTTCGAGGTCGATTGCCTCTGGAGCAGAGGTGGCGATGTAGATATTCTTGACTTGGCTAGAGGTCGTGGCGCTCTTAAAGGTATCTAAGAGGAAGGGCAGATTGAGCCCTAGACCGATTAGCACGATGACGACTAAGGTGGTGATAATGAAGCTCTTAGTAGAGAGGTAATTGTAAAATTCGAATAGGGTTACAGTGACGGTTGCCGACTGCTTGCGATCCTTTTTATCCTGGAGTTCAAACTGTAGATCTTGATTTTTCGATTTACGCATTGGCTTCTACTCCTTCCTCGGCAGAATCCTTGGTGACTGTGACGAAGATGTCTTCGAGACTTGGCTCGACTACCTGGAAACGCTCTATTGGCAGCTCCAAATTGACGAGGTCGCGAAGTAGAAAATCTCTGGTGCTAGGATCTTTAAGTCGGACTAGGGCCGAGTTGTCCTTGACTTTAATTTCACTGATTTCGGCGGAGAGAGCCTGGCGATTCTGCAGTTCTTTTAGGCGTTCTACAACTGCCTGGGCAGGCATGGCCATGGCTTCAGCCTCTTGACTCAGGCGGATCTGGATGAGGTCTCTGGGATAACTACGTTTAATCTCGTCGATCTTGCCCTTCAAGACTATCTCACCCTTGTCTAGTATGGCGACTTCTTCACAGAAGCTCTCTACGTAAGTCATTTGATGAGAGGAGAAGAAGACGAGTCGACCGTCGTCAACCAGCTCTTGCACTACGTCTCTCAGTAGTAGGGAGTTGACGGGATCGAGTCCAGAGAAGGGCTCGTCTAGGATGACGAGCTGGGGGTTGGTGATTAGGGCAGTAGCCAATTGGATTTTCTGCTGATTGCCTTTTGACAGCGTTTCAAGCTTCTGATGCTGATGTTCTAACATGCCAAGCTTGTGTAGCCAGTAGCGAGCATTATTTCTCGCCTGGCGCTTGGTTAGACCGCGGAGATTGCCGATGTAGATCATCTGGTGAAGAATCTGCAATTTCGGATAGAGACCCTTCTCTTCTGGCAGATAGCCAAATGACCTGACTTCCTCTTGGCGGCCGATGATCGACTCACCATTCAGTAGTATATCTCCCGAATCAGGGAAGAAGACATTCATCAGGATGCGGATGCTGGTGGTCTTGCCTGCGCCGTTGCGGCCGAGGAGGCCGAAGGCGTGGCCCGATTCCACATTAAAAGACAAGCCCTTTAGGACTTCTTTAGAACCAAAAGACTTGCGTATGTCGGAAAATTCAACTTGCATATTGCTCCTTTAAAAGGAAGGGCCCCGTGGACTCACGGGGCCACAATCCTCAACTAGTGCTTAGGTAAATTTTTCAATCTAAAGGCCTTGAATGAGGCATAGCGTGCTGCTTCACCGAGACTCTCTTCAATTCTCAATAGTTGATTGTACTTGGCCACGCGGTCTGTACGCGATGGTGCGCCAGTCTTGATCTGGCCAGCATTGCAGGCGACTACGAGGTCGGCAATGGAGACGTCTTCAGTTTCACCAGAACGATGGGAGACGACAGCAGTCCAATTGTTGAGCTGGGCCATCTCAATGGCGTTCATGGTTTCAGTTAGGGTACCGATCTGATTGAGCTTGATCAAGATGGAGTTTGCGCAGTCGAGTTCTATACCCTTAGCTAGGCGTTCGGTATTGGTGACAAAGAGGTCATCGCCGACAATCTGAACACGATCACCCAGGCGTGCTTGCAGCATCTGCCAGCCATCCCAGTCTTCTTCAGCGAGACCATCTTCTAGAGAGATGATGGGATAGCGTTCAACGAGGTCGGCATAGAAGTCAACCATTTCTGCAGAGGTCTTGAACTCGCCTGTCTTCCAGAAGAAGTAGCCTTCACGGTCTGTTTTCTTCGCCTCTTCGTAGAGTTCGGTAGAGGCGGGGTCCATGGCGATGAAGAAATCCTCACCAGGCTTGTAGCCAGCCTTCTCTATAGCCTTGACGAGGTAGGACAAAGCCTCTTCATCATGGGCTAGATTGGGTGCGAAACCACCTTCGTCACCGACAGCAGTGGAATAGCCATCTTCCTTCAAGAGGCTCTTCAGGCTGTGGAAGACTTCGACTGAGGCACGGAGGCCCTCGCTGAAGCTCGGAGCACCAACTGGCATAATCATGAATTCTTGTAGGTTGATTGAGTTATCGGCGTGCTTACCACCATTGATGACGTTCATCATGGGGACTGGCAAGGTGTGTCCATAGACACCGCCGAGGTATTGGTAGAGATTCTGACCTAGAGCATTCGCTGCGGCCTTTGCCACTGCTAAGGAGACGGCCAAGGTGGCGTTAGCGCCTAGGCGCTCCTTATTGGGGGTGCCGTCTAGGTCGATCATGAAATAGTCGATGGCGGCCTGTTCGAAGACGTTCATGCCAGTGAGTTCTGGTCCAATGACTTCGTTAATATTGGCGACTGCTTGGAGCACTCCCTTGCCGCAGTAGCGCTCGGCATCGCCGTCTCTCAGCTCCACTGCCTCAAAAGCACCCGTAGAGGCGCCAGACGGAACAGCTGCACGGCCAAATACGCCGTCTTCACAGACGACTTCAGCCTCAACTGTGGGGTTGCCGCGGGAGTCTAAAATCTCACGGGCGAAAACATCAATAATCAATAATTCCTGAATCATAGGAACCTCCCTCTTAATGCTGACTATTTATTATATCAGGATGTAGATCTTAGGGGCTAGGCCTGTCGCCTTAGCTGGTAAAGGCGGTTGAGCTGCTTGTGCAAAATCGCGATGATGAGAAGGCTTAGGGCGCTGAAGTAGAGCCAGAGCATCAGGGCCAGAAGGCCTGTCAGCGAGCTCATTATTGCGGAGTAGCGAAGTGGCCCAGATAGAAATACGGAGAAGATTCTGGAGATAATCAACCAGGTAAAAGCCGCAAAAAAACCTGAGAGCATGGCATTGTAGAAGGGTCCAGACTTGCCAGAGGCATAGTGGTAGAGCAGGGAGAAGACGAAGCTCAGATACAGAAAGCTCAATAAGTAGGAGAAGGTGGAGATCAGCCCTAGCTGTAAGTCTGGGAAGAGGGCATCTTGTAGCATTTCGAGAACTAGCTTGCTGGTACTCAATAGAAGTGGCAAGAGTAGTACGGAGAGAGCCATGATACAGAGAATTAAGAGGGAAAAGACACGCCTCAAGAGCAGGGTCTTCGAGCCGAGGCTTCTCTCATAGATATTGTAAAGAGATCTCAGTAGCAGATTGATGCCTTTCGAGGCAGCCCAGATCAGGGAGAAGAAGCCGACAATGCCAAAGGATAGGGACTTAGAGCTCTTGATGCCATAGAGCAAGTCTTCAATGAAACCTAGGACGCGATTCGGTAGGAAGCGAGTGAGCTCCGTCAATTGGAGCAAGAGATCGTCAAGATTACCGAAACGCGCTAGAATGGAGCTGAGCAGCAGGCAGAAGGGAAAGATTGAAAAGACCATGAAAAATGCTAGAGAAGAGGCTTGCAAGCTGATTTTTGTACGCTGGAAATCACTGATTGCTGTACGAATAAAGCAGAGCCAGGAAATCTCCTGCTGGCAGTCGTGGTCTAATAGCTCGTGCTTCTGCTGATCCAAGATATTGCGAAGCTTAGTAAAATCTACCTTCTTCATAACTTCTTAAGTATAGCGATGAGAATGATAAATGACGAATTATAGTAGTGGACAAGTAAAAATCTTGCACGGCGCAGATCCCAGAGCGCTGCTCGACCGCTGCCTGTATGAGTTGGCAGAGTTTACAGATACTAATCCCCAGCGCAAGGCCTACCTCTTAGTTCCTGAGAGCTTGAAGGCTGAAAGTGAGCGTCGCTATCTCGAGAAATTTGCCAGGGGCGGCTTGCTCATGGCGGACGTGCTGAGCTTCCGCAGATTGGCAGAATACTGCTTGGCGAGGACAGGTGCGCCCGCCGAACCTCTGTCTAATTTCGCTGAGCTGCTCATCCTGAAGTCTATTCTCGAAGCTAGAGAAAGTGATTTTAAGAAGCTCTGCCTGGCTTCCTCAAAACTTGAAAATCTCAGTGAAATAGCCAAGGTCTTGAGAGATTTCTCACGCCACGGTCTCAATGGCTTAGAGATCCAAGAGGCTTCCAAGCACTATCCCTTAGTCGCAGGTAGAGAAAAATTACAAGAACTGGGTGCGCTGTATGAGGCCTTTGGCCAGGCTAGTCAAGCTCGCATCTTGAAGAGTTCACTCAGCAAGCTGCTAACTGAGCTATTAAATAGCGAAGATGAGTTTGTCAAAGAGGCCTTGAGTTGGCTTGAAGCAGCGGCAATTTGGATCTATGGCTACGGCGACTTGCGCAGACTGTCTAAAGAAGAAATTCAATTAATTGCAGCCCTTTACAGGAAGGGGGCAGACTTGCACATAGCTCTGCCGCTGGGCGAGGCCAAGCCGACAGGGCAGTTTGGGGCCTCGAAACTTAGTCAATTGAGTTTGGAGGACCTCTTGGCAGAAATTCCCGAGGCCAAGCCGCTGTATCAAGAGGTAGAAGATGGAAGGGCAGAAGAGAGCTTGGCTTTTGCCACTTATATCATGGGCGACAATCCAGAATTTCGTCTTAAGTCTGCTTTTACTCCGCAGCTAGTCCATGCCGAGGATAGATATCAGGCGGCGGAATTTCTCGCTGGTGAGATCAGGCGACTGCTGCTTAGTGGAGTGCGGCGAAAAGAGATTGCCGTAGCGATTTTCGAGCAGGCGGACGAGGCCCTTATAGAGGAGGTTTTCAAGGAGTTTGAGCTGGCCTCAGAACTCAGTAGAGTGCCCGTCATTGCGGAGTCGATGCTGTATCGCTGGCTCAGCTTCCTCGGTGACTTGCTGGGCGGTGAGAGCAGAGTAGACAAGCTCCTCAGCGGTCTGGAAAACGCTCTTAGGCCGGAGGCGGTTAGCTTGTCAGCGCTGTCGATTTTAGAAAATTTGGCCCTGGCACAAGGCATAAATTATCTCAGTCAATTTGAAAGTAAGCTGGACTTGCCTGAAGGGGAAGCTAGGGCGGCCATTGTAGCGATAAAGAAATTGCAAGGAGAGCTTAACTCGCTGCGGCGTGTGGGTAGCTGTCAAGAAATTGTCGCTGACTTAGAGCAATACCTTGACCGCTGCGTCTTGCCCAGCTTGGAAACTATCCTGGCCGAGTCTGAGGACGAGATCTTCAAGCAGAATAATGCGCTCTGCTGGCGCAGTGTGGGCCAGGTTCTTAGAGATTTGAAGGAATTATTTGCAGAGCGCAAGAGCAGTCTGGAGGAAGTCTTCGAACTTCTCTTGACGGCGCTGGCGGCGACAATGCCACCGAGTATTCCTTTGGGTGTTGATCGCATAGCCGTCGGCTCAATGCGTCAATTATTGGCAAAAGATGTGGCTTACTTATTCTGCTTCAATACTTCACTAGATAATCTACCGCCACCGCTACCTGCGGAGGGCCTCTTGCTGGCGAGTGAGCGCAGTTTCTTGAAGGCTGTAGTGGGAGAAAACTTCCCCAATAATCGCGAGGATTATCCAGAGACGAATGCCTACTTACTGAGTCAGATCTTCAGCCTGCCAAGGCGTGGCTTGATTTTCTTACACTGTCAATTAGCTGAACCAAAGAGCACGCCACCCTACCTCACGGGGGAGACCCTATCGCGCTTTGAACTGCGACTAGCAAGTCTCGGCCCCGAGCATATTCTGGCTCTCGAGAGTGGTCAACTACCAGATCAAAGGGCGCTAGTACCTGAGGCAAGGCGGCGGATTTTAGCCCGCTTTGGCCGTCAATATCTGGCAAATTATCCAGGGGACTTAGCTGAGGCCATCAGAACTGCCTGGTTTGGTGACTTTGACGAATCCCTCAGCTCATTTTACGAAGAGCCTGCGCGTTTGGCACTTGCCAAGCAGCAGTGGCCAGGACTGGCACAGGATCAATTGCTCGGCATATTGAAGCAGCTCCCAGCTTGCTCGGCGAGCAGTTTGAGAAATATTGCGAATTGTCCGTACCAGGCCTTCCAGACCTTCTTACTCGGCGCCAAAGAGAGAGCCGAAGCGGTGGTCAATCCGCTGAGCAAAGGCAGTTTTATCCACTTGATGCTAGAACTTCTCCTGCCACAGTTTGCTGAGCTTGCTGAGAGCTTGGAGGAAGCTGGTGATGAGCAGCTCTGGCTGAACTATCTGAGAAGAGATCTCCTCCCGAAAATCTACCAGCGAGCGGCTAATACCCAGGGCCTAAATTACTGGTTAGAGCCTGAGATTTACGGTAATGAAGGACAGAAGTTATTGAATTTTCTTCCAGCTTTCATCCACGCCTTGCAGCGAGAGGACAGGGGTTTCAGACCGCGCTATGCTGAGTGGCAGTTTCCCAAGCACAGCGCTGCCGTTCAGCTCGATTTTCCCCTGGCAGCTGAGACCGCAAGTATAGCGCTGTCAGGTGTCATCGATAGGATTGACGAGAAAGTTGTCGACGGCCTAAACCTTCTTTCTATTTCGGACTATAAGACTGGCAGTCAAGATCTTGATGAGGCGGCAATCCAAGCTGGCCTCGACTTCCAGCTGCCGCTCTACATCTATGTCGCCAATCAGTATTTCAAGGAAGCTAAGGTGGCAGAGGCCTCCATCCTCCGCCTAGACAGCTCAAACCCCAAGACGGTGAGCCTAGGTCAAGGAGTAGCAGATTTAAACTATCTTAAGGAGAGTAAGTTTGAGGGTGTAGAAAACTGTCAGTTGGTGGCGGCGGAGAGCTTGGCAAAGGCCAGGGCGACACTTAGTAATTTCTTCTCTGGCGACATTGCACCGCGTCCTCGCGTCATTGCGGGAACTAAAATAGAGCTTGCCAAGCTACCTTGTCATTACTGTAGATTTAAGTCGGTCTGTGGTTTTGACAGGCGCCGCATTTTCGCCCAAGTAGAGGAATTAGCTGAAGCTAAGGAGCAGCCAAATGAAGTGGACTAGAGAACAATTAGCGGCAATTAAAGAAGATTCAAAAGCCGGTATATTGCTCATGGCTGGTGCTGGCAGCGGTAAGACGGCGGTTTTGAGTGAGCGCTTGATCTCCAGGCTTTTGCCAAGTGAAGAGGGTGGCGAGCCTAGTCTGAAGCCAGAAAATGTCTTGGTCCTGACCTTCACGAAGAAGGCGGCCAAGGAGATGCGGCAGAGGATTGAGAAGAATTTGACGGAGCGTTTGGAACAGAGTACAGATCGGGATTTAAGGCTCAAGATTCGGGAGCTGCGTGACAGATTGCCGCTAGCACAGATATCGACAATTCACGCCTTTTGTTGGGAATTGTTGCGGAATAATTACCTCGGCTTGCAATACCAGGGGCAGGGCAGAATATCGGCCAAGAGCCGAATTATGAATGAGGTCGAGGCTGATGAAATCTTGCAAGAAGCAGTGTCAAAGGTGCTTTTAGAGATTTATGCAAAGCTTGGTGAGGCGGCGCTTAAAAGGGATTTTCAAACGCAGTCAGAAAGTCCAAAAGAAGAGATCTTAACACCTGAATTGACGGATTATGACTACTTCTTTCAGAGGCAGAGCATCACTATTGAATCGACAAAACTTGAAGCAGATCTGAAAGGCGACTACCATCTCCTGAGGGCGCTCCCAGATTATAGGCTTGAATTGCAAAGAGCTCTTGAAGATTTAGAAAAGTCTACGACTATAAGTCCTGAGACAGCCATTATTAAGCACGCATATGACTTGTTCACAGAGGCTGCAAGGCTCTTCTTAGATGGGACTAGAGAGTTTTTAGGCCATCCACAGTTGGCAGTTTGGACAAAGAAGCCGACAGCTGAGGGCAAGCGCAGCCTGAATTTTGAGGATTTCTTTTGTAGAGAAGAATTTGCCGTCAAGTTAGGTCAATTAATTGAGGATTTTAATAGGCTTCTAGCAGATGAAGATAATTTTGCAGAAAACTATCTCAAATTTCACGACAACATACGCGAAGAACTGGAGAAATTGACGGAAGAAGAGCTCATTCCCAAGATTAGTAATCGCGGAAATCGAGACAAAAATCCCGATAAATTCGATCTTCGAGATATTGAAGGTCGAAAAATCTTACCTCTGGTCCAATTGATGACAGGAAAATTCAAAGCTGGCAGCACTTGGTATGAGGAGTTCCAGTTGTCTGCTTTTCCACCGCTCTTTGCCACTTCCGCCGAAACCTTTAGAAAACTGCTCTTGAGTTCCGCCAGGCTGGCTCGCGTGCAAGGCAAGCTATTGGCGAAAATAGACGAATGCTACAACGATTTAAAGTTCAAGCGCGACTTGATTGACTATTCAGATCTCGAGCAACTTAGTCTTGAACTTCTACGTCAAGATGACGAGCTTGCTGCCATTTCGGCTGACATCTCAGAAATTTACGTCGACGAGTATCAAGACACTTCCCTCATCCAAGAAGAGATCTTTAGGCTCTTAGCAAGAGACGGCAGTAAGCTCTTCATGGTTGGTGACCTGAAGCAGTCTATCTACCGCTTCCGTCACGCACAGCCAAATCTCTTTTTGGAGCGTGCGGCCGCCTATCAAGAGGGTGCGGCTGACGGCCAACTCCTGACTCTAGTCAGAAATTTCCGCTCAACGCCAGCGGTCTTGAGCTATGTTAACCGCCTCTTTGCAAGAATTTTCCAGCGTGAAATAGCGGGTCTGGACTATGATGAGACGCAGCGGCTTTTGCCTGGTCATGATGCATACGATCTGGAAGGCAAGGTTGCCGTCAAGATCTTGCTAGAAGCTGAGGTTCCCGAGGCAGAAATACTGGAAAAAACTAAATTGAATCATGAACTGCAAGCGCTCTTTCGTCACGGTGACAAATTGCGGCGCGAGGCTCTCTTGACGGCTGTTGAGGTCATGAAGCTGAAGGCTGCCGGCTATAAGTATGACGAGATTATGGTGCTTTGTCGGAAAAATGCTCAATTGGCAAGTTATAGTCAGGTTTTCAAGCAGCTTGGCATCCCACTACACAGTAATAGGCAGGTCAAAATTGATAGCCAGGAGCTGCTCTTTTTGAGTGACTTTGTCGAGGCGTTGAAGAATCCACAAAATGACATACCGCTCTTGGCCTATTTGCGCTCACCGCTGCACGGTCAACAAATTTCTGAGGCTGAACTACTCGAAGCGGCCTATTTCAGCCGCAGTCAAAAGAGTGAAAAGGACCCCTATTACAGCCTCCTTGGCGGTCGCAGGTATTTTCATCAGAGACTGCAAAATTATTTGGCAAAAGCCCCGTCAAGCCCCGCCAAAGAAGCCTTGCAAAATGCCATGGAACTACTTGCAAAGTGGCGCCAGGAATTGACTTATAGGCCATACCCGGAGGTCTTAAAAGAAATTCTTCTACTGTCGCCATACCGTGAATACCTGGCCTTGATGGACAGAGATGGACTTGGCAGGCTTGAAGATCTCGACTTGTTCATAGGCTGGCTTGAAGATGCTAAAAATCGCGGCTTGAGCTTCGCTGAGTCAATAGCTGAGCTCAAGAAATTACGTGAAACTGAGACGCAGTTGGCAGATAAGCAGAAGATCAGCGAGGAGGGCAAGTTAAAATTATTGACGATTCATGCTGCCAAGGGGCTTGAAGCCAAGGTAGTGATCTTAGCAGCAGCGAATCAGAGGCTCAGTAAGAACAATAGCTATCCACTAGTCCGACTCTCGACTGGTGCTAGAAGCTCGCTGTTGACGTTGAGGCCAGAAGTACAATTTGAATTGGCTGGCAAAAGCAGGAGCCTGACCATGGCTAGCCTCGGCCTGGGAACGGAGCTGGTTGAGCGCTATATAATGCCCAGATATCAATATGTATTAGAAGTTGAAGCCCTTGAAGAATTTGCTGAAGAGCTGAGAATACTCTACGTCGCCTTGACTAGGGCCAAGGAGCGACTATTAATAGTTGCTCAAAGTAGTAAGAAGAAATTAGCAGAGAGCCTAGAAGCAGTTTATCTCTCACAGTCGGCAAACTATCTACAGGTAATACTAGCTACCATGGCCGAAGAATGGAATATACCCGAAGACTTCCTGAGTGGCCTACCACCTTATGAGGCTAAATTAGATGATTACCTTGAGCTGTCAATTTGCGATGAATTGAGCCTAATTGACGAATTTATAGTGGCTAGAGAGCAGTTGAGCTCTAGTACATTAGACAGCGAAGCAGACGCAATATCGCAAGCCGAAGTTGAAAAATCGCTGAGTCTCGCATCTTTCCAAGACAGAGAGCTGCCACATGAGGAATTAGTAGACTTGCCAGGTAAGCTCAGTGTTTCGGAGCTTACTAAGCAGGTAGCCAGACAATTTGGTGGTCGAGTCTTAGAGCTTGGCGAGATGGAGGTCATGCCAGATATGTCCTTGCTTATCGAGCCGCTAGCTGCCGCCAATACAGAGACTGGTTTTAGCCCTAGTGAATACGGCTCTTTGTTGCACAAGGTCTTGATGCTCTGGGATCTGCAAAAGAGCGCAGCAGCAAGTGATCTACTGGCAGATCTCTATAGGCAGCTGGAGAGTTTTAGGAGCCATGAGCTCTTAGATGAGCTCGAATTTGCTGAAGTGATGAGAACAGAAAATATCGACCATCTCTTGGCTTTTGCCAATTCAGAGCTGGCCCGAGAAATTCTGGAGGCTGTACATGTCGAGCGCGAGCGCAACTTCACCCTGGCCGTCCCCGCCGAGTTCTTCAAGTCAGAAGAGGCAGTTCAGTTGAGTGGGGAAATAGTTGCCGTGCAGGGGATTATCGACCTCTTCTACCTGCGCCCTGATGGAAGTGTAGTCCTCGTCGATTACAAGTCTGACCGCCTGCCAGCAAGGGTGCTTGCAGATGATGAGCGACTAGGTGAATTATTGAGCGAGCGTTACGGTACTCAGCTCTACTTCTATCGTGAGGCCATAGAACGCATTTATAAGCGTCCTGTCGCCAGAACGAGTCTCTGGCTAATTCGCTATGGCCGCGAAGTTGGTAGCCCAGTGATAGATATAGTAAACTCTAGGCATAAGCCTGGAAACGTCAATTAGGAGGCATCTATGGAACACAAGCATGCTCAGAAACAGGGCTATGTTCAGGTCTATGCAGGTAATGGTAAGGGCAAGTCGACAGCGGCTGCCGGCCTGACTTTTCGGGCCTCTGGCCGCAATTGGCAAATCCTCTTCATACAATTTCTAAAAAGTGGTAATTCGGCTGAACTTCGCATCATGGAGAAGCTAGATAATATCAAGCTGGTGACGGGTCAGAAGGTCAATAAATTCACCTTCCACATGACAGAAGAAGAACTTGCGACGGCCAAGGCGGAGAATCAAGAGCGCCTGGAAATGGCGCGGTCGGAGGCCGCAAATTATGACATGGTCGTCCTCGATGAAGCGCTTGGGGCGATTGCCGCAGGTGTCATTGAAGAAGAAAGCCTGATTGACTTCATGAAGCATAAGCCAAAGCATACTGAGTTAGTAATTACAGGTCGAGGCCCAAGTGATGCTGTAATTGAGGCGACTGATTATTACACAGAGTGCTGTGAACGCAAGCATCCGTATCAGAGCTTCGGCCTGAACGCCAGGCCTGGTATTGAATTTTAGTCTTGGGTATTGTCACCACCATCTTAATTACAGGCACTAATGGCAAGACCAGCATCTGCCATATTTTGAAGGAAGTCTTTAGACAGGCAGGTATTCCGCTGCAGTCCAATATCCACTGGCACGATGATCGCACAGAGCGTGCAGCAGATTATTTCACAGCTGTTGAAGAGAGTCGGGCGAGGGGTGAACCCATGGTCTATATTCTCGAAGTCGAGGAGTCCGAATTTGCCTACTTCGCAGAGCAGCTGCAAGCAGATTTCATCGTACTTGCCAATCTCTCGAGAAACCAACTCAATCTCTATGGTGAATTAGATTCTCTAGTCTCAAATCTCAAGCGAGGTTTAGAACTTGCGCCGCAGGCACAAGCTATACTCTGTGCCGATGACCCGCTGGTTGCCTATATCGGTGCTGAGATAGAAGACAAGGAGAGAATTCACTACTACGGTCTGGATGCTCACGAACTCAATGAATTGGACAATCGCTCCGAGCACTTTCTAATTGAGGCTGCCCACTGTAACTACTGCGGGGCGGAACTTGAATACAGAGGGCTCAGCTTCTCCAATTTCGGCGATTACTACTGTCCAAATGGTGACTTTCAGCGGCCTGAGCGGGATTTAGAATTTAGTCAGCTAGGTGAGGGCCAGAAGTGCTCACGGCTGCGCTTCGACTTCCCAGATGTCAAGAATTTAGAGCTTGAACTTCTGATGCCAAGCCTCATGAATGCCTATAATGCGGCGGCGGCAGCCCTTCTCGCGAGATTATTTGGGCTTTCAGCGGAGCAGACAATTTATGCCCTGGGGCGCTGCCTACCACCTCGGGGTCGCTTTGAACGCTTTAATTCTCCCATGGGTAATTTCTGCCTACTGCGTGCAGACAATCCCGAAGCCTATAACGCAACTCTGGCCTGGGCCCTGCAACAAGAGGACTTCGGCGGTCTAATGCTAAGCCTAGACCAGACGGGACAGGAGCATTCCAGTGACTTGTCCTGGCTCTGGGATATTCTCTTTGAAAAACTCCCCTTCGCAGGGCAAATCGGGATTACAGGAAACAGAAAATATGATCTGGCTCTGCGACTCCGCTATGCCAGTGTGGCTAAGGGACGTCTAGAATTGGCGCAAAATGACCTCGAATTACTCGCCCGCTTCCTAAATCGAGCCAAGAGCAAGACGGTCTACTGGCTGCTCGATAAGTCGGGAAGTCACAGAATGCGTCCTGAACTCGCGGCCAGAGCCAGCTCTGAGCTAGACCAGTGGCGCCAGATCCTCAATGCAGGTGGCAGCCTAAGTCTCGGCTCTGCCAAAATGACTGGAGAATGTGCCTATAGCGAAATCCATGAGCAGCCTGAGCGGAAACTGACTGCAAAAGACAGCATGGGCCTCGTCAGCCTGCAAAGAGATAGGTCAGAAAAGAATTTAGATCACAGGCTCAGACTCGCCTATCTCTACCCAGCTGAACTCAATCTTTATGGCGATCGCGGAAACGTCCTCTGCCTAGGACAAAGGGCGAGATCTCGGGGTATAGAGCTTGAAGTGCACACGATAGGACGTAAGGACGAGTTAAACCCTAGCCTCTATGACCTGTATTTCATGGGTGGAGGCCAGGATAGTGACCAGGGATTAGTGTATCAAGACTTCATTCAAAAGGCTCCAGAGATTCGTCTTGCTATTGAGTCTGGTGCCGTCTTCCTCTGCATTTGCGGAGCCTACCAATTAATGGGCAAGCACTATTTGACTGCTGAGCAAAAATTGACTGGTCTCGGTATTCTGCCCTTGGAGACCAGGGCGGGTGAGGAGCGCATGGTTGGCGAGCTGCTCTTCTTGATGAATGGTGCCAAGCCAGCAACCGAGCGCACAGCAGCAGACTTAGCTAGAGATCCCAATTATCTGCTTGGTTATGAAAATCATGGTGGAGAGACCTTCCTTGAGGCTTCTGCCACGCCTTTTGGTCAAGTTCTCTATGGCTATGGCAATAATCTCAGGAGAGAAAATGAGGGCGCTATCTATAAGAACCTCTATGGCACCTATGCTCATGGAGCCTTCTTACCGAGAAACCCTGCTATGGCTGACCGCTTACTAGAGCTCGCATGGCGCCATCGCTATGGAGATCTGCCGTTCCCGAAGAGTCAGAGTGCCGATGAATATGCCATGGCTTGCCGTGCTGAGGCCTTTAAGCGTCTAGGACTTAGTAACGGAGATTTAGAGGATTAAGCTACTGAAATTAGCTTGATGCCAGATAGATTTCTACCGCTTTTGTAGATATCGAGTTTTCGACATTCACTTACACGATTTCGACTACAAAAATTAAGCCAAATAAAAAGCGACAGCGATTTCTCGCTGCCGCTTCTTAAATTCTATTTAGCTAAATTATTTTAGAGAAATCAATTCAGCTGGACTGACTTCGCAGATGTGCAGACCTTCGTTTAAGGCGACAATCTTGCTCTCATCATCCGTCGTGATCAAGGAGATCAAGAGGAAGACGTGCTCGTCACGCTGCGCTTCTTCGATGAAGATAGTGCCCATTGGCAGCTCAACAGCAATCCTTCTGACCAGTTGACCCTCTTCTTGAATAACCCATTCTGGCTGGGAAATCTGGATTAAGATGTCTTGTAGTAGAGCGATTGCCTTGCTGGCTTGTTCTGGGTGCTCAATCATGTAGGTGGTGAGAATCTTTTGAATTTCCTTCTGAATAGCAGGGATCTCACTCTTGACTTTCTCGGTTACTTCACCGACTTGCTGCTTCTCGGCGTCGGTCAGACTAATGATACCCTTGCCGGTGTAGAAGGCTTCTTCGGCTGCTTCTGCATCTTCAAATGAGATGTAGAAGACGTTGTAGAAGTTGACCTTGAGCGTTGCCAGATAGTTCAGGACGGCGTCAATGGGTATTCTGTCTAGTAATTTGGCTATGTCAATGTCACCGATATTTTCTGCTTTTTCACCGAGTAAGTTGTCGAGTAAACCAGATTCAATTAGTAGTTTGAAGCCCTGCATCATCTTCTCGGGATCATAGTTGGCGGCAAAAATTGCACGCTTGACGTCTAATGGCTTGATCTTCGTGATGTCATAGACCTTGAAGCCGTTATCTAAGAGGAAATTAGCAGCACTGTCGGCATCGAGGGCAGCCAGCTTATTGACCTTATCCTCGTGTGTTTCAGCATCGGCCTCTTCGGCAGGTTCTTCTGTCTCGTCTTCAGCATCAGCCTCTTCAGCAGGTTCATCTGCCTCGGCCTCAGCTTCGTCTTCTGCTGGAGCTTCCTCCTCATCTAAGTCCTTGGGCTCAGAATCGGCATTGTCTTCACCAAGAGTAGTTTGGGCAGCAACGTCCTCGTCCAGTTCTTGCTTGCGCTGGCCAGCCTTACAACCTACCAGACCGAAGAGCAAGCTCAGAGCCAAGAGAATGCTCAGTAATTTTACAGTTCTTTCTTTCATGCTATTTCCTTCCTCCTATTTGTCATCGAGACCCATCAGTTCGAAATAGGGTTCAAAGACGACATCGTTGTTCTTCTTATATAAGAGTACGAGGCCGATGCGCTCGCCATCTTGTCTCATCTCGGCACGGGCTGTTGCAAGCCAGCTATTGAGATTTACTGTATATACCTTATTGCCAGACTCATCGACAATTTTCTCAAGCTCGGCGCCAAAAGACATTGCCTTGCCGATCATATCGGATTCGAGAAGGTTGGCGATTGCCCTGTCAGCAGCCTCTTGATTGTCGAAGTAGGCGTAAAAGACAGTTAATTCAGCCTTGCCAACCTGCTTGTCAGCGTAAACTACAGAACTTGGCTCTGGATCGTTGACCAAATTGTTGACGTAGAAGGAGAATTCCTCTTTCTTCAGTTCAGCCTTAAACTCCTGAACAGTGGGATTCTGCAACTCTGGCTCGGTGGGAGCGGTGCTGACTTGCTCTGCTTGCTCTGCTGTAGATTCTTCTGTCTCTGCCACTTCTTCAGCCAGGTCTTCATCACCAGCTTCGACAGCAGTACTAGCTTCTACAGTAGCCTCAATAGTAGCTTCTTCTCGCTTCGCCTTGGCTTCTTCGGGGACATCTTTCGTCTCTGTAGCAGTAACTACAGTTGCTGGCTCAGTCCGATCCGAGGGATGGAATTTGACACCCTGGGTACAAGCTGAGAGGAAAATAGTGCTGGCCATGGTCACAGCTAAAATTTTAAATTTACCTGTCTTTAAAATTGCGAAAATCTTTATATTCTCTCTATTCAAATGCTAAAACACCGCCCTTCTAGATTATTCTTAGAATTTAGCCAGTCAGTATAAGTTCCAGTTAAATTACAAGTTAATTACATTATATAGTATTCGAGCTTGTAAAAGATAGTTGAAAATCCATGATTTTCAGGCAAAAGCTGAGGGAGCAGTCGCCAGACTACTCCCTCTAAACCTTACTTAGATGCTACTTGGCCCCGAAGGGCCAGTGAATGAGCGGAATTACTTGGTGGACATGGCGCGCAGGAACCAGATGCGCTTATTGAAGACATCAACTTGGTCTTCAATCATGGCGACGGCGGAGAACCAATCTTCTTCATCACTCAAGCTTCTGATCTCAGTGGCCTTGTCACGGAGGTATTCGAGATCCTCTAGGATGATCTTCAGACCTTCATGGCATTCGAATGGACGTGGCTCGATTTCCTTGATGGTGGCGAGTTCGAGATATTCTTTCAGGGTTGAAGCTGGGGTAATTTCAAACTTCACGAGATGCTCTGCAACCTGATCCATGAATTCTAGAGTTTCCTCAAAAATTTCTTCGGTGTACATGTGAACACGGTAGAAGTCGCTACCAACAGCGTTCCAGTGGATATTGTAGACTTTAAAAGACATTACAGCGAGATCTGCAATGTATTCATTAAATTTCTTTGTCGTCTGGTCATTAAATTTCTTGCTCATAATATTTCCTTTCACTCACTTGTTATTTGCTGTCTATGACAGTCAAACTTAGTCTAACACTTCAAAAATACATGGCAAGTATTGTCATGATAGATAACGCAAGTTACAGAAATTAGAATGGTTCTAAAAATTCTGTAGAATGAATCTCGGGGTCAGTACAGATATACTTATATTTAGGGTCTCTACTGAGCAAATATATGAAAATAATTAGCTGACCCATAATGAGAAGGGAGTAATACAATGAAAGTTATTGTTATCGGTTCATCACACGCTGGCTATGAAGCATTAGAAGAAATGCTCCAGTCAGGCAAGGATTATCAATTACAGTGGTACGAGCAGGGGGACTATCTCTCGTTCATGTCTTGAGGTATGCATCTGTACCTGGAAGGTACGGTCAAAGATGTCGATACCATTCGCTATAGTTCTGCAGACTCTATGCGCAAGCGCGGCGTAGAAGTTTTCCCAGAAACTGAATTATTAGAAGTTTTACCAGCAGAGCATGCCATTAGAGTGCGTGATTTGAAATCTGGTGAAGAGCGCAAAGAAAATTACGATAAATTAATTCTCGGCCTAGGTATGGCACCAAATATCTTGCCACTACCCGGCCTGGATCTGGAGGGTGTAGAACTCTTCGGCGGTCGCGACCAAGCCGTTTTACTAGAGAAATTAGAGCATAGTCCAGAAGTAGAAAATGTCGTCATCCTGGGTGGTGGTTACATTGCTCTGGAAGCTGCCATGTGCTTCAACAAGGCTGGCAAGAAGGTAACTATGCTGAATCGAGCAGAACGCCTAATTGACACCCATCTAGATAAAGAATTGACAGATATTTTGACTGCAGAAATCGAGCAGCAGGGTATTAAATTCTTGCCCAATGTCAATGTCACCGAAATCGAGGGCAAGGATGGCAAGGTTTCAGTAGTCAAGACAGAGCAAGGCGACTTCTTAGCAGATCTAGTACTGACCTGTGTTGGCAACCATCCAAATACCGAGATTCTCAAGGGTACTCTGGATATGGATGAGCGTGGTTTCATCAAGGTTGACGAGTATCAGGAGACCTCAGCGAAGGATGTCTTCGCAGCTGGTGGCTCTACTCAAATGATTTTCAATCCAATTGACGGCAAGCTCAATATCGACCTCGCCACCAATGCCAGAAAACAGGGTAGAGTAGCTGCCAAGAACCTCGAAGAGAAGCATTTCCCATACACTGGTATGCAGGGAACTTCAGCTCTCAAGGTCTACGATTACTACTTCTCAAGCACTGGTCTGACAGCCATGGCCGCTGAGCGCCTGGGTGTCAACTTCGGTCAAGTCTATCTTGAAACTCTGGCTCTTGACGAATATCTCCCTGAAGAGATGAACGCCAAGGTCTATGCCAAGCTCGTCTACAATAAGGACAATAAGCGAGTAATTGGTGCTCAGATCCTCTCTAAGCACGATCTGACGGGTCTCATGCAAGCTGTTTCCATGGCAATTAAGGGCAAGCTGACTTATGAAGATATCGCCTTTGGCGACTTCTTCTTCCAGCCACTGTTCAACCGTCCCTGGAACGTGCTCAATGAACTGGGCTTGAAGGCGATGAAAGAAGAAGCCTAGTTTCTGAACGAAGAAAGAGCTTAATTAAGGGCTGTTCCACTTGTGGAGCAGCCCTTATTTGCGGTTAAACGGCTAGATTAAAAATCTAGATGACATCCTCTTTTTCAGGGAGCTCGGCTCGCAAGCTGACAATGGGTTCTTTCGGAGTGCCAAAATTGGGCAAAAAGCGGTCAAGATTGGTCAAGGTCAAAAAGAGCAGGGAGAAGACAGAGATCATTGCCATGTAGTTATAGCGAACCATAGAGGCGAAGTTAAATTCAGCCAGAGGATAGATCATGGCCGAGACTGAGAGGAAGTAGTGCACGAAGACATGCCAGGGGATGAACTGTGAGCCGAAGATGCCGAGTGCAGAACTGAAGGTGGCGTTGCGGAAACGCAGCTTCTCTTTCTCAGCCTCGGGGCCGATTACGGAATCTTCAGTAATGTCACGGACGATTGGCCCGATAGTGACAATTTGTGCCATCTCGTCCGCTAGGGCGGCATTTCCGAGGAAGCTCATCATGCCGTTCCAGAACATCAAATGTGAGACCTTGCGACTCAGCTTATAGCTGAGGCGAGAGAGTGGTCTAAAGGCATCCATCTTCGCCATGACGCCGCCAAAGGCGCCAACCCAAGCCATCATGATGATGACCCAGGAGCCGGCTGAGGAGAAGCCGTTTTTCAGAAGTTCGAGGAAGGTTGAGGTATTGGTAATGGTACCGGCGAAGAGGCCGAGGATGTAAGCTGAGATAATTCCGCTGACCAGGCAGAGTAGGGTGGGGACCTTGAGAAAGGCCGCCGTGATGACTATGAGAATTGGCAAAATCATGTAGAGCGGTACACCGACCTCGACTTGGCGCAGTAAGAGGACAGCTGCAGGCCGCTCTTCAGCTAGTACGGCCCAGGTATCTGCAGGTATGGAGGCAATGGCGCTACTTCCATCGACTGGAGCATTGTTTAGGCTAAGGGAGGCGATGAAGAAGCAGATGGCTGTCAAGACAAGACAGCTTGTGGCCCAGGCCCATTGATTGCGCAGGCGGTCAGTAATTTCAACGCGGTGTATACCAGAGCTGACGACGGTATTGTCAGAAATCAAGCCGAGATTGTCGCCAAAGCATGAGCCGCCAGCGACTGCTGCCATGGTCAGGTGAATATTGCCGCCAGTGATATGGGCCAGCCAGATAAAGATTGGCGCAGTAGCGGCAAAAGTACCCCAGGAAGTACCCGTAGCCAGAGATAGCAGGGAACTGACGAGGAAGGCGACAATCGCCACGGTACGGGCAGAAAGCCCCAGTCTAAGGCTCAAGCTGATAATACTGGCACCGACTCCAGAGGCCATGAAAACGTCTGCCATGGCGTAGGCCATCATCAGGATGAAGAAGACTAATTGCATCTCCTTGACATTGTCGATAGCAGCAGTAATCGATCGATTGACGGAAATACCCGAGCTAAGCCAGGCGACAATACAGGCAAGAATGGTTGCCAGGGGTGCAATTATGAGAATGTCGAGAGAGAATCCAAAGAATTCACTTAAGACGGGAATATTGGAAATCATCATTAGACCAGCGAGGAAGAGCACTGGTGTCAATTTTATAAATGCGCGCAGTCTAGGTCTGTCCTTGGCAATCCAGCGAGCCCAACGATAGCGATTATATTTGTCTGCCATATGCACCTCTGTATATGCTTATGGCTAGATAATAAGCTATGCAATTTCAAGGAGCAAGAAATTCGTAACATTATATTAAGATTCAGACAAAACTATGACTATGACGTAAACTGGGTTTCAGAAAAGAGGTTTAGTGATGTTCAAGCAAATTATCCACCAACCAGGGCGCGAATTGGAAGCGCAAGCGCTCGGTGAAAACGAACTGATCAGTTACCGCCTAGACTGCGGTAACAGCTATATAGAGGTTGCCAACTTTGGCGCAAGTCTCAGAAAGTTCTTCTACGGCGGCATTGAAGCCGTCCTCAATTATGACAACCCCTTCACCCCACTGACCGAGGCGAAAAACTACTTTGGTGCCGTGCTCGTGCCCTTTGCCGGCCGCGTCAAAATAGCTGATGAGATCATCTTGCACAGTGGTCCAGCGGGAGGAGCCAGGCGCTATTGGAACTTGCTGAAGCATGACGACGAGAGCTTCACTCTCGGCTTGGATATTGCGGACCAGGAGGATGGTTTTCCTGGCAATCGCCACTTCGAGGTGGAATATCGCCTGGCCAAGCCAGGTGAGTTGGAAATCGTCATGACGGCAGAAAGTGATAGAGAAACTTACGTCAATATGGGCTTCCACCCCTATTTCAACCTCTCTAAATATCCCGACATTGTCTTGCAGGAGTTGAAACTACACGCCACAGAGGTCTATTTGCCTGACGGCGATTTGCTCCCGCTCTTTGACTGCCCTGAGCAATGTGAAAATACCTTATTAGACTTCACGACTAAGGCAGGGCGCGTCCTCCATCGGAGCTTGAAGCCAGCCAGGTCAAGAGCTTGCGAAATTACTGATGAGAGCTCAAGAGCACTGCTCTCCTCGCTGCAGTCTGTGGCAGGTATTGACCACTACTTCTTCAATCGCCAGAATCTCGAGGCCCTAGTTGCTGGAAAGAAATTAGAATTGACAAAACTTGCCGAATTATTCGCTCCTGATACAGAAGCCAAATTGGAAGTCTATGCGGATACACCAGGTCTACAGGTCTATACCGCTCAACACTGCACCAATGTTCTCCCTGGCGGCAATCCGCTTCCGCTGACGGCCAATCGCCTGACAACACCTTATTGTGGGCTAGCACTAGAGCCCCAACTGCCGCCAAACGGACCCAATGAAGCAGAGCTGAGAGCTCTTTACCGGCTTTTGCCAGCTGAAAAAAGCCAGCGCAAGCTACATTTCGTGCTCACGCCGGCTGAAAAATTATCCACGGGTCCAGATGATAATAATCTGGGGATATTAGATGATCCCTTCGATCTTATGAATTAGTCGAGATAGAGTCCTCGCAGGGTCTCAATGGCCTCATCGATTGGCATCTCGGCTGTGATTTCTGGCCTGTAGAGCATTTCCACTAGCAGCCAGTCCAGCTCATTGGGATATTGGACTGTGGTCCACTCTTGCTGGAAGATGCTATCGGCATATTCGTAGCTGTCATTGATTAGGCCTAGGCACTGAATGAATTCTTCTTGCAAGAGGTGACGTCGCGAATTTTTCGTATTGACGTCAGTGGCTATGCCAATTTTGGCGCTGATGGTCTCAAAGCTACTATCCCATTGGTAGAAGAAGATTCCCCATTCTGACAACATGTCAGAGCCGATGACCTCATGCATCTCCTTTAGTGGCAAGAAGTGGATGACGATGTCAGCAGTTTCATCGGCTTCTGCCTTGAGTTTGAATTCTGGCATATTGGGAATATTGTTCAATTGAGCAAGGAGATTTTCCATAGTTTCAAGGTCCCAGTCCTCGTAATCGCCAAGCATAGATACGGAAATTTCACGCTCGTTTGACCACTTGTGGACGTAGCCGTCATAGGTACTGTCAAATTCACCGTAGCCGACAACCTCTTCGAAGTATTCGAGGGCACGTTCGAAAAACTCGGGGTCGATGTCCTTGCGCTGGGCATAGAAGTCCTGCTCGATAATTTCGGCGTGACGGGGAGTGACACCAAGAGACTTCCAGAGCTCTTCAGTGCTTTCATCTGGAATATAGTCGATATTGGCTTCCTTTTCGGCCTCAAGCTCTTTTTCTGAGGGGGTGTTTTTGGCCTTGATTTCGCTGGGATCGGCACCTTCAAGATAGATTGCCTTGAGATCGGCAACGGCTTCTGTGACCAGCATATTGGGACGAATCTCGGGTCGATAATGCAGCTCCAAAATTTGTTTATCAAGCTCACTCAATTCAATAATCTCTGAATTTCTGTCTAGGGCCAGCTCTTTATTGCGGACATCATTATTCAAGAGCCCGAGCATCTGCAAGAAGGCCTTCCTTAAACCAAATTCACGTTTTTCTACCGTATCCTCTGTATTCAAGAAGATAGCAGCGTCGGTAAATTCGAAGGCAGGCTTGATACCCCAGTTGATGTACCATTGATAGACTTGGAAATCTGTGAGCTCGAGAATTTTCTCGATTTCGGCCTTAGTCTCGTAGTAGATGACCAGGCTGTTCTTCTCGTGATCTAGCTCCTCGGCATCTTCTTCAACCAAGATAAACTGTGGTAGACCAGGGATGCTCGTAATGTCGCTCAGCAGCTTCTCTATGGCTTCGTAATCCTCTGTGCTGGCCTTGTCGTTTACAGCCACTCTGATTTCGCTCGCAGGCCAGCGCTTGATTCTGGCAGACTGCAAGTCATCTTCAAAGCACATGGCGAGCTTCTGGTAGTAGTCGAAGACCTCTTCAGAGATCTCTGGCTCAGCGGTCTCCTCTTCAGGGGCTACGCTTTCATCTGGGCTTATAACTTCGGCTTCTTCCTCTGGCAGCTCTAAGTCTTCTTTAGTAATTTCTTCTAAATTACAAGCAGAAAAGAGAGAAGTGAGCAATAGCAAACTTACTAATAAGAGTGCTAGAGGGGAGAAAATTTTCTTATTCATGCTTTACCTGTCCTCCTGACTAAGCTTTAATATCATTCTAACAGAGCAGAAGCTAAGGCGTAGGCAAAAGCCTGGCTTTTGCCTAGAATTCCATTCCTGTAGTATCCTCAAGCTATCTAGCAGAGTTATTCTGCTTGCTAAGAAAGGTAATATTTATGAATATTGAGCATCCACAAGTTGAGATCAAGATAAAAGACGGCGGCACTATGCTGCTCGAGCTGCTGCCTGAGAAGGCGCCGCTGACTGTCGATAATTTCTTAAAACTCGTCAAACAAGGTTTCTATGACGGCCTGATCTTCCACAGGATCATCGAGGGTTTCATGATCCAAGGTGGCGACCCCTCCGGCAATGGGACGGGTGGTGCCGAAGAAAATATCAAGGGTGAATTTTCTGAAAATGGTGTCCCGAATGATTTAAGCCACGAGCGAGGTGTGATTTCCATGGCGCGGGCTATGAATCCCAACTCTGCCTCGTCTCAGTTCTTTATCTGTCATAAGAATGCGGCTTTCTTGGATGGCAAGTATGCCGCCTTTGGCAAGTTGCTAGAGGGCTTCGAGGAATTAGATCGGCTGGCTAAATTGCCAACGAATGCCAATGACTTCCCAGATGAAGCGCCAGTGATGGAAACTGTCAAAGTAATAAAGGAGTAGCAGCTGCTACTCCTTTATCAATCTAGTCTTGATTGCTAATTGCCTATCTCATTGAACTGGCAATTCTATCCCATGGTTCTAACTTGATAGGCTCTTCGTCGAGGCCCTTCAGCCACTTCTCAGGTACGTACTTCTTGTCGACAATAGCCTCGTAGGTATATTCGAGGAACCAGGAGTGGCTCATGGAGAATGTACCCTTCTTGCCGAGGTCGTCGCCCCAGGAGTTTTCGACCTTCCAATAGAGTGGTTTGCCGTCCTCGTCCAGGTCGACGCCGGTGATGTTCATGGCGTGGGTGGCCTGGGAGTAGCCAGAGGCAAAGCGGTCTGCCTTGGTGAAGTCGCCAAGCTTCGGCAGGATGTCGTTGTAGCGGAAGAGCTTGTCGTCGAGGATGCCGAGTTTGCGGTCAATGTCCTTGCCCACGTCACAGGCGAACCAGACGGGTACGCCGTCCTTCACGGACTTCAGTACTGCTTCAGCGAGGTCTTCGATGGGCACGTTTAGTCCGCTAGCTGGTGCGGATTCGTAGACTGAGCGTGCGCTCTCGAGCTCTAGTACGCGACCATGTGGGTGGATGTCTCTGGGGTCAGAGATCAGGTTGACGCGCTTGTCGAGTTCTTCTGCGCCAATGTATTTTTCGAAGAATTCCACAGGGGTCAGTTCTTCTAGGCGCTGATATTTTTTATCCTTGTCACGGTAGGTGTAGGTGAACTTCTCTACTGGTTTACCGAGGCACTTGATGCAGATATCGTAGACCTCTTCGAGGGCTTGATCCTTGATCTTGCGAAGTTCGCGATTGTCCTTGCCCTCGGCCTTGGCCTTGCGGATGGCCATGGCATGGGATTTCAGACGCCAGTCCATCTGCTTGGTGAACATGTAGGAATCTGCTGAGTGGAAGCTCTCAGGACCGACCGATTTGGGAATTAGGCCATACTTCTTGCAAAGTGGCACGAAATATTCCCAGAAACCGCCGTCGTAGACAGTGGAATCCATAATGAGCTGGGTTTCACGGTCTAAGAGATCACGGTCAGCAGTTCTGATAATTTCTTCGAGGTAGGTGTTGGCCTTCTCCACCTTGTCATAGAAGTAGAGGTGGACTTCGGAGAACTCGAAAGATTCGACATTGAGCTTCTCCATGACGATTTGACGGAGGCTGTTGACGGCTGCGAAATACCAGCAGCGGCCAGACTTCTTCTGATTGGTGGGTTCGCCCTGCTTGCACTCATCGGAGAAGATGAAGCTATGCTGCTTGACGACCTCTGGATCCATGGCTGCCTTGTCGATGCCGACGCCCATAATGGCGCTTTCAATGACGCGGTTGGCTGCGTTGTTTTCATAATCTTTTGCATAGCGCTTCAACTGTTTAGCGCTAACTTGCTTGGTTACTTCTGCCATAAAAGCTCCTTAAATAATTGTGATAGACATATCTTAACTGCTTTTAGAGATTTTGGCTAAGTTTGGCATTGAAAGTTACATCTTTTATCAGCGAAGCGACAAGTTAGTTGTCGGATTTTTTAATGGCTGGCCAAAAAGCAGAATTTTAGAGTGCTAGAGCAGCGCTATGAACTGCCTACTAGTCAAAACTTGCTAAAATAGGCTCATGGAAAACACAGTAATCTTTCAGACATTTGAATGGAACAGCCCCAGTGATGGAACTTTCTATGATAATTTGGCGGCAAAGGCCCAGGAACTTAAAGAGCTAGCTGTTGCCGCTGTCTGGCTGCCACCTGCCATGAAGGGTGTCTCGCCATTTGATGTTGGCTATACGGCGTACGATATCTGGGACCTAGGTGAATTCGAGCAGCATGGTGAGCGCCGTACGAAGTATGGCACTGTCTGGCAACTCAGAGCTTGCATCGAGGCTCTGCATGAGGCGGGCATCCAAGTTTTCGCCGACTTGGTCTATAACCACAAGGGCGGTGCCGATTATACTGAGCGTTGTGAGGCGGTTCCCGTCAATCCAGATAATCGCTTAGAGGAGGTCGGGAAACCGCGTGAAATTGAGGCTTGGACGGGCTTCAATTTTCCTGGTCGCCAGGGCCAGTACTCGGACTTCGTCTGGAACTTCAATCACTTTACGGGTGTGGACTTCGACCAATTGACGGGTGAGTCAGGCATCTTCAGGATTCTCGGTGAAAACAAAACATGGGCACCGGATACGGATAAGGAGCATGGAAATTTCGACTATCTGATGAATGCCGATATCAATCACAGTCATCCCGAGGTTCGTGAAGAGCTAATTCGCAATGCTCTCTGGCTGATCGAGGAATTTGGCTATGACGGTTTTCGGCTAGATGCGATCAAGCATATTTCGGCTGAATTTATCAAGGAGCTTCAGGCAAGGGTTCGTGAGCGCTATCCTGAAACTCAGTTCATTGGGGAGTATTGGCAAGGAAGTGAGGCACCTCTTTCGGCCTACCTGAAATTTACTGACTATAATTTACGACTCTTCGACGTGCCACTGCACTTTAATTTACAGGCAGCAGCCAGCGATCCCGATTACGACTATGCCAAGCTCTTTGCGGGCACACTCTTGCAGGATAGTCCATTAAACAGTATTACATTCGTCGACAATCACGACTCACAGCCTGGACAGTCGTTGGAATCATGGGTTGCAGAAGAGTTTAGAGAGCTTGCCAACGCCCTAATCCTCTTGAAGCGGGATGCCTATCCCTGTATTTTCGCTGGTGACTTCTACGGTCTTGAGGGCAGTGAATATGGGGGATTGGGTGAGCGACTGCGGCTCTTGCTAGAACTCAGACGCGACTATGCCTATGGTGAGGAAGAAGTCTTTCTGGCCGAAGCTGGTGCTTACGGAATAATCCGTCACGGTGATGAGGAACATCCTGGCAAGCTGATCTTTGCCTTCTCGCGGAATGGTGAGCGGGAGCTCGAAGTTATGCTGGGTGAAGAATATGCTGGACGTACTTTTCTGGATCGCTCAAATCAAGAGGCTGAGGTCGAGTATAGAGTAGATGATGATGGCGTCTTGCGCTGCCAGCTCGAGGCAGATCAGACCGTTTATTTAGTGACTGTCTGAGCGTAAAATAGTCATTAGTAGGGAGCAGATTCAACAATAATTCAAATAGCCAATCAGGACTGGACTGTAATATGGAGGGTCCACAAGTCTTGGCATCTCAGAACAGAAGGAGGAGGCATGATTTATATAGTCGTTGGTATCTTGGGCTCGCTACTGATGTTTCTCGGGGATATGTGTCTTTATTATTCAGAGGCTGGTTTCGATCCGAAAAATAGCGAGGAGTCAATCTTCGAGAATCTGCGACAGGCGCCGACTAGACGCCTCTGCAACGGTGCTTTCCTTGGCCCTATTGCGGCCTATCTCTATAGCATTTCCTATTATCACTTCGTCTACTATACCTTGCCAGAATTTAGCGTTTGGGCTTGGGCGGCAATGCTGATTTCCATGCTGGGTATCATCATAGGTGGTGCCTTTCACCATTATTTTGCAGCACTTGGCATGGTCTTGAAGTCGGGTAGTGAAGAGGCGCTTGAGAGCCTGTTAAAGCACTTCAATTTCTTGAAGATCTGGCCGTTTCTACTCAATGGACTGGGTCTCTTGATCTGGGCCGGCCTGATCTTATGTGGCAAGACTAGCTTCCCTAGCTGGCTGGCTTTTCTGACTCCTGCACCGCTGATGCTTTTGTTAATTTTCTGGTACAGGCTGCCAAAGCGCGCCAGGATGATTGTGGCGGGTGGTTGGACGAATCTCGGGCCGCTGACCTACTATGTCTTAGCCCTGGTATTGGCGGCGCTGAGTTAGAAGGCTTGAGGCTGTGGCCTGGCACGACTGTCGCTTAGCACGGGAGAGCAGCTTTTGCCAGCTGACTTTAATTTTTCTTTAACTAGCGGCCTGGGCAACAGTATATAATATGGGCGATTAAGTTTGACATAAGTGGAGGAGGACAAATAATGATTGAAATTAAAAATTGCGCCAAGAGCTATGATGGCAAGAAGTTTGCTGTCAAGGACTTGAATTTAGTCGTCAGAGATGGCGAAATTTTCGGCCTACTCGGGCCTAATGGCGCTGGTAAGTCAACTCTTTTGAAGATGATGGTTGGCGTTTTAGCTCCGACTAAAGGCGATATCAGCTTGAACGGTCACTCAATTACCACTGATACTCTGGAAGCTAAGCGGCAATTTGCCTATGTCAGCGACAATCCCGACCACCTTCTGCGCCTCAAGGGTATTGAGTTTCTAAATTTCATTGCCGATATCTACAAGATTTCCGAGGACAAACGTCAGAGTCGTATTGAGCAGTTGGCCAAGGAGTTTGGTATGTATGACGAGCTCGATAATCGGATTCAGTCCTACTCTCATGGTATGCGTCAGAAGATGATGGTCATCGGAGCTCTCCTCTCCGAGCCTGATATCTGGCTGTTAGACGAACCAATGACGGGCCTCGATCCCCGCGCTTCCTTCTACCTTAAACAGAAGATGCGCGAGCACGCCGATAGCGGCAAGACAGTACTCTTCTCAACCCATGTTTTAGATGTCGCTGAGAAAGTCGTCGACCGTGTCGGTATCATCAATCAAGGCGAACTGATCTTCGTCGGTACTGTAGCCGAAATGCAAGAGCACTTCCAGGCCAATACCAGTCTCGAAGAGATGTTCCTAGAGCTGACGCAGGAGGAGGCCAAGTTCTTGGACGAAGGCCCAGAAAATACGGCAGAGACCCAGGCAGACAGTTCCTCCGGCACAGAGTTTTAGGAGGCTGAGATGTCCTATAAATTCAAACAAAAGACTGCCTATCGCTCTCTCTTAAATGTCATGTTTAAGGGCGAAGAGCGTGTTAATGCCGCCAGTGCCAGTCCTCTCAAGGCGAATGCTAAGAACCGCAAGAAGAGCTTCTTCAGCAAACTTGGCACACCTGTCCGCCTACTTCTGATGGCGATTCCCTTCGGCGCCTTACTTGTGCTTCTTGGCGTGCAGGGTTACTACATGTCGAAGGTTGCCTTCATCACGGCTGAAGTGGTTTATAAGCTCGCTGTTTTTGGCGTCTTCATGCTAAACCTCCTCTTCGGACTCTTTGGAGTAGTTAGTTATCTCTACTACGTCAAGGACATCACTTTCTATCTCTCGTTGCCTTTAACAGCCGATCAGATCTTGAAGGCGAAGTTTCTACAATATCTGACGCTTAGCTCCTTGGGTTCGCTACTCTTCGTGCCGCTAATTGCCTCCTTCAATTATTTTAAAGGCCTATCGGTTCTGGAGATCATTGCCTGGGTGGTCTGTTACTTGGCGGCCGCCCTCTGTCTCGACATCGTCTGGGCTATCGTTACGATCATTTTGATTCGCTTCTCGAAGTTTGCGCGCAATCAGGACCGCTTCATCATGGTCTACTCCGTTTTAACTATAGTCTTCAGCCTTGGCTTCGCCACGGTTATGCAGTTTGTCAGAGCGATTGACATCGACGGCTTCAGCCATTCTGTAGTGGAACTTGTCGGCAGCTTCGTAGTCGGCCTGATTATGGCTATACTCACGCCCCCGCTCCTGCTCAGTAAACTACTGGCAACTGGGGTGGTCTGGCAGCTTGTGCTAGCCATGGCTCTGGGTATCCTCGCAGTCGCTGCCTACTATTGGTTACTAGGCGAGGTCGGTAAACGCTACTACTTCGACGGCGTACTTGCCATCCAGATGAAGACTTCTGGCGGTGGTCGCGAGCTTAAAGCTGATGACATCAGGAAGCTCTCGCGTGGTAAGTCAATCTTCAAGTCTCTGGCCAAGGCCGACTATATCAAATACCGTCGCAATCCGACCTTCTTCACGCAAGCGATACTGACACCGTTACTCATGCCGATCCTCTTTATCGTGATCTTTGGGGCCTCAATTTTTGCCGCTGCAAGCAAAGATGGCTTATCCTTCGCCGCCGTTAAGGAGAAGCTCATGGAGCTTCGGCTCATTGTCCACGAGTTCACCTTGCTAGACGTTATTAAGGAGACGCCGATTATGGCGATAGCTATTCTAGGCTTCTTATTAACGACAATGTTTTTTGGTGTCGGTGGTGTACAGGCCGCTCGCCTGGCAGTCTCTAGTGATGGTGAGGACTTCGCCTTCTATCGTGCTTTGCCAATTAAGGCGGAGACATATCTATTAGCCAAGAGTCGCCTGCACATTCTGATTGGCATTCTCCCGGACTTCCTCCTCTGGCTAGCCCTGGGGTTAGTGATCAATCTGAATCCTGTGGTGCTCATATTCGCGCTGTTGATTAAGCTCGTCATCATGCTCATTTTCATGGGAATAGGCTTCAATATTGGAGCTCGCCATCCCGTATTCAACTGGGATAACGAGATGCGCCTCTACAAGGGCGGCAAGAATGCACTCTGGGTCTATTTACAGTTTTTCATCGGCCTTCTCATTGCGGCCCCACTCGGCGTCCTGGCCTACTTCAGCCTCAAGGACAATCCCGCGATTCACCTGGAGTTCTGGCAGCTGACAGCCATTATGTTGGCCTATATTGCGCTGCTTGCTGTAATCTGCTTTGTCTGGTTTAAGAAGTCGGCCAAGCACCTCTGGAAACGCGACTGCTAGTAGTTTAGAACAGATTTTTTCGAACTCTGTCACAAATTTTGTGGCAGAGTTTTTTATTGCAAAAAATTCCTGCATAACTGATAGAATAAACTCAATATCCTTTAAGAAGCCTACTGTGGCGAGAAAGGGGAACAATAAGTGAAAAACAAGCTGAAGCTCTTTCCAGGCATGGCTAAAATGACTTGGAAGAAGATTCTAATGCTTCATCTCGGCATCATTATCGTGGCGATCGGAGTTGCCTTCTTCAAATATCCCAACCACTTCGCCATGGGCGGTGTCAGCGGTCTCTCAGTCGTCCTTGCAGCCCTGATCCCTGGTCTGAGTCCAGGCGTGGTTGCGATGATTACCAATATTCTCTTGATAGTTTTGGCAAGCTTCATCCTGGGCAAAGGCCTGGCTTTTACCACGGCCTATGCCAGTGTGCTCCTATCACTGCTCTTAGTGGCGTTAGAGAAGCTCTTTCCCTTGACGAAACCGATGACAGACGAGCCTCTGCTCGAGATGTTCTTCGCTGTCGGACTTTCGGCACTCGGGGCGGCCATCCTCTTCAATATGCAGACTTCCACTGGTGGCACCGATATCATTGCTCTGATCATTAGGAAGTATCTGCGACTCGACATCGGCCATGCGCTACTCCTGAGCGATATCTTGATTGCCGTCTGCACCTTCTTCATCTTTGATCTCAAGACGGGTTTGCTCTCGCTGACAGGCTTGCTCTTGAAGGGTGTGATAGTCGAGAACTTAATTGAGAGCTTCAATCGTGCGAAATACTTCACCATTATTACGAATAAGCCAGAAGAAGTGGGTAAGTGGATCAATGAGAATTTGCACCGTGGTGTCACGCAGCTAGAGGCTAAGGGTTTTTACAGCAAGCGTGGACGGACGGTATTCCTTGTCGTCGTCAAGCGTTTCCAAGGAATCTTACTGCGAGATGCCGTCCGACAGATTGATCCCCAGGCCTTCGTCATGATTACTAATACCTCGGAAATAATTGGCAGGGGCTTCAACACAGCTTTCTAGAAGCTGAAAGACGGTGTTCTCAATTGTCAAGGCCGCTTATATGGTATTATTGACTAGATAATTAGGAGGGTGGAAATGCCTAGTGCCCAGATCAAATCTGCTATTTTACGGACGGAGCAGATCTTGCGCTACAGATTGCCAGCTTGGGAGGAGTTGCCCGACCAGATCAGGTCCAGAGAGTTTCAGGCCTTCATCCAAGATGAACTCGGCTGGCTACTACGAGAAGATGAATTGCTGACTGGCTATATGCTGCAAAATTACTTGAAGTGGAATGTGCTCTTGCCTCTGGAGGGGCGCAAGTATTCACGTGAGCATGTCGCCTGGGTGCTGACGATCACGCTCTTAAAGCGGGTGGTTACCCTCGAAGAGGTCAAACGTGGTATCTTGCTGCAGAAGTCATTGCAGAGTGCCGAAGAGGCTTACGAGGTGTTTGCCGAGCAGTTTGCAATTTCCCTTGAGCTAGCCTTCGAGCCGATCCACCATTTCTTAAAAAAGAAATACACTCATACAGCGCCTAAACTAGCTGCTTTAGAAGGTCAGTTGAATGCCAGTTTGGACTTCATCAAGCTTGAATGCCTGGCGCCAGGTACGGCCTGTAGGGCGGTTGCCTGGCAGCTGCTCTGCAAGGAGTGGTTGCACAGTGAGGTATTGAAGAAGATCGTCAGAGATAAGAGTGCCGAGCATTAGTCGGTGAAGAGAGGAATATCGTGAAGAAGAATTATTTAAAGGGTGAAGTATTAGTAGATTTTCGGCGTTTTACAGATGTCCGAGAATTATTACGCTACTATGTTGCGGAATACCGTGAGCGTACAATCTACATGTACAAAGAGGGTGAAGATCGGCATGATGTCTGTAAGTCTTATATAGATTTCGAAGCAGATATCAACGCCTTCGGGGAGGCCCTGATGAGGCGGGCAGAAATTGACACCAGCTTCACAGAAGAGCCAGAGCTAAAATTCAATGGCAAGAATCCCTATAACAGCCATGAGGGCAAGCCAATAGGCAGACGCCGCGAGGCCTTGGCCGTGATTGGTGAGAATTCCTATCCCTGGGTAGTAGCCTATGCTTCCTATCTCTTCGGACTCGGTGTGGCGGTACCCTTGGATAGAGATCTTGAGCCGCGAGAGGCCCTTGGCCTAGCCCAGCGTGCTGAGGTATCGGTATTGGCCTATGGTGCCAATAAGTCTAAAATCGCCATGGAAATCGCGGCCAATTGCCCAAGTCTACGCTGTCTGGTGGCACTCGAGGGAGAGGCTGGTGAGTGTCTTAAATTTAACAATCCCGACGGCAGTGTGCGCGAAGTTCAGCAACTGTCTTATCAGGATCTGATCGCAGAGGGTGAGGCGATTATCGAAGCTGGCTCTACGGAATTCTACAGCTTAGAAATCCGACCACACGACCTGGCAGCGATCTTTTTTACCTCGGGTACGACATCCTCGGCGAAGGGCGTCATGCTCTCGAATTTCAATATCACTACCGATATCTGGGCTGGCCAATGCGTCATTGACCTCCAGCCCGTTAAGCGGGCACTATCTGTTCTGCCTCTGCATCACACCTTCGAGAATATTGTCGTGCAGATGGCTCTTTGGCAGCGAGGAGTTACGATTTGCTTCAACGACCGTCTGCGCTATCTGGCGAAGAATATGCTGGAGTGGGAAATTGACATCATCTTCATGGTGCCATTAATCCTCGAGAGTATTCAGAAGAAGTTGCTGACCGCTGTTGAGAAGAAGGGCAAGACTAAGCTCTTTAAGTTCTTGCTGAAACTATCGAAGTTCTTGAGAAAAATTGGCATTGATAAGCGAGACAAGTTATTCAAGCAGATTCGCGCTGGTATCTCACCTCATCTCAAGGTCTTCTTCCTGGGTGGAGCCGCCCTAGATCCCGCGGTACAGGAATTCTTCCTCGACTTGGGCTACGACGTCTGGAACGCTTGGGGCTTGACCGAAGCCGCACCAGGTATTGCTGCTGGCAATATCGAAACCGTACCTATTGGTTCTGTCGGGAGGGTCAAGGCGGATGACGAACTCTGGCTCGAAGATCTTAGAGAAACAGCAGATGGTCAAGAGATTGGTGAGTTAATCGTGCGTTCAGACTCCGTCATGCTTGGTTACTACCGGGATCCTGAGCGCACTGCAGAAGTCCTCTTAGCGGACCGCACCTTAAGGACTGGTGACCTCGGCTATTTCGAGGGAAAGGCAGTCTTCCTTTCGGGCCGTGAAAAGTCTATGATCGTCCTGGGCAATGGCAAGAACATTTTCCCAGAAGAAATAGAGCGTCAGCTAGACGAGGAGATCTCGGAACTTTCCGCTGTTATGATCTGGCCTGAAACCAATCACCGTGGCCAGGTTGAATTGGCAGCTAGACTGCAGATTGATCCAGAGTACTTAGCGCAGGAGTCTAGCCTTAAGGGAGAAGCACTTACGGCCAAGCTGGCAGAGCAGATTCAGAAGGTCAATCACCTGATGCCTGCCTACAAGGCGGTCAAGCACTTCTTCTGGTCAGAAGAACCCCTTCTGATGACGACAACCAGGAAGGTCAAGCGGCAAGCAGAAACCGCCCGCGTACGTGAGGCCCTGGCAAGCCGCGAGCTAGATCCGCTGAAGGCGGAGAATGGGCAGATTAGCCTAGAAGGAGTAGATGATGACAAATAAGAGAAGAATACTAACTATTGCTGGCCTCGATGTCAGTGGTGGGGCAGGCATAAATGCCGACCTCTCGACTTTTCATGAATTCAACAGCTACGGCCAGGCCGTCTTGACGGCCATTGTTGCCATGGAGCCAGAAACCTGGAATCACCTCGTCTTCCCCGTACCAATGGAGCAGATCAAGCTGCAGATAGAAACTGCCCTAGCTTCTGACCTACCATTAACCGCGATTAAGACTGGCATGCTCGGTACAGTCGAAATGGTTCAGCTCGCCAGAGATGTAATCGACAAGTCTGACTGTGCTTGCATCGTCATCGACCCCGTCCTCGTCTGCAAGGGCACGGACGAGGTCTTAAACCCCCAGACCGCCAAGGCCCTGCGTGACGAACTCATGCCACGCTCTACGATTATTACGCCAAATCTCTTTGAGGCAGGCCAGATGGCGGGTTTTGACCACACTCCGCAGACCAAGGAGGAGGTTGAGGCAGCGGCCAAGGCCATGGTTGAGCGCGGGGCCAAGAATGTAGCAATCAAGGGTAGTAGAGGCCTGTCTTCAGAGAAGGCGATAGACCTCTTTTACGACGGCAAGGAAATGGTCTGGCTAGAGGCCGAGAAGATTCATGACCCCGCAACGCATGGGGCAGGCTGTACCTTCGCGGCGGCAATTACGGCAGGTCTGGCCATGGGCCTCACACCGCTAGAGTCTGTAAAACTTGCTAAAGATTACGTTCACAAGGCCATCGAGCACGGTTTTGCCTACAATAAATTTGTCTCACCCGTCTATAGACCAGGTTATAGGGAAGCATAGTGTGGCAGCTTGCTTGCGGATTCCTCGCTTCGAGCTTCAAGGTTCTGGCCGAGTTTAAATAATATCCAGCTCGTCCAAGCAGCGCTTGAGTTTGGCGAGTGGCAAGCCAACTACGGTGTAGTAATCTCCCCTGATACTCTCAATTAAGAAGGCGCCAGCCTCTTGAATACCATAGCCTCCGGCCTTGTCATATGGGCTGGGGCTATTTACATAGCGCTCAATTTCTGCTGCCATTGCCTCATCCATTTGGAAGAAGCGAACCCAGGTTTGAGAGTCGACTAGACTCTCTTCTTCACCCTTGAGTACGACTGCTACTGAGTGAACGAGGTGTTCGCGACCTGCGAGACTTAGTAGGTAATTTCTCGCCTCAGCAAGATTTCGCGGCTTGCCAAGTATTCTGTCATCTAAGCTTACAGTTGTATCACAAGCAATAATTATGCTGTCGGCGGGGCTGTCTAGTTGATTTTTAGCGGCCTGGGCTTTGGCCATTGCCAGCTCTCTGGCATAGGCTGTTACAGCTGCGTTTTGGGCTTGCAATTCACGTGTGATTGCAGCTTCATCAACGGCACTTTCGACAATCTTAAAATTCTTGAAAATGCGGCTCAGCAGCTCTTTGCGACGGGGTGATTTAGAGGCTAAGATAATTTCCATAAACTGTATAATCCTTCAAAACAAAGCAATTTTAACAGCGTGGGGAGAGTCGCATATTTCATGTAACTATAGTTACCCTTATACAAGTTAGGGCTGAACAAAATTTAGACAGAATATAAAGTATTAGAGCAAAATATTGTTTCTGAGCTACAAGGAGGCTTAATCAATGGCTTTTTTCGAAATAAAAAATTTGGCTGTAGAAGTCGAAGACAAGGAAATTTTGAAAGACATCAACCTCTCTATAGAGCGCGGTGAGACCCATGTTCTAATGGGACCAAATGGTGCGGGCAAGTCCACACTGCTTCACGCCATTATGGATAATCCAGTCTATGAAGTAACGGCAGGAGACATCCTGCTAGATGGCGAGTCGCTACTCGACTTGTCAACTGATAAGCGTGCTAAAAAGGGCATATTTATGAGCTTCCAGCATCCTGAAGCGGTACCTGGTATCACGGTGGAAAACTTCCTCCGTGCGGCGATTGAAGAATTGAAGGGCGAGAAGCCGTCGCTGCTCGGTTTCCATAAGGAGCTGGTCGCCAAAATGGCTGAACTAGATATGGATGAGTCCTATGCCAGTCGTTATTTGAATGTTGGCTTCTCAGGTGGTGAGAAGAAGAAGGATGAAATTCTCCAGTTAAATGTGCTGCAACCTCAGCTGGCCTTGTTAGACGAGACGGATTCTGGTCTCGACGTCGATGCGGTACAAGTCGTCTCCAGAGGAATTAAGAATTTCCGTAGCAAGGATAATTCGCTCTTAATCATTACCCATCACAGGGCCATTCTCAACGAAATAGATATAGACCGTGTACACATTCTTCTAGACGGAAGAATTGCGCTGAGCGGCGGCCGTGAAGTCTTCGAGCGCGTACAAGACGAGGGCTTCGGCTGGATTCGCGAGCAGGCGGATATTGAGCTGAGTGAAGAAGCGCTGCGTCAGGTCGCAGCGGAGAGTGAGGCCTAGAATGGCACAAGAGATTATTCGCAAGAAAACAGTTGACACGATTAAGAAGCAGCTTGACACCGAGCTTGTTGAGCGCAAGAAGACTATGGTCGAAGAAGGAGATCGTGGTGTCTACGACATCAAGGACGAGATCCGCTATAGGAAGCAGACGGAGAAGGGCTTGAATGAGGCCATAGTCCGCGAGATTTCGGCCAATAAGGACGAACCTGAGTGGATGCTAGAAATGCGCTTGAGGGCTCTAGAGCTCTTCAATCGCCTGGAGAATCCAAGCTGGGGTCCAGACCTCTCCTTGGTAGACATCGATAAGATTACGACCTATATCAGTCCTGACTCCGACCTTGAAGGGGATTGGGCTAAGGTACCTGAAGATATCAGAAATACCTTCGATCGCCTGGGCATACAGGACGCTGAGCGTGCAGAGTCGCTCTCAGGAGTGGGTGCTCAGTATGACTCGGAAGTCGTCTACCACAGCCTCACCAAGATGATGCAAAAGAAGGGTGTAATCTACACTGACTTCGAAACGGCAGTTAGAGAGTATCCTGAAATCGTCAAGAAATACTTCGGCAAGTGCATAACAGCTGCCGATCACCGCTATGCAGCACTGCACTACGCAGTCTGGAGTGGAGGTTCCTTCGTCTACGTTCCGAAGGGCGTGGAAGTCGACATCCCTCTACAATCCTACTTCCGGCTAAATGCCCCTGGGGCTGGTCAGTTTGAACACACCTTGATCATTTTGGAAGAAGACTCCTACTGTCACTTCATTGAGGGCTGTTCGGCTCCGAAATACAATGTCTTAAATATCCACGCTGGCGCCGTCGAACTCTTTGTAGCAGATCGCTCTAGACTACGTTACTCGACTATCGAGAACTGGTCGCGCAATATGTATAATCTCAATACTAAGCGAGCCATAGTTGGCGAGGACGGTGCAATTGAGTGGGTCTCTGGCTCATTCGGCTCCAGAGTTTCTATGCTCTATCCCATGAGCATTCTAAATGGCGCTCGAGCCAGAGCCGAATTCACGGGAATCACCTTCGCTGGTCAGGATCAGTTCCTCGATACAGGTGTCAAGGTCATTCACGCTGCTCCCGAAACCTCTTCTAATGTCAATACCAAGTCTATTTCGAAAGGTGGCGGCACGGCGGTTTACCGTAGTGAAATTCGCGTCTTACCAGGTGCGAAGGGCTCGAAGTCCACGGCGATTTGCGAGTCGCTGATGTTAGATGATGAGTCGCGCTCCGATACTTTGCCAATCATCGATTTGCAATGTGATGATGTCGACTTCGGCCATGAGGCGAAAATTGGCAGAATTTCTGACGAAGTCGTCTTCTACCTGATGAGTCGTGGCATACCCGAGGCCGAGGCCAGAGCCATGGTTGTACGCGGTTTCGCTGAGCCAATTGCGAAGGAATTGCCACTCGAATATGCAGTCGAGATGAATGCCCTAATCGGTCTCGAGTTAGAGGGCACCATAGGGTAATTGGAGGATATTGACTAAGATGCCACGAGATATGACAGAACAATTAAAAAAAGAGGTCGAAGCCATTCGCAGATTACGCGAAATGGACGGCCAGGAGTTTACAGGTACGCTAGAATATACAACCCCTGAAGCAGACGATATTATTCCCGTCTCAACTTTTCGTCATGGCGGTGTCAACAAATGCCTGGTACCAGAGCTCAGTTTTGCAGAAGAAGCAGAGCTCCACAGACTGGTCTTGAAGGCTGGTGATCGCCTACTTGACAATCGCGATTACCAGCTCGATGCCGAGCACAGGGAATTGAATGAGCGACTGGAGATTCGCGCTGAAACTGGCAGTGATTCGGAACTCATCTTCGCCTACAGAGATAGTGGGGAAGTGACTGTCAAGCGCCAGACTGACTTGCATATTGAAGTCGCGCCAGGAGCGAAGTTGATGATCTTCCTCTTGCAGCAGATGAGCCCACTGGCGGCCAGTAGAATGAAGATTCACTGTCTATTAGAGCCAGAATCAGAGTTGCGCCTAGTTATCGCTGACAGTGGCGCAGGTAGCCATGCCCTCGATTTGAAGACAGAGCTCGATACACGCTCTCTATTCGACTGCCAGAGCATCTACTTCGGGCGTGGTCAGGAAAAATATGATTACAATTATCACCTGATTCACCACGGCCAGCTGGCTCAGAGCAAGTTGCAGGTCAATGGTGCATTGATGGATCATGCGGAGAAGGTCTTTCGAGGAACTATCGACTTTCGCCGTGGTTCATCTGGTTCAGTCGGCGATGAGAGTGAGTATGTAACACTACTCGATGACACAGTCAGAAGTCGGGCCATCCCTCTGCTGCTCAGTGGGGAAGATAATGTTGAAGGCAATCATGCGGCCTCAGCAGGTAGGCTGGATCCCGCCATGGTCTTCTATGTCCAGAGTCGAGGCTTCAACCGCCGTGAAGCGGAGAAGATGATTATTGCCTCACGCTTCTCCAACGTCCTAGATATTCTGCCCAATTCAGAATTAAAGGACTCAGTATTAAAGGATATACTTGAGAAGCTTGACAGCGCCAAGTAATGGCCATGTGATAAGCGATAAGCTAAAAGCGTAAAAATTTGGGAGATAAGTGATGCTCAGTCAAGCAGAAGTCAGAGAAATTAGAAAAGAATTCCCGATCCTGACGACCAAGGTGGGTGATAAGCCCTTGGTCTACCTTGATAATGCAGCAACGACGCAGAAGCCAAGACAGGTCATTGAGGCAGAGGCCAATTATTACCTGACGGCCAATGCCAATCCGCATCGGGGAGCTCATAAACTTGCCAATATGGCGACGGAGCTCTATGAGAATTGTCGCCGCCAGGTGGCGAAATTTCTCCATGCCTATAGAGTTAATGAAATAGTGTTCACAAAAGGGGCGACGGAAAGTTTAAACCTCCTTGCCTATACTCTGGCACCGCGTCTGGAGCCAGGTGATGAAATTCTGATCTCCATACTGGAGCACCACGCCAATCTGATTCCCTGGCAGTATATTGCGCGGGAACGTGGCGCCAAGCTCAGATACCTCTATCTGGACGAAAAACTAGAGCTCGACTGGTCAGACTATCTTGCAAAACTCAATGAGCAAACGAAGATAGTTTCACTTACAGCCTGCTCGAATGTCACGGGCACGCGGCCAGACTTGTCTAAATACTTTGCCAAAGCCAAGGAATTTGGCGCCGTCTGTATCACTGACAGCACGCAGCTCATTCCCCACGCTCCTTTTGATGTCAGAGAGCTTGGTGCCGATTTCGCTGTCTGTTCCTCGCATAAGATTTATGGCCCTATGGGAACGGGTGTGCTCTGGGGTCGCTATGAGCTTCTCGAGTCCATGCCGCCCTACCACTATGGTGGTGACATGATAGAGTCAGTAGATGAGCAGTCCGCCTGCTTTGCCAGGCCAGCCTCGCGCTTTGAAGCAGGTACAGTCAATGTTGGCGGGGTCGTCGGTTTAGGTGCGGCGCTGGATTTCGTCTCGGAAATTGGCCTTGAAAATATTGATGAATATGAGCGTCACTTGACTGAGCTGGCCCTAGAGGCGGTGGCCCAGATCAAGGGATGTCAGCTCTTTTCCGTTGCTGGTACTAGTCCAGCTTACTTACGTGGAGCTGTCGTACCCTTTAGCTACGAAGGCATCCACCCCCACGATGTCGCCACTGTCTTAAACGAGCAGGGAGTTGCCGTTCGTGCAGGCCACCACTGTGCCGAACCGCTACACCGCCACCTCGGTGTCAATTCAACTTGCCGGGCGAGCTTCAGCTTCTACAATACGGAAGAAGAAGTGGAGCGCTTCATCGAGGCGTTAACAGCAGTACCCAAATTGATGGGTCTGCGCTAAGGAGAAGAGCACAGATGGATTTAAGAGACCTATACAAGCAATTGATCATAGAAGAGAGTCAGAACCCTGCCCAGCGACGAGAAGTCGAAGATGCGACTCACTCAGGCCAGGGAAAGAACCCATCCTGCGGTGACGAGCTGAGTCTTGAGCTCAGACTCAATCCTACTGACGAGAGGATTGAGGACTGTGCCTTCCAGGGTGTAGGCTGCGCTATCTCGACTGCTTCGGCGTCGATCATGTCGAAGCTCTTAAAGGGCAAGACGGCAGCTGAAGCTAAGCAGCTACTACGAGAATTTTTGAAGCTAATTCGCGAAGGTGAGGTCTCGGCTGACGAAGAAGAACACTTGGGTGAGGCCATGGCTTTTGCCGATATTTCTAGGATGCCAGCCCGCGTTAAATGTGCTGTACTAGCCTGGCACACGGCTCTAAACCTGCTTGGTGAAGAGGCGGATCGCGAGCTCGATCCAGATGAGTTCTTAGATTAGCGTGGTAAGAAAGGAGGGTGAGTATGAGTAGAACAGATAAGCTTCCAAATAGAGAAGAATTAATTGAAATTCTCAGAAAACACGGACTCAGTGTGTCCAAGCAGCGCCTGGCTATCTTGGATTACCTGTATAAGAACAAGATTCACCCTTCAGCTGAAATGATCTATATGGCACTTCGTGAAGGGGCCAAGAAGACGACGCTATCCCGGGCTACGGTCTACAATAATGTCAGGGCCTTCGTCGATGTTGGCATATTGCGTGAAATTCGCATGGGTGATGAGGAAGAGCGGCGCTATGATATAGATGATGAAGAACACTGTCATCTATACTGCCGTGCTTGTCGAAAAATTATCAATCTCTACGTCCCAGCAGAAGAGCTTAATAAGGTCAGTGAAGTGTTGAAAAATCATGCTAAGGATCTTGAAGTAGAAAATGTCGAATTGACGATTTCGGGTCTCTGTAAGAAATGCCAGGAAGAATATAAGTCTAAGGCAATTTAATAAAGAAGGCAGGCCTAGAGCCTGCCTTTTAAAATTAGAGAATAAATAAGCGACTAGTCATCCTGCTCAGGATTGGCAGCTGGGCCCTCGAAGGCCAGAGCCTTCAACTCTGAGAGCTGCTCCATGCTGGTTTGCTGCTTCAAGGCGTTATCTGAGGCAGTTGGCGGTAGCCTGTAAATCTCCTTGTATTTCTTGTATTTATCATAGAAATTGTAGGCGCCAGACTTGACTTCGCGGAGGTATTGGTGGGTATCTAGTCCGTGGTGCGAAATTTCTACAATTCCTGCGGCGACATTCGAACAGTGGTCGGCGACACGCTCTAGACCAGTGAGGATGTCGGAGAAGATGAAGCCCATTTCAATAGTGCACTGACCGAGGCGCAGGCGATCTATGTGGCGAACCTTGAGCTCATCGCTCATGCCGTCGATGCGTTCTTCAAGCGGCTCGATCTCGGCTGCGAGATCCACATCTTCGGCGGCAAAAACCGCATAGGTCAGGCGGCAGATCTCCTTGACTGCCGACAGATAAACTTCGAGTTCAGCTGTAGCCTGGGGTGAGAAGCAGATGCCCTTCTCAGCCATTTCTTGAGCCGAATATACAATGGATACGGCATGGTCGGAAATTCGCTCGAAGTCAGAGATGGAATAGAGGATATTGGATGCTGTATTCGAGTCCAATTGATTGAGTTCGCGCTCGGTCAGCTGGACAAGGTAAGTACCGAGCTTGTCCTCATAGAGGTCAGCCTTCTGCTCTAGCTTGATAATGCGTTGAGCACGCTCAGGCTTATAGTCTAGGATCAGCTCACTAGCAGCAGTCAGAGCCTCAACACAGAAGGCGGCCATTTGATTCGCGACAATTTTTGCCTGGCGGATGGCGAAGCCTGGACGGTTGAGGAAGAGGGGGTCAAGAGACTTCAAGATCTCGTCCTCAGCAGGTTCAGTCTCTTCTCCACGGACGGTCAGAGTTGCCAGCTTGACCAGTGGGGGAATGAAGTTGACGAGGATCAGAGTTGCCAGAATATTGACTAGGGTGTGAATCAGGGCGATACCGACCAGAGTCGCTGGTTTCTCGAGGGGAATGTCAATGAAAATATTCCCCAAGGTGAAGACAGAAGTGAAGATCAAGGCGGTGAAGATCTTGATGTAGAGGTGGGCAATTGCCGTCCGCTTGGCGTTGATACTCGTGCCAATAGAGGATAGGAGGGCGGTGACTGTGGTTCCGATATTCAAGCCCAGAATGATGGGAATGGCGATCTGATAGGAGACCTGTCCCGTCACTGAGAGGGCTTGCAAGATACCGATTGATGCAGAAGAAGATTGGATGATGACAGTCAAGACTATGCCTGCGAGGAAGCCCAGTAGCGGATTTTCAAAATTAGTGAAAAATTGAGTGAAACCAGCAACCTTCGTCAGGGGTTTCATCGTCGCCGACATCATATCCATGCCGAGCATCAAGATGGCGAAGCCGAAGATAGTTGAGCCGATATCCTTGCTGCGCTGGCGCTTGCCACTCATCATCATGAAGATGCCAGTAATGGCTAAGATGGGGGCAAAAGATGAGGGCTTCAATAGCTGAATGAAGACGTTCTTACTACTGAGCCCTGTCAAAGAGAGTATCCAGGCGGTTACCGTGGTTCCGATATTGGCGCCCATGATGACGCCGAGTGCTTCGGTGAGCTTCATCAAACCTGAGTTGACGAGGCCGACAACCATGACTGAGGTACCTGAAGAGGACTGAATAATCGCCGTGATACCTGCACCAAGGAGGACGGCTAGCCACTTATTTCTAGTGAGATTCGCAAGAGTCTGTTCGAGACGGCCACCGGCCATCTTATTCAGACCGTCGCCCATCAAGCTCATGCCGTAGATGAAGATGGCGAGCCCTCCAAAAAGTGGTAAAAATTCTAAGAAATCCATGAATTAAATTACTCCTCTTAGCCTGCTACAATATAGGCCATCTCTTGTAGTATATAAAGGCTGGCCACAATAAAAAAGGCTAAAAGCAGGTTTAGGAGATGTTTTTGCACGCATTAGACATTAGGATTAAGATATTAGGAGCTGAGATTATAAAATTTGGCCATTATGCCAATAAGAAGCTATGAAAGGGAATAGTTATGACCGTTAAGGAAAAAGTAGAAGCCCTGCGCCAGAAGATGGCCGAGCGGGGCATTGCCGCTTATTTTGTTCAGAGTTCTGACTTCCACCAGAGTGAATACCTGGCGCCACACTTCACTGAGCGCGCCTGGCTCACTGGATTTACAGGCTCTGCAGGTGTTGCTGTCGTCACAGCAGATGAGGCCCTGGTATGGGCTGACGGCCGCTATACAATCCAGGCGAAGAATCAGTTGGCAGGCACGCCATTTAAGCCCATGCCCTGGCTGTCTTCGCCCGATGCCATCACTCCTCAGGCCTGGCTGAAACAGAAGCTAAACCGAGGTGATAAACTCGGTTACTGCGGTGCCTACACCTCACCCTTGATCTATGCCAATTGGTTAAAACCACTGATGGACCAAGGTGTTGAGCTCATCGAAGACATCGACTTGGTGGGTGAAATCTGGGAAGACCGTCCAGAGATGGCTGCTACTACCGTTTTTGAATTACCAATCGAATACAGCGGTGAGAGCACTGCTGATAAATTACAGAGGGTACGTGAAGCCATGCGTGAAAGGGCTGTCGACTACACAGCTTTGGCGAGTCTAGATGATGTCGCTTGGCTATATAATATTCGCGGGCGCGATATCGAAGACAATCCGGTGATCTTCGCCTATGCCTTAATTGGCGAGCAGACCGCTGTCCTCTACACTGAAGTTTTGCGCGTACCCGAGGAAATTAAAGAGCTACTGGCCAAGGATGGCGTGGAAATCCGTCCCTACGAAGCAATCTATGAGGATCTTACCAAGCTTCCAAGTGACGCAGTATTTTACTACGATCCCGAGCGCTTCAACCGCCTTCTAGTCAAGGCCATCCCAGCAGGTATGAAGTGCAAGCAGGGCTTGAATTTCACCTCTCAGTTCAAGGCAATCAAGAACTCCACAGAAGAAGCCAAGCAGCGCATTGCCTACCACCTAGATGCCATCGCCCTGACTAAATTCATGTACTGGCTTGATCAGGAGATTGCTGACAAGGGCAGAAAGATCACGGAGTATGAGGCTTCAGAGTATCTGCTCAGCTTACGTGAGCAGGCCGACTCTTTCATCGAGCCATCCTTCACAACTATTGCAGCTTATGGTCCCAATGCGGCCATGATGCACTACGCACCAGATCCTGAGAACTCACCAGTCATTGAGCCCAGAGGACTCTTCCTCTTCGACTCTGGTGGTCAGTACTTCGAAGGCACTACCGATATCACGAGAACCCAGGCCATGGGCGAGCTCACTGCTGAGGAACGTCTGGCTTATACCTATACCTGGAAGTCTTGCTTGACCTTGCTAAATGGTCGCTTCCTCCAGGGGTCAACAGGTTCTGGCCTAGACTCTATAGCCCGCTATCCACTCTGGCAGATCGGCGAGGACTACAAATGCGGTACAGGTCACGGTGTTGGCTTCTGCCTCAACGTCCATGAAGGCCCACAGCGACTTGGTTTCAAGCCGAATTCAGTTGAGCTTGAAGAAGGTATGGTGGTCACTGTTGAGCCAGGTGTGTATAAAGAAGGCAAATTTGGTATTCGCATCGAAAATGTCTGCATAGTCAAGAAGGACATTAAAAATGATGCAGGTCAATTCATGAAGCTCGACATCCTCGACTATATTCCGCACGATACCAGACCTATCGTGGTCGAAGAATTGACGGATGCAGAGCTCGCCTGGATCAATGCCTATCAAGCTCGCTGCTATGAAGAGCTGAAGGATAAGTTGTCTTCGGAAGAGGCAGCTTGGCTGAAAGAATTCTGTAAACCGCTAGAACGTTAAGCGAGGGCAATAGCTTTGGAGAGGTAAATTCTCCTGGCTTTTGCCAACTATTTAAATTTCATTCAAGAGGGGGCGAGGCACTATTTAGTTTCGCCCCCTTCGCTGCTATTATGGGGGTAAGGAGCTCGTCTTAAAATATGATGGGCCGAGGAGGAATTATGAAAACAAAGATTCTAGTCACTGGTGCACTGGGCCAGATTGGCACAGAATTAGTCATGCTCTTGAGGAAGATTTACGGTGACGATCAGGTCGTGGCCAGTGATCTCGTCAAGAAGGACATTCCACAAGTTGTGGAGGCTGGTCCGTTTGCCGTCTTAGACGTCACCGATGCTCGGGCTATGGCAGAGCTGGTTGAGCGCGAGCAGATTCAGACCGTCTACCATTTGGCAGCGATTCTCTCTGCTATTGGTGAGAATCAGCCGCAATTGGCTTGGCAGGTCAATATGGGTGGTTTATTCAATGCCCTAGAAGTGGCGCGTGAGAAGAAGCTGGCTCTGTTTACTCCGAGTTCCATCGCCTGTTTTGGTCCTTCTACACCTCCAGATCAGACGCCGCAGGATACTATTCAGCGTCCAAATACTGTGTACGGCGTGACGAAGGTGGCTGGTGAGCTGCTCTGTGACTACTATCATGAGCGCTTCGGCGTCGATACCAGAGGCGTGCGTCTACCTGGTCTGATTTCTCACGAGACTCTGCCAGGTGGTGGCACAACTGACTATGCAGTTCATATTTACTATGAGGCGATCAAGCAGAATCGCTATACTTCCTTCATTGCCGAGGGCACTAAGATGGATATGATGTATATGAGTGATGCCCTCAAGGCCTTCGTCGACTTGATGGAAGCTGATCCCAGCAAATTGGTACATCGAAACGCCTTTAATATCGCCGCCATGTCAGTGGCGCCAGAAGATATTGCCGCTTCAATTCGCAAGTTCCAGCCCGACTTCGTCCTCGACTACGATGTCGATCCCGTTCGTCAAGCTATCGCCGAATCCTGGCCAAATAGCCTGGATGACAGCGCGGCCCGTGAAGAGTGGAATTGGCAAGCAGATTATGACCTCGATCGCATGACCGAGACCATGTTGGAGGCTCTGAGGAAGAAACTATAGCGGGCAGGTAGCCAGGAGGCACCGTGTCTTATATAGAAGTTAAGAATATCAAGAAGACCTACACCATGGGTGAGGTCGAAATTACCGCCGTCGACGAGATCTCCTTCGAGATTGAGCAGGGTGAATTTGTAGTCGTGGTCGGAGCTTCTGGTGCTGGCAAGACTACAGTTTTAAACCTCATCGGAGGTATGGACAGCTTAAGCGGCGGCGAAATTATTGTCGATGGCCGCTCGCTGGCTGCCGCCAGTCAGCGCGAACTCACGGATTATCGGCGCAATGACGTCGGCTTCGTCTTCCAATTCTACAATTTGGTACAGAATTTGACCGTGCTGGAGAATGTTGAGCTAGCAGCTCAGATCTGTAAGCACCCCCATCCAGCTGAGGAGATGATCGAGGCTGTTGGTCTGACAGGGCGAATTGATAATTTCCCCGCCCAGCTATCTGGTGGTGAGCAGCAGCGCGTGGCCATAGCGAGAGCACTTGCCAAGAACCCCAAGCTCCTACTCTGCGATGAGCCAACAGGTGCGCTGGATTATGAAACTGGCAAGAAGATTTTAGAGCTGCTCCGCCAACAGGCGAGGGAAGAGCAGATGACTACCATCTTGATCACGCATAATGCGGCCATTGCCGACATCGCAGACCGTGTCATTCGTCTGCGTTCTGGCAAGGTGTCTGAAGACTATTACAATTCAGAGCCCAAGTCGGTGCAAGAATTGGAGTGGTAGTGCGTTTTCTGACTAAGAAATCCGAGCGAGTGAAACGGCGAAAATCCGGGGCTAAATTACTCTCCCGACAATCGGCCTTTAACAAGAGTTCTCTGAGGCGGATTGCCAATTCACTTGGCCGCTTTCTATCCATAGTCTTAATTGCCGCCCTCGGCATCGGTTTCTTTGGCGGCGTCAACAGTACGGGTGGCGCCATGCTGAAGTCTGCGGAGGCAGTCTTCGAGGAGGCCAAACTCAGTGATCTGCGGTTGATTTCTCCGCTGGGCTTCAAGAGCGAGAGCTTGGAGAAGATCAAGAGTGTCAAGGGAATAGAGCAAATACAAATTCAATACTTCCTAGACCTCTATGTCAGACGCCAGGAGAAAAATGGTGTAGCGCGCTTCATCTCGCTGCCGCCGGAGGGTGGTCTAAATCAGCTGAGCGTAGTAGACGGTAGACTTCCCGAACGCGCAGATGAGATAGTTGTAGACTTGTCGGCCAAACGCCTCTATGGTTTTGAAATTGGCAGTTTACTAAGCTGGGAAGCCGAGAGCACCAAGCGCGGCGGCATCGATCTCGAGGACTTGAGTGATGCCTTCGAAGGAGAAGAAGAGCCGAAGCCCAGTGGTACTAATCGAGAGCTGTTGGCCCCCGTAGTTGCCCAAGGTAGCGCTGCAGAAGTAAATGAAGATGATTTCAATTTCGAATTGCCGCCCGCCCTCAAGGAACTGGCAGAGCTCGACATGAGTGAATTAGAGCCAGCTGAACTCTCTAAGGAGTTGACTAGGGAGCAGCGCGAACTTCTAGAACTCAAGGCTGAAGACGTCTTGGGAGATGAGAGTGATGCTCTTATTCAGCTGGCTAGGAGCTTAGGTGAACAGAGCTTAAAGCGTGAAACCTATACTATTGTCGGCTTCGTCACCAGCCCAGTTTACCTCACCTATGAGCATGATTTTAGCAATCTCGGTGGTGGTAAGGTCGACTTCAATGCCTATGTCAGCGCAGATGAGTTCAATTTGCAAGATCCCAACCTACTGGCAATCAAGCTAGAGGGTGCCGATAAGTACCGCGCCTTCAGCAAGCAATACCGTAATTTCATCTATAACCGCCGCGAACAGCTAGACAGGCTCGGGAATACCGAACTTGCTGAGCGCACACGTGACATTCGCAATTCTCTCAGCGATAAGAAGCGTCTATTGCGCGAGGCAAAAGCGGCCAATAAGCGCATCATGCAAGTTGCCGAGGAGAAGATTGAGCACTATGGCAAATTGCTAGAAGCTGCGAAGCCTGAACTAGCCAGTATAGAGAAGCGAGCTGAAAAAGAGCTAGACCTCGGGGAGAAGCGTCTGACCTTGGGTAAAGAGGAGCTGAGTGAAGCCCGGCGAAAATACCAGGAGGGCTTACTCAAGTATCAAGAGGCCAAGACGGAATTTGAACTCAAGGGTTTGGAATTGAGCATGGCAGAGACGCAGTTGGCCTTTGCCAGAGAGGCCCTCAACGCCGTCAATAATGAAATAGCTTCTCTGCAACCACTCTTGAACACCCTCGACGGGCAGATCAAGCAATTGGACTATAAGATCAGTACTTTAGAGAATCTGATATTTAAAATATCACTTGGTCCTCTAACTCTTGATGAATTTATCATAATCAAGAGCACTTGTGAGAATATCGACCCGCTGTTGGGCTCGGCAATTGCCGTCATAAATCCCTATGATCCCAGCAGTGGTGCTCAAATCAGGGCAGCAATTGCCGCATCGGTGGCAGCAGCTAAGATCTCTCGCGAGCAGGCCATGGCCCAATATAATTACCAGAATCAGCGCTTACAAAATTTCTTCGCGAGAATTGCCAATGCCGAAGCGGAAGTAGCTAATAAACAGGCGCTGGTGACTTCGGGCAAGGCGGCATGGGAGGCTGGCAAAACAGAACTAGCTTCAGCGAAGAAGCAATTAAAGAAGGCTGCCAAGAAGATCGAGAAGGGTGAGAAGGAGCTGGCCCTCGGTGAGCAGAAACTCAATAAGGGGAAGGACAGCCTTAATCGCGATTTCCTCACGGCTAGACTGCGAGTGGAAGGTGGAGCTGAAGAATTGGCAAAAGCCAAGGAACGCTTCGCTGCTGCTAAGCTGCGCTATACAGGGCAAATTGACTTTGCCGACCAGGCCCTAGCAGAAGCTGAGAAAATTCTACTAGACTTACCTTCTGGCTGGTTCGTCTTCGATCGCTATGACAATCCAGGTTACTTATCCTTCAAGTCTGATGTCGATAGAGTATCGGCGGTGGCACGTGTTTTTCCAATCTTTCTCTTTTTAGTTGCAGCCCTAGTTTGCCTGACGACTATGACACGGCTGATAGAGGAGGACAGGGTGGAGATAGGTGTTCTTAAGGCGATGGGTTATATGGCGAGGCAAATAGCTGGCCGCTACCTGCGCTATGCACTTCTGGCGACCATGGCGGGAGCCCTCCTCGGAGGTCTAATTGGACCCCTGATCTTCCCGAGCGCCATCATGAACTCTTATAGTCAGCTCTATCAGAGTATTTCTTTTAAGATTGACTACGAATTAAAATTCGTCCTAATCGCAGCAGCCCTCCAGCTGATCTGCACACTTGCGGCGACCTATGCGGCGATCAGCTCTGAACTCCGCGAACAGCCAGCGGCTCTCTTGCAGCCGAAGGCACCTAAGCCTGGTAAACGAATCTTCCTCGAGCAACTGCCTTTTATCTGGAAGCGTCTGAGCTTCACAAGGAAGCTGACGGCAAGAAATATCTTCCGCTACAAGGCCAGAATGGCCATGATTATTGCTGGTATCAGTGGTTGTACAGCCCTGTTATTTACAGCTTTTGGCATCAGAAATTCGGTCTACGATATGCGCGACAAGCAATTTAATGAACTCTGGCTCATGGATGGCATAGCTGTGCTCTCCAATGAAGGCATAGAAAAGGGTGAAGAAACACTAGATGAATTGGCTAAAATAGGCGGTATCTCAAAGATGCTCCCCTTGAGCTCTAAGAGCATGATCATGGAACCTCAGTCTGGAGAAAGTTCTGAAAGCGAGGATCCTGAGCATGTAAATTTCAATGTCACATTATTAGTGGCAAATGACGACAGCCGCTTCCGCGAATTAATTGTACTGCGCAATATCCACTCACATCAGCTAATTGATTTACCTGATGAAGGCATAGTCTTGACTCAGAAACTAGCTGATGAATTAGGCTATAAACCTGGTGACACGGTCTTGTTGAAGGACAGTGAAGGACGTAGTTATCGCACAAAACTTCATGCCATTACTGAAAACTATCTAGACCACTTCGCCTACATGAGTCCGCGTGCCTACGCCAAGATGAGTTACCGGCAAGCCAAGTTCAACAGTATCTACTACAGCTATGAACAAGATATGGAAAAGAGTGTCAGAGAGGCAACTAGCGCTGAAATGATTGCCAAAGACGAGATACTAGCAGTCCGTGAGACCGCCGTCCTAGTTGAAGAAATAACCGACCTGATCTCTTCTATTGCGGCAGTTATCCTGGTCTTGTTCTTGACTGCGGCAGCCCTGGCCTTCGTCGTCTTATATAATCTGGCAAATATCAATATCACCGAACGACAAAGGGAGATTGCAACCTTCAGAGTGCTGGGCTTCCAAGAACTTGAAGTTTCAACCTATATCTTTCGCGAGATGACTATACTGACTGCGATATCAGCTGTTGTCGGTATCTTCTTGGGACTCGCCCTGCACCAGTACATCATCTCGACTATGGCAGTAGATGTCATCTTATTCGGCCAGCGAGTGCATTGGTGGTCGTATATTGCGGCCTTTGCCATGACTTTGCTATTTGCCCAATTGGTCAACTTTGCCATGTACTTCAAGATCAAGAAGATCAATATGGTCGAGGCACTCAAGGGGGTCGAGTAATGAGACGGGTTCTGGTGGTTGGTGGCAGCGGTGGTCTTGGGCGCGCGACAGTCGAATATTTTAGCAAACGTGGTTACAAGGTCGATTTCACCTACCATCGGAGCGAGAAGGTGGCTTCAGAGCTTGAAAGAATTGACGGTGTTAGGGGTATGCACTGTGATCTGCGAAATCGTAACGAGATTAGACAAGTTTCTGAAACAGTGGCAAAAGCCCAGGATAGCAAGCTGCAATCTCTAATTTTCTGCGCAGGAGTGGAAAATTATGACCTCTATGACTTGGTTAATGAAGAGGTCTGGGCTGAAGTGATGGCAGTCAATCTCTCAGCTGCTCTCTACTTTAGTCAAGATCTGCGTTCGGCAATTCTCAGCTCGAGAGAGAATTCGATAGTGTTTTGCAGTTCCATTTGGGGTCAGACAGGAGCAGCTATGGAGGCTATCTACAGCGCTTCTAAGGCGGGTTTAATCGGCTTGGGCAAGAGTCTTGCCAAGGAGCTTGGCAGTGCTGGCGTAAGAGTCAATATCATCTCTCCAGGTGCTATGGAGACGCCGATGCTGGCTCGTTTTACAGAAGCAGAACTCGCAAAGTTAAAGGCTGAGATACCGCTAGAGCGCCTGGGTGAGCCTTTAGATTTTGCCAAACTGGCCTACTTTCTAGTGGCTGAAGATAGGTATATGACTGGCCAGGTCTTGGGCCTCAATGGCGGGCTCTATATTTAAGTTTTCACTAGCAATAAAGAATTTAGCGCTCTGATTTAATTTAAAGATTCAAGAAATAAGTCAGCGTCTGCCAGGATCTTCCTATCTTCGGGAAAAGTCAGCAATTTCTGGGCTGCAGATAGTTCAAGCCAGCGAGCGTCACAGAGTTCCGCCCTCTGATACCGAAGCTTGTCTGGCCGCCTGGCTTCAGCCAGGTAAAAGTCAACTAGTTTTAGTCCTCGACGGGTGAAGTAGTGGCTCTCCCGATGGAAGTCGTCTATGAAGTTTACTAATAAATTGGTTTCTTCTAAAATTTCACGGTGGGCGGCAGTTAAACTGTCTTCACCCGCTTCTAAGTGACCCTTAGGAAATGACCAGTGCCCAGACTTATGTCTGATCACTAGATACTTGCGCTCTGGCATATCACTGAAGACCACAGCACCTGCTGAATGCTCTTTGAATTTCTGACTCATGACTTCCTCCTCGCCCCGTCTACTCATAATACGTTAAATCGTGTTAGAATCAAAAAGTTAGGAAAAGTATTCTATATGAGTTGCGAAGATAAGAAACTTAAAAAATTAGATTTTCACTTGCCGTTGATCACAGACTTACACACGGCTAGGCATACTGGGAGTGAGAAGCAGAAAGGTGAAGAGATCTTAGAGTTGAGAGAGTTACTCGACCGGGGTTTACCATTTCTCTTTACGCTTTTACTATTGCCAATTTGCCTGTTGAGTGCCTGTAGTGCCAAGGAAGCAAAGCAGCAGGTCAATCTCGTCACTCTGCCAGAATTAGCTGAATTAGAGGCTAGTGAGACCACTATCCAGGAAACAGTAGAAGTGCAGCCTCTGGTGATCATTGAAGAGAGTAAAGAAGAGATCGCTTATGATTCAGAACGTCCAGAAGTATTCTTGAAAGAGTACTTAATCGCCAGTGGTGAATCTACAGAAATACTCGAAGATACGGAATTTATCTCTGCCCTGAAAGGCAAGTCTAAGGAAGATGTCATTTATTACGCCAAAACTCTATTGAAGATCTTAGCCGAGGGGACGCAAGCAGAGGTTGCCGAAGTTGCCAACGCTGGAGACGAGGCAGGAGAGCCCGTCACTACCAATGAGGAGACAGGACAAGTAAATCATCCAGGCCCAGCTGAAGATGATACTGCAGAAACCTATGAGACTACGCCAGTAGAGACAAACCCAGTTGAGACAGGTCCAGTAGAGACAAATATTGTCGAGACGACGCCAGTGGAGACGACTACCGAAGCTACTCAGGCTGAACAGGCTAATCCACCACAGGGCGCGACGGCTGTTGCCCAGAGCATTATCAACTTGAGTAATTCCGCAAGGGCTGAAAATGGTCTGGGGGTGTTGAGTTATGATGCCAGATTAGAATCCATAGCCAATATTCGTGTTCAAGAGATAGTCTCGAATTTCTCACACACCAGGCCAGACGGCTCAGATGCAACGGATATGGGTTTAAACCAGGGTCTCATGCGGACTGGTGAAAATATCGCGATGTACTCAAGCCCAACTACTGGTGACGCAATATACCAGGGATTCATGAATTCACCTGGCCATCGCGCCAATATCCTAAATTCCGAATTTACTCACTTTGCAGTTGTAGCCATAGAAGTAGATGGTATGTGCTACGTTGTAATGTACTTCGGACGCCCCTAAAGTTACCTTTATAAGCCCCTGAAAAAAGAGATGCTATAATAAAGTATCTGAATTTGTGCTGCGGCGGAGGTAATTAATGAACTTCAAACAAGTCTGTACCGAAATGATACGTCACAGCGATCCCAAGAAGGGGCGAGGAATTGCTCGTTTTCTCAAGGGACGCTATGAGTTCATGGGCGTGGAATCTAAACTTCGAAGGAAGATAGCAAATCAATACTTGAAGCAGGACAACTGTCCTGAAGAGATCGACTGGGAGTACGTTGATGCCTGCTGGGATCAAGTGTTTAGAGAGTTCCAATACCTAGCCCTAGACTACCTTCAACAGAGGGCAGAACTATTACAGATTTCAGACCTCTACAAGCTGCGTCGCCTGATCCAAGAGAAGCCCGGTTGGGATATTTGTGATCAAATGGGTAGACTAGCTCTCAATATCACGAGCCGCGAGCCAGAAGGTAAGAAACAGATACTGGAATGGTCGCGCTATAACGACAGCAGTGTACGCCGGGTTGCGATTATCCATCAACTAGACCTCCGCGGTGAGGCCGATGAAGAGCTCTTAACTGAGATCATCGAGGGCAATCTCCCGACTAAGGAGCCGATAATCAAGAAGGCGATCACTAGAGCGCTTAGTGAATACTCGAAGTACAAGCCAGAATTTGTTGAAGACTTTATCTGGCAGAATTCTGAGAAGATGAGTGCCGAGATGCGCCGAGAGGCTGGCAAGAACTTGCCTCCCAAAGAATAATTAATTATTTTTGACTTACTTAGAGCCCTGCGATTTAGATTTCGCAGGGTTCTTTTCTGTTCTGCCGAAGGGATTACGCCTTAGGTCGATGAAGGCATAAAGACAGAATCCAAGGGCGATCAGCAGGAAGAAGTAAAGTGTCACTGTACGGGCGACTATCATAGTGGCAACTGAGCCGCTGTAGCCTAAGATGTCTGAAAATATCTTGGCGAAGCTACTCTCTCCGAGACCAATGAAGCCAGGCGTGGGGATGGCCGATGCGGTCAGCATATAAAGACAGATCAGGCGCATGAATTCGAAAAAAGGCGGCCTGAGGCCGATGGCAAGGGCACAGAAATAGAAGGCCAAGTAGTAGACTGCGGTACCAAAGAGGAAGTAGAGACCGAGTCTGATGAAATTTCTGAATCTGGCACTCAGTAATTGACTGCCACCTTCATATTGTTTGAGCCAGTCCTTTAGCTTGCGCTTGGCCTCTTGGCGACGTTTAATTACTCTCTTCTGAATTAAGAAGCTCAGGATCCGTCGAGCCGTTGTGGCAATTAGAGCTGGTTTGAAGAGGAGCATGGTACAGGCTATGGCCATAACTGTGGCCAGCAAACTACCGATGACGAAGAAAGGACGATAACCAGCTAGAGCAGCCCAGGCTTTTGCCGGATTCCCAAGGAGAGAAATGGAACCGAGGATGAGCTTAGAAAGATAATAATAAAGTGATAGTGAGACGAAGGCCAAGGTGGAGTGGGCGACCTTGATGCCATGACGGTAGAGGAAGTAGATCTCCATGGGTTGGCCACCAGAAGATGAGGGCGTGATGTTGTTGAAGAAGAAGCCGATCATGGCAGTCTTGACTCCGATCATCAGCGGTAATTGACGCCCTGTTGCTCCATAGATTAGATTCAGCAATACCTGACCGAAGACCACTTGTAGGTAAAAGACGGCCGCCAGCCCTAGGAAGATGAAGAAGGGATTGGCTGTGAGCAAGAGAGCATTCACAGTTTCTCGGTCGTAGTATTTGAATAGTAAACGAAAGGTAAAGAAGAGCAAGAGGCCCATGAAGAGAAGGTAGAGCAGGCTCTGACTAACTTTGAGCTTGCGAGGGGCAGCGGCCTCAACCTCAGTGCGAGGACTATTTGATCTGAATTTTAGATACTCTTCCTTACTCATTTTTTCCTTACAGACAATTTACTCGTGGGGCAAGAAACCTTGGCCACGAACTTCATTATAGTCGAGAATGATGACGAAGGCCTCTGGATCCACATCTTTTACAATTTTATTGAGCATAACTTGCTGTGTGCGATTACAAGCGCAGAGCAAGACATCCTTGTCGGCACCTGAGTAAGAACCTTTCGCCAGTAACCTGGTAGAGCCGCGTCGAATCTGCTGGCCGATGATTTTCGCCAGTTCTGTGCTCTGCTCAGAGATGATCATGGCCAGCTTACCCGTGGTGAAGCCATACATCATGCGGTCAATGAAGAAGGTTGAGACAAAGGTGAAGAGGAAGCCGTATAAGACAGCGTCAATATTACCGAAGACTAGCCAACCAAAGAAGATGATTGAACCATCGATGACCATTGTGATTTGACCGATAGAGAGATGTGGTTTGACCTTTCTGGCGGACATTATGACGAGGTCAGTGCCACCTGTGCATGTGTTGTTATTATAGATGATGGCGAGCCCGATACCAGAGAAGGCGCCGGCATACATGGCTGCCAGCAGGTGCATGCCGTCATACATACCAAACATTGGGACGACCACGTCCATGAAGAAGGCTGAAATGACGAGAGTCCGAAAAGTTCTCAGTAGATAACCTATGCCCAGATAGCGCTTTGAGCCTAGGATAATCGGTAGGTTCAAAACCAGTGCTACTGTACCAATAGGCAAGAAAGAGAAGAAGTGGTTGATGATTATAGCGATGCCTGAGATGCCTCCAGGAGCGAAGTCGGCATTTGCTGCAAAGTAGTAGATGCCGATGGCATAAAGCAAAGAACCAAAGCAGTCTAGAGCGATTTCACGCAGCATATTGCGACCAGCAAAGTAATTTTTCAGCCTATTTTTCATATTTCACCTCAGTTTGGGCGGGGCCCGATTGAGCAAATTTTAGCATGAATGAAAGAGGGGGTAAATTATAGGGGTAAAAGCTAAGAAGGCCTGGCAGAACGCCAGACCTTCTTAAGAGGAGACATATGAAGAGGTGTTGTTATGCTTCTATCATACGAGCTGTTTATGGCAGAAAAATATACTATTTTTGAACTATTGTGAAGTTTTTAACATTCTTGCTCACAATTATCTTCATTTGATTGCGGAAATAATTATGATTTATGATTATAATAATTAAAACTACTCAAGAGGTGCCATATGCTGAAAGAAAAATACACAGTAAACAATCCATCTGGCCTCCACCTGAGGCCTGCGACCATCTTCTCGCAAGAGGTGTCGAAGCTCTCTTCAGATATTGTGATTCACTATAAAGACAAGTCGGTCAATCCCAAGTCTGTTCTGATGTTGATGGCAGCAGGTATTAGCAAGGGTGCTGAGATCGAAATTGAAGTCAAGGGTGATAATGAAGAAGCTGATCTCCAGAAAATTATTGAGTTGCTAGACTCGGGGCTTGGCGAGTAGTTAATTAAATAGAAGCAGTTGAGGCGGTCACCTATGTCGTGACCGCCTCTTTCAGTATTAGTTAATCTTATTGATCAGTCTAATAAATTTCTAAGATAACCCTCGACCTCTGCTGTAGTTTGTAACTTCAAGCAATTGGCGGCCATTTCCTGGGCCATTCCATAGTCGAGTTCCATCAGACGTTTCTTGATCTTCGGAATATCGCTGAGCGACATAGAGTACTCGTCTAGGCCTAGTCCGAGTAAGAGTTCACAGACGTCTTCACGAGAAGCAAATTCGCCACAGACACCAACTTCAATGCCAGCTTCATGACCTGCTTCTATGGTCTCTGCAATCGCACGGATAACTGCGGGATGTAGGGGATTATAAAGCTCTTGTAGAGCTTCATTGCCGCGGTCAGCAGCGAGCATATACTGAGTTAAATCGTTTGTGCCAATGGAGAAGAAGTCGGCCTCTTTGGCAAGCTCTCTTGCCATGTAGACAGCGGCTGGAGTTTCGACCATGATGCCCTGAGGCACAGGGGAAAAAGCCACAGCCCTAGCAGCTAACTCGCTTTCTGCCTCGGCCGCCACCAGCTTCGCCTCACGCAGTTCGTCAACTGATACTATCATGGGGTACATGAGTTTTAAGGGTCCGTGAGCAGCAGCTCTGAGTGCTGCTTTAATCTGTGTCTTAAAGATCTCTCTACGATCTAGGCAGAAGCGGATAGCTCGCCAGCCGAGGAAGGGATTATCCTCTGTGGGGAAGTCGTAATAGGGGAGGTCCTTGTCGCCGCCGATATCCAGAGTTCTAAGAATCATCTCACCGCCATCAAGAGCTTCAAGAGCCGCCTTATAGACCTGGTATTGTCGCTCTTCATCAGGCCAATCCTGGCCATCCATGAAGAGAAATTCAGAGCGGAAGAGACCGACGCCATCAGGCTTCTTTTCCTTCGCCGCTGCAATGTCAGCAGAGTTGCCGAGATTGGCATAGACCTTCAATTTTCGGCCGTCTTGTGTAATTGCTGGTGCATTGGCAAGTTCTTGCAAGAGAACTTCACTCTCTAGATACTGCTCTTTGGCAATCTGATACTCTCTTTGCTCGTCACCTTTAGGATCTATCCAAATCTCGCCACTCGCTGCATTAAAGGCCAGGTGATCGTGTCCTTCAGTTTCGGCTAGTAGATTGGGTACGCCGACTAGGGCGGGTAGACCGAGGCTCTTGGAAATTATGGCGACATGTGATGTGACGCCGCCGACTTCGGTTAAGAAGCCTAGCACAAGATCAAGTGGCAGGAGAGCTGTATCTGAAGGTAGGAGCTCACGAGCGACGATGATGGAGGGTTCTACTAAGTCGTCGAAAGGGTTGCCTTTCGTGCCACTGAGCTCAGCGAGAAGACGCTGGCCGATATCCTTGACGTCGTCAGCGCGCTCACTGAGGTAGGGATCGGGAATAGCTTTGAATTCTGCTGCGACTTCTTCACTAGCTAACTGGACAGCGGCAATGGCGCCCTTGCCAGACATAATCTTTTCTTCTATTTTACTGGCTAAATAGGGGTCGTTGACTATGGCCAGATGACCCGTGAAAATTTCGCTATTAGCAGCGAGTTTTTCGAGGTCAGTGCTGGCGTTTGCCACGGCCTGCTTAAATTTCTCTAGTTCCTCGGCAGGCGTATCGACAGCTTGCTGCAATGGGGCCTTTGCCGATTTGACATAACGGAAGATAGGGCCGTCTGCGAAGCCTCGGGAGAAGGTTTTACTTGCTTGTATCTTAGCCATAAATGCCACCTCACATTTACTTTTTTACCTAATTAATATAACATTTACTGAGATTGTTTTGGGCATATTGACGGCCGTTTAGGCTGTTTTTGCCGAGATTTTTTGATTATGGAGAGTTGATATGAGTCACAAATTTGATTTTACTGAAATTATCGAACGTCGCGGCACAGATTCCATGAAGTGGGATGCGACCGAGCGCATCTACAAGGATTATCTCGGCAAACGTGACCCCAAAGATGTGATCTGTATGTGGATTGCCGACATGGACTTCTATCCGCCAAGAGAGATTGCCGAAGCGGTTGAAAAGCGAGCAGCTCACCACATTTATGGTTACACCTATGAGCCGTTAGACTTACCCGAGATCGTTGCCAAATGGGTCAATAAGCATTATCACATCGATGTTGAGCCGGAAGAATACAGCTATACTCCAGGCATAGTGCCAGCGATTGGAGTGGCGCTCAGAGCCTATTGCCAAGAGGGTGATGGGGTCATAATTTTGAGCCCTGTCTATGGTCCCTTCTCTAAGACTATTAAGCAGAATAATATGACTCTTCAATCTGTTGAGTTGAAGCATGAGCAGGACGGCTGGGAGATTGATTTTGAGGCTCTAGAAGCCGCGGTGAATGAGAAGACTAAGGTCTTGCTCTTCTGTTCACCACACAATCCTATCGGTCGAGTTTGGCGCAAGGATGAGTTAGAGAAGATTCGTGACTTCGTCATCAAGCACGACCTCCTCTTGATCTCAGACGAGATTCACGCCGACTTCATCTACAGCGGCCACGAGCACTTCTCACCTGTGCGCATGCCAGAATTACGAGATCGCACAATCACTTGCTTCGCACCTTCGAAAACCTTCTCAGTTGCTGGCCTAATGGCTTCGGCAATCATTATCAGGAATCCAGAGCTGCGTGAGAAATTCAGAGCAGAGCGCGATAAGAGTGGGCTACACGGCAATATGTTTGGCTACCTCGCAATGCGCGCCGCCTGGCTCCATGGTGAACCCTGGATGCGCGAGATGATGGAGGTTCTGGAGCAGAATAGAGATTATCTATTTGAAAAGATCAATGAGCTAAACGAATATGGTGTAGCTCTGACTAGGCCTGAATCGACTTTCCTAGCGTTTATTGATTTCCGTGAATTCATGCAGAAGACCGGCATGACAGAACAAGCCGAACTTATGCGCTTCATCCTGGAGGATGCTGGTATTGCTATGAACCCTGGTACTGACTTCGGACCAGAGGGTAAGGGCTATGCTCGTATGAACTTTGGCTGTCCGCTGAGTCGTATTGAAGAAGCTGTTGAACGCCTAGCGAAGGCCGTCAAGGCGAAACTCGCCTAGTCAAAAATAACTTGGCAAAAGCCCAGGGTGTAAACTGCCCTGTAATATAACGAACACAGCGAAGCCCTGGTCTAGCCAGGGCTTCTTTACGTTTTTAGATAATGGGATTAGTCCGCTTATTTTTGAATTTGAATCAGGGCCTTGCCTATGTAATTTTTCAGATTCTGGCCGTAGCCCCACTTCGCAGCGTACTCATCGGTAACCTCGCTTAGATTGATGAAGATTTTCTCGAAGCCAGCACCGCGAATGATCTCTTCTAGCTCTGCTACCTGCACAGCACCACCCACTCAGGTGCCGTAGAGATTATCTGCCTGCTGCAGCTCTGAAGATAGTGGCTGTTTCAGGTAGACATCTGAGATAATGGCCTCACCACCGGTTTTTAACACCCGGTAGATCTCACGATATACGCTGATCTTGTCACTTTCTAAATTGATTACGCAATTTGAGATAATCTTATCTATGGATTCTGTGGCAAAAGGCAAGTCCACCAGTTCGCCCAGTCGAAATTCCAAGTCCTTGAAACCCTTCTTGGCTGCTGTGCGCTCGGCTTTTGCCAGCATTTCAGGCAGGTGGTCGACACCGTAGAAGGTGCCGCCTTCGGGAAAGCGGATTCTGGCGAGGAAGAGGTCGAGGCCGGCGCCTGAACCGAGGTCTAGCAGAGTCTCGCCAGGGCGGAGGATCAGTTGCTCGAGGGGATTGCCACAGGCCAGTCCCAGCTTGATCTCGGCGGGTAGTTTGGCGAGCTCTTCTGAGCGGTAGCCAAGTGAGTGGTAGAGCTCTAGAGGATCGATCTCAGTCTGATACTCGCCGTCTACTAGCTTCTTGTAAAAGATCTTGACTTCGTTTTTAATCCGCTCTCTATCCATTACTACTCTTTCGCTCTGGTGTCGCAGTAGAGGCAGCGATAGATGCCCTGTTCTTCATCGCTCAGGCGGAAGACGTGGGGGAGTTCTTGTTCGATCGAGGTGATGCAGCGTGGATTCTTGCAGCGGATGACGTCGGTCATGCGTTTTGGCAGCTGGGGATGGTACTTCTCGGAGCGCACGCCGTCGTGGATGACATTAACCGTGATATGTGGGTCGATGTAGCCCAGCAGATCATAGTCCAGTGGGATATGTGAGGCAATCTTCAGGATGTCTTTACGTCCGTATTTTTCAGAGCTTGCGTTGCGGATCATTGCCACTTGGCAGTCGAGGTCCTCGAGCTTCAGATACTCGTAGATCTTCATGGCTTTGCCAGCGGGGATGTGGTCGATGACCAGACCTTCAGTAATTGAACCAATAATCATTTTAGACCTCCAGTAGTTTGAGAATTAATGCCATACGGATGAACTTACCGTTCTTTACCTGGCGGAAGTAGGCGGCCCTAGGGTCGCTGTCGATAGCGGTGGAAATTTCGTTGACACGGGGTAGGGGGTGCATGATGGAGAGATCGTCCTTGGCCTGGCGCAATTTTTCAGGACTTAGGATATAGCTGTCTTTCAGACGGATGTAGTCAGCTTCGTTGAAGAAACGTTCCTTCTGGACGCGGGTCATGTAGAGGATGTCGAGTTTCGGGATGGCTTCCTCAAGAGAGTGTACCTCTTCGTAAGGGATTTTGTCTTTTTCCAAGATCTCCGTGCGAACATGCTCGGGAACGCGCAATTCGTCGGGGGAGATCAAGACGAATTTGAGATTGGCATAGCGGCTCATGGCGGCAATCAGGGAGTGGACGGTGCGGCCGAATTTCAAGTCGCCACAGCAGCCAATGGTCAGATTGTCCAGGCGGCCCTTCTCACGAGCGATGGTCAGGAGGTCAGTTAGAGTTTGGGTGGGGTGGTGGTGGCCGCCGTCACCCGCATTGATGACGGGAATATTTACGGCCTGTGAAGCGACTAGTGGAGCGCCTTCCTTCGGATGGCGCATGGCGATGATGTCGGCAAAGCACTCAACGGTCTTCGCGGTGTCGGCAACGCTCTCGCCCTTGGCCGCAGAGCTGCTTCCAGCCTCGGAGAAGCCGATGACCTGGCCACCGAGATCATACATTGCAGCTTCGAAGCTCAGACGTGTACGAGTCGAAGGCTCGTAGAAGAGGGTGGCAAGTTTCTTGTGCTTGCAGCGTTCAGCGAAGTCCAGGGGATTATCTATAATCTCCTTGGCCACTTCAATTAATTGATTAATTTCACTGGTACTGAGCTCTCGGATATCGATAAGATCTTTCATAATACCTCCTGTGCAGGGCTCGCGGACGGAGGCTGGCAAAAAAACAATCTTGCCGTAAGGCAAGATTGCAGAGAGCGGGGTGTTTCGCTTCTTCTGGCAAGGTCAGTGTTGCAAGACCTTGGAAGCCGCATATTCAATTGCAATCTAGTCGGCCTCACGGGACCGCAGCAAATTCAAAAGTAATCTAGCAG
>JAUNVU010000003.1:93950-95602 GCA_030537525.1 Eubacteriales bacterium
TTCTTGTGATATCATAACTTGGCAACACAATATATGGGATGTTATTTTCCTTGAGAGGTGATTTATATGAAGCTACAAGACCTAATCAAGCGCAAGTTTACGGCCGCCTTAGAACTGCCAGAAAACAGTGATAAGACGGTTTTCGACCTCTTCCGTTGGTCCAAGCGCGATGTCAAATTAAACGATTATAAGACTGGTAAGACGATTATCGACATGGAGGATCTGGAATTTCCAGAGCATTACTCACAGCAGGCCTGTGACATTATTGCTTCGAAGTATTTCCGTAAGGCGGGTTTACCGACGAAGCGTGGTCACGAAGAGTCGATGCGACAAGTGGTCGATCGCATGGTCCGCTTCTGGGTCGAGGCGCTGAAGAGCAATGGCACAGTCAATGAAGAAGAAGCCAAGATACTCTATGACGAGCTAGTCTACGCCATGCTGGCTCAGTATTTCGCCCCCAACTCTCCGCAGTGGTTCAACACGGGCTTGAAACTGGCTTACGGTATTACTGGCGGTCACTCTGAACTTTATTATTTCGATCCCGAAAGCGGCGAAGTGAAGATTAGTGAAGACGATTATACGAGAACTCAGGCTTCTGCTTGCTTCATACTCTCGATTGAAGATAAATTACTCGGACGCCATTCAATTTCCGATCACTATGTCACAGAAACCAAGCTCTTCAAGGGTGGTTCGGGTACGGGAACCAACTTCTCGAATATCCGAGCAGCTGGCGAGGGACTCTCCGGTGGCGGCTGTTCATCTGGCCTGATGTCCTTCCTCAGAGGCTTAGACCGAAATGCTGGCGCCATTAAGTCAGGTGGAACAACTAGACGTGCGGCGAAGATGGTCTGCTTGGACTGTGACCATCCAGAGATCGAGGACTTCATTTCTTGGAAGGCCAAAGAGGAGGACAAGGTAGTCGCCCTTGCAAAGATGGGCTATGACGGCGATATCGACGGAGAAGCCTACAATACCGTTTCGGGTCAGAACTCCAACAACTCTGTGCAGTTCTCAGATGAATTCATGCAGAAGGTTGCGAAGCTAGATGAAGAGCCAGATGCTCTCTGGGAGCTCAAGGGTAGAGTCGACGAATCGGCTAATCGCGAGATCAAGGTCAAGGAGCTCTGGGACTTGTTTAACCAGTCTTCTTGGCGCTGTGCAGATCCCGCACCTCAATACGCAGACACTTTCAATGCCTGGCACACCTGTCCAGCGGGTGAAGATGGTGAAGTCGGTGCCAGACACAATAGGATAAATTCTACGAATCCTTGTGGAGAGTATAGCTTCCTAGATGATACTTCTTGTAACCTGGCTTCGATCAATGTCTTTAAGTTCCTCAAGTCGGATTACGAGGGTGATGATTGCCCCTACGATTTAGAGTCATTCTTGCACATGGTGACTTTGGCTCAGTTAGTTCTCGAGGCTTCAATTGTCTGGGGTCAGTTCCCAACGGAAGATATCGCCAGGAAGACCTACAATTTCCGTACCACGGGTCTGGGTTTTGCCAATCTCCATGCACTCCTACTATCGCTGGCCCTGCCCTATGACTCAGATGAAGCGAGAGCCATTGCTGCGGCTCTGGCTGGTCTGATGACAGGTCACTCGTACAGAGTATCTGCACTGATGGCAGAACGGGTCGGGGCTTTTGCCAA
>JAUNVU010000015.1 GCA_030537525.1 Eubacteriales bacterium
ACTATCGTCATAGTGACCATCATCATAATTATCTTCGTAGTCATCCTGATAGTCATCGGCTGGATAAGGCTCAGGATCTAGCTCGTAATTATCTACGGCACCTGTTTCATAACCTGGACGATAGGGATCGTCATAATCCCCTTCATAGGCATCATTACCAGGATATTCGTTATAGTCCTCCACTGGTTCTAGTGGAGAGTCAAATGACGTGTCGCCTGGATTTAGAGGACGGTCTTGACGCCACGCGCCCTTATCTTGGCGGGCATTGTCCTGTGCCCTACGATCTGGGTAATCATTATTGCGATTCATATTATTTCTCTTATCCTCCAGCTTGTGACTCGAGTTCCGCTGCCTCTCACCACTATGAACTTCATTTGGTGTGGGCGTTGAACCCGTGTTAAACAGACCTAGATTGAGGCGGCCCGTCTTAGCTTGTAAATTAACATCTTCTACGTACGCAAGCAAGACCTGAAGCGAAAGTCCAGGTTTCTTAGCTGCTGCTTGGGTCATTATTTGCTGTGCCGCTTCCATCTGGTCCTCTGCCTCAAAGAGGAGGCGGAGCAGTTCGCGCTGACCAAGAGCTTCTAAAAGCTCACGATTACATAATATTATACAATCATTGGGTCTCAGTTGGGCAATGTTCGAGTAACGAATAGTACCAGCAACACCAGCTGAGTAGTCATTGATACCCTCTATGGGATTGCCATTGTAGTCGATTCCCTCCAAGTCGAATTCACTCTTAGTTAAGGGGTATAATACGTCACCGCGGTATAGCAGCGCACAACCTGCGGTGGTAGTAACTGCCGCAATCTCACCTTCCTTGATCAGAATTCCTGAAAACCACGACTGACGTAGTGGATTCGTCTTGAGAGTTGCACGGCCTGTCACATCTACTGCGACATCTGCCAGATCATTAATCTGCTCATCGATATTTTTTGCTCCGCTCTTAACATCCTCATTAAGACGCTCCAGATTGATCGCAAACGGCATTTCTGAACTGTTCTTCCCTTCCTCCTGCCGATGGGCAAAAAGAGAGTAAAAGAAACCGCGTTCTTCCTTCACCGTAGTCATATCAACTGCTCTAGATTCGCGTCTTCCAGGGAAGCGCCCATCAAGGAAATATGAGTCTACAACACTATCATCCGGATGGTAGCGGGCATTAATTGTGCTGGCAATTCTTGTGCGGGCAAAGCGATTGACCTTAGCCATAACATGCCTCCTAGCTGAAACATAACGTTTATCTATTCGCGAATTATACCATACTTGAGACCAAGCCTCTTCATACAGCTGTTGCAAAGCTGCAATCAAAATGTATTATTCCAGACAAAAGCCTAGATTTCGTCTGACATCTGCTGTCTTAGGTAGAACTCTAGCAATTTTAAGTCCTCTCTATGAGTTAACTTAAAATTACACTGCGGACCCATAAGCAATCGATAGGGAAAGCCGCAGGCTTCTAATGCAGCAATTTCGTCGGTATATTCAACTTTCTTTGACCGTGCTTCAGCCATAGCCGCCAAGAGATATTCCAATTTGGCAACTTGCGGTGTCTGCATGAGGCAGTATTCGTCGCGATTTAAAGTGCTTGGGCGGCCATCTCCAAATGGGGGTACTCGCCTCAAAGTATCTGTTACTGGCCTTGCAAGTGCTACCGCTGAATGCCTTGCTGCAATCTCTTTTGTTATTTCGTCTACTGAGCTTGCAGGCAAGGCAGGACGAGCTGCATCGTGAACTAAGATATAATTATCAAATTCTAATGTTACATTCTTGGCAATTATTGAGAGTGCTTTAGTTACTGATTCTTGGCGGCTTTGGCCACCTTCTACAATAAAAATCGGCTTATCATTTGGCAGGCTCTGCAAAACTTCTGCAAATTGATTGACATCCTGAGGTCTCGTTGTCAGGTAGATCTCACTGATCTTATCGTGTTCGATAAAGGTACGAAGACAGTAGTAGAGCACAGGCTTACCAAGGACAGTGCTCAGCAGTTTTGAGTTCTTACCGCTATCGAAACGTTCAGAATTACCTGCAGCCGTGATGAGGGCTATGTAGTTTAGTTTGCGCATTAGGGAAAGATCCGATCTATCGCTTCGTCAAGTACAGAAGCAAAAAAGAATTCGAGCTCTGGTCGCTCTAGCCGCTTCAGACTATTTTCAGCCTGTGCTGGCAAGACGAAGCGCTTAAAACCCAATTTGATGGCCTCTTGTACCCGTCGCTCTAATTGCTGGACGCGGCGCAATTCTCCTGAGAGACCAAGTTCTGCGATAACGATTAAGTCATCAGCTAGCGCCTTCTGCTCAAGGGCCGATAGGATAGCGGCAACTACAGCAAGGTCTGCTGCTCGCTCCTTCAATCTAAAACCGCCTGTGACATTGATGTAGACATCGGTGGTGAGCAATTTGCTCTGACCAGTTTTGGCGAGCAGGGCAAGTAGTAGATTTAAGCGATTACGGTCGAAGCCCTCGGCCATGCGTATAGGCTGTGTATAGCTGGCCTCTGTGCAGAGCGCTTGGATTTCTAAGATAATTGGCCTAGTACCTTCCATAACGACAGTAAGTGCTGAGCCTGGAACACCAAGTGGTCGTCCTTCAAGCGCCATAGCCGAAGGGTTTTCAACTGAATGTAGGCCCGTACTATCTAATTCGAAGACGCCCAGCTCGTTGACTGAGCCGAAGCGATTCTTATGGGCCCTTAGTAGTCGAAAATATGAACTGTCATCGCCTTCAAAGTAGAGTACAGTATCGACCATGTGTTCGAGTATTCTTGGGCCTGCAATTTGCCCGTCTTTGGTGACATGGCCAGCGAGGATTAAGCTGATATTCTGGGCTTTTGCCAAGGCTAGAAGACTGCCTGTTACGGCTCGTAATTGGCTTGGACTGCCAGGAGCCGCTTCGACCGACTCGTGGTAGATGGTTTGAATTGAATCGATGAAGCAAAATTTCGGCTGAAGTTTATCAATAGCTCTCTCCAATTCATCGAAGGCAGTTGCCGCCAAGACCCGGACTCGCTTAGGGTCAATGCCCAAGCGTTCGGCTCGTAGCTTGATCTGACCAGGAGACTCTTCGCCTGATAGATAGAGGACAGAGCCCTCTTCTTGCTCTTCTAGAGCTGATAAAACTTGCAGCATCAAGGTCGACTTACCAACTCCTGGCTCGCCACCCAGCAGGGTCAGAGAGCCTGGCACGAGGCCACCGCCTAATACGAGGTCAAGCTCTTCAATAGAAGTCTTGATGCGGGTAGCCTCACTGGCCTCAACCTGATCTAAACTGATGACCTCGGTACGTTCTTCGTTTAGCCAGGAACGACTTGGCTTCTTGCTCTTCGACTTCTGCTCCTTGGGTGCTTCTACGAAGCTGTTCCAGACACCACAGCCAGGGCACTTGCCAAGCCAACCTCGGCTCTCATAGCCACATTCTGTACAGTAAAATCCGCCTGACATAAGCCCTCCTTGATTAAGTTTAGCATAGCGGCTTTGGCCAGAACATTACAACTTGCATTTGAGACACTCAATTTGTATTATTACTAAGCAACGGGGATATAGCTCAGTTGGGAGAGCGCTGCCTTCGCATGGCAGAGGCCATGGGTTCGAATCCCATTATCTCCACCACAGAGGCTGGTCGATTACGATCAGCCTTTTTCATTGATCAATAAGCCTTGGCAAAAGCCGAGTAATGGCCCTTTGTTTGAATTTTATACGCCGCGAATAGATAATAGTTATCATTTTTTGAGTGAAAAATTTAAATTAAACAGAAGAAAATTCTTGCTGACTCGAGTACAACTCGGAAATCAAAACAATCTAATTAATGGGCGGATATAATCCGTTAATTCTGATTAAAGAATCTCGCTCCTTCTTGCGGCGGGAAGAAGAAGCAAAGCCAGAGACAGTCATCGCTACACTCCTTGACTCTGTGTCTGAGACCGGCTGGCAAGTAGAATAGTTCACCGGCTTCCATTTCTAGTAAACGCCTATCAGCATCTTCAATGATCGCTTCTCCTCTTACGAGAAAGACTAGTTCATCCTCCTCCTGTACCATAAAGGAGGTACCCTGGCCTTGCGAAGCTATTCGCTCAACCCTCAATGCAGGGCTGTGAAAGAGACGGTCCACAACCTCTCTATCTGCTTCATAACGTAATTTATCAAAAACATTCATAGACACCTCCGTAAGCCTCATCTCTACCTGTGTTAAGATTGAATTACTTATACAGGCCATGAGGGAGATACTTCAAATGCATAATATCATCATTGGTACAGCAGGTCACGTTGACCACGGCAAGAGTTCCCTAATTCGCGCACTCACTGGCGTTGATTGCGACCGCCTTGACGAAGAGAAGAAACGTGGCATTACAATAGAGCTAGGCTTCGCTTATCTAGACCTACCAGAAGGCGGCCGTGCTGGCATTATTGATGTGCCAGGTCATGAGCGCTTCATTGGAAATATGTTGGCAGGCGCTGCTGGCATGGATCTGGTGCTCTTGATCGTCGCTGCCGATGAAGGAGTCATGCCTCAAACCCGAGAACACTTAGAAATTCTTTCACTACTCGGCATCAAGGATGGCATTATTGTCCTCAACAAGGCCGACTTAGTCGATGAAGAATGGTTGGAGCTGGCCAAAGAAGATGTTCGTGCAGCCTGCCAGGGATCTTTTTTAGCAGAGGCGCCTATTTTTGCCGTTTCTGCCAAAACGGGAGCTGGTATAGAGAAGCTTCGGGAAGCTATCTTCGAAGCTATTGCTGCTAAGGGGGAGAAAGATCTTTTAAAACCTTTCCGCCTGGCAATAGACCGTTCTTTTGTCAAAGAGGGCTTTGGCCTGGTAGTCACAGGAACATGCTTAGATGGCAGAATCAGCAAGGGTGAGACAGTCGAACTCTTGCCAGAAGAAGCGGAGCTTAAAGTCAGAAGTATCCAAGTACATGGCAATAGCTGTGACAGCGGTGAAGCTGGCCAGCGACTAGCTTTAAACCTCACTGGCGATGCCAAAGAGGAGGTGTCGCGCGGCAAGTGGCTTGCTGAAGCCAAATCTCTGATTCCTTCCCGTTATCTCGAAGTGGCCTTGAAGCTATTGCCCTCTTCTCCCTTTAATCTAAAGAGTGAGTCACAAATTCACTTTCACTACGGCTCTGCAGAACAAATAGCTAGAATCATTCTCTATGGTCCAAGAGAATTAGAGCCAGGTCAGGAAGCCTATGCCAGAATCAACCTCACTGAAGCAGTTGTCATGAAGCCAAATGACCCCTTTGTCTTGCGCTTCTACTCACCATTAGTGACTATCGCTGGTGGTCTGGTTATAGATCCCTTTCCGCCCAAGCGCAGTCTCAGCATGACTGCACGCCGGGAATTTCTTGACTCCTGGCGAGAGGCAGATGCTCTGGATAGCTTATATCTTGCCATCGACAGTCAGAGCTCACATTTTTACGATCTCCGGCACGCTGCAATTAGAGCTGGTTTTAAGCCTGGTAGCGAAGAGCTTCAACAAGCACTAGAAAATCTCCTTACAGCCGAGAGAATTTACTGCTTAAATCCAGAGATTTACATCAGTGATGCAGAGCTCAAGAGAATCTCCAAACAAGCAGAATTAATCTTTAGCAAATTCCATAGCCTCAATCCTTTAAAGACGCATATGAGGCGTGAAGAGGCCAAGAGCAGATTGTTCCAGAAACTCAATATTGAGTTACGTGAACCTCTTCTCAAACTACTAGTAGAGAAGTCCTATCTTGATACTTTGGACGATAGTGGGGAGAAACTTGCGCTCAAGGGCTACAAGCCAGAGCGCAGTCAAGAGGTCACCGATCTAGAAAATATAATTTTAAAAACCTATGAGAGAGCAGGTTTTGAACCAGCTGAGAATACTGAAATTTTAGCTGAATTGACGGCCTACAAGAATGAAATTGGCAGAGTCTTGAAAGAATTCAAGGAACTTGGTTTACGCGATATAAACGAGAGCAAGATGATAGAAATTCTCCTAGATGACATGACCGAGGCCGGCCTTCTCGTACACCTCACGCCCAGCCTAAAAATTTCTAGTAATAAATTCAAAGAAGCTAAAACCATGGCCATCGAGCGGATCCAAAATGAAGGCAGCCTGAAACTAGGAGATTTCCGTGATGCCATCGGCAGCAGCCGCAAGTATGCCATTGCCATACTTGAGGAATTGGATAGAAAAAAGATAACTAAGCTGCGAGGTGAAGCCAGAGTTCTAGTCGCCGAAGACCTCCAATAATCCTCGCAATAAGACCTCTTCTTCACACTCTCTAATACAGCGTAAGTCAAAGTAGAGCTTGTCGTGTCGGATACAGGCTAAAATTGGCCACTCAAGTGCTCTGAGCCTACGTTCAACCTCCTGAGCGCTGATCCCATAATTAGCTGGATCGATGACTATAGCCAATGATGGAAAATCCTGGCCAGGCGCGGAACCACCTCCGATCTCTCCCCTACTTTCCACTAATTCTCCATCAAGACCACAAGCTGCTAGTCGATCAATGAAGTTATCCGATCTTGCTGCCAAGTCTTCAATAGAAGTGCAAAGATAATTATAAATTGGAATCTCGCTATTAATCTTCTCTGGATCAAGATAGGCTCGCAGTAACATTTCGAGAGCCGCAAGACACATCTTATCCACTCTAAAGGCCCTGGTATAGGGATTCTTCTTAAGCCTACCGATGGCCTCCTTACTGCCGAGAATAATACCAGCCTGCGGACCACCAAGTAATTTATCGCCAGAAAATGAGAGCAAGTCGACACCAGTGCTCAGGGCCTCCATGACACTGGGTTCTGCTGGCAGAATGCTCTTGGCCTCTGGATGCAAGATGCCAGAACCGAGATCGAAGTAGAGGGGGATTCCCTGGGCTTTTGCCAGATTCTTTAGCTCCTCAAGGCTCGTTTCTGCCTGAAATCCTACGAGGGCGAAATTACTCTTATGTACCTTCAGAAGCAATTTGGTATTCTCATTTATGGCCTGCTCATAGTCTCGCAAATGAGTCTTGTTACTAGTCCCCACCTCGTGGAGCCTACAACCCGCAAGCTCCATAATTTCAGGAACGCGAAAGGAGCCGCCAATTTCCACGAGTTCTCCTCGCGAAACCACTGCCTCACCACCTCTGGCAAATTCATTGAGAATCAGGAGAACGGCTGAGGCATTGTTATTGACGACCATAGCGGCTTCTGCACCAGTTAATCGGCAGAGCAAGGGCTCCACCGCTTGATAACGTTCACCACGCCGGCCCCGAGTTAAATCGTATTCGAGATTGCTGTAAGAAGAGATAATCTTCTTTACACGCTCACCTGCCATCTCACCAAGAGGTGCACGTCCGAGATTGGTGTGGAGCAAGACACCTGTTGCATTGATCACAGGACGAAGAATTGGCTCTTCATTAACTTTAAAAATTCTTATAAGTCGCTCCGCATTCGCCTCGAACCAGGCCTCTTCTCCTTCCTCCAGATAAGCATAGGGCGCAAGATCTGTTGCTGCTTCTAGCTCTTTACGAAGCTCCGAAATGGCCTCACGAAGTGCCTCTGTGACGGCCCTCAGACCATAACGCTGGATCAAAAAAGAACATTCTTCAGAACGTAGTAAGCTGTCCAGACTTGGCAGATTTCTAAATAGACTATTCTTATCCATAGGTGCACCTCAAATACAGATTAATTCATTATGACATATTAGCCCCTGAAAATTAACTTCGGTTCTCCACTCGCATCAAGCACCTCGCCAATCTCGACAGCAAACTGCTGCTCTTTGGCAAAAGCCGCCAGCAATTCAGGAACATCAGCTTCTGCAACCGCCAGGAGTAATCCTCCTGAAGTCTGAGGATCAGCTAAGAGGTCAAGCTGCCACTCAGCAACAGCCTCTTCTGCTTTCAGCTTATCACCTGCAAATTCTCTATTTCTATAAGCTCCACCTGGTACTAAACCATCTCTGGCAAACTCTGGGACCCGACTAAATATTGGTAATTTATCAGCATCTATCGCAATTGACCTACCACTGGCTTCCGCTAGTTCTAAGCCATGCCCTAAGAGGCCGAAGCCTGTGACATCAGTTGCTGCATGCAAATCGAAATTCCTGGCGATTTCTAGGGCCTGTCGATTGAGGCTGGCCATGCTTTCAACAACTTCTGTCATTTCCTCATCTCCAATTAATTGACCCTTTCTAGCGGTAGCCATAATTCCAGTTCCAAGTTTTTTAGTTAAAACTAAAACGTCACCTGTCTTGGCTCCCGCATTAGTTAATAGTTCATCTGGATGACAGATGCCAAGAACTGCGAGCCCATATTTTGGCTCTTCATCATCGATACTATGTCCGCCAAGAATGTTGAGATTGGCTGCTAGCGCTACTTCATTACCTCCTCTAAGGATTTCTTTTACAGCCCTGGTGTCGAGGCAGGACGGAAAGGTTAGAATATTTAAAGCCATCAAGGGCTTACCACCCATAGCATAGATATCCGAAATTGCATTGGCTGCCGCTATACGACCGTAATCATAAGGGTTGTCAACTAGCGGCGGGAAGAAATCCATAGTCATGATGAGTAACAAATCGTCCCGAATCTGGTAAACTGCAGCATCATCCTTGCCAGAAAAACCGACCAGGACATTTGGATCAGCAATTTGCTGCATATTACTTAGTATTTCTGTGAGGACCTCCGGCCCTACCTTCGCTCCTCAACCGCCTGACTTTGCATATTGAGTAAGTTTCCAATTTTCCATAAATCTCTACCTCATATATAAATTATTTTTATTTATCTGCTAATTAAGACAGCCTCCCGAGGGAGGCTGTCAGCATATCCAATTAATAGCTACTAGGCTTCATCAATGTAGCCTGCAGCGGCTAGAAGCTCGCGAGATTTGGTGAGTTTATCTGCCGCTACACGAATGATAGGACCTGTGCAGCCCATACCAGACTCAGCGTAGATATTCTCTTTCCATAGCACTCTAACAGCGTCTTCTAAATCGAGGACGTCGATGCCTGGGATTTGTTCAGCAACAGGTTCGGCTTCTGGACACTTAACTTCTTCAGCCGAAGACTTATCTGAGGCCTGCTTCTGGCGGCCCTTGATAATCTCTTCTAGACCAGCCTTCTCTGCAGCCTTGATCTCAGTATCAACCTTATCTCGCAGCTCACCATTGACGAGGTCGCTAGCATAGATCAAGGCATTAGCGATTAGAGGCGCACCTGAGGCTCTGGAGATAATCAGAACCTTTCGGTCATAACCCTTGCCGACGCCTGGACCATAGCCATAACCAGTGGTTTCAAAACCACCACCAGAGGTATAAGCCGCAAAGAGCTTGATGATCGCATTACCAGTGAGAGTATCCATGACCATGACGTCTGCAGAACCTTGCAAGAGGTCATTACCTCTCATGATCATGCCGCCATCTGCTCTGGCGGTCTCGGCAAATTTAATGGGATAACCCTTCTCCTTGAGCTCCTTTAAAATCATCTCGGCCTGGCGAGCGCCATTGAGATTGAGAAGGCCAACTGTTGGCTCCTTAATCCCGCAGGCCTTTGCCGTTGCAACACCAGCAATAGCATTGCGCACGAGGCTCTCAACGAGTTCGGTGGCGCTGGTGCCCGTGGTCGTAGCCAAAAACATTTCCTTGCCAGTGGCTGGACAGACTACACGACCGACAGTTGAAACACCGATCGGAAATGGGTAGTGCATGGCCACAGCAGCCTGGACCTCACCCTTGTCGAGGAGCTCTTCCATTGCCTGGAAGCAAGAATCCTCGTCGTGGGCTTCAACCTTCTTGACGCCTGAATCAGCAGGTACATCTATGGAGCCGATGAAGTAGACTTCCACACCACGCTTGGCAGCGGCAATGGCACCCTGGAGGACATTTTCCTCACCGTGCTCTGAGCCGATACCCGTGACGGCTACCTTGACCTGACCGAAGCGACCGCTCTCCAGGGCATCAGCCAGTTCGAGGAAGGTATTCGCAACAGTCTTATGTAGATCTTTCATATATTACTCTGCTTTCTCGAGAATGTTCTCGGCAAAAGCCCGGAGTGATTCACCGATCAGCTGGCGAATCTCGGACTTGGAAACTGCACTAGATTCTTCGCTCTGACCATCATTCCTGACTAGCATGAAGGAAATACCATCAAAGAGGTTGGTCATGCGGCCAAGGAAGAGGGAGCCCTTACCGACGATCATGACACGATTCATGTCACCCTCTGTTAAGGCTTCACAAGCATGGCCGATATATGGCACGCCTGAAGGGATATGTCCCTGTGTGGGAGCGAAGCCTTCCAGGCCATGTTCTTTAGTGAAATTATTGAGCTCTGAACGCTCCAACTCACCACGTTTAACGGCAAGAGCTGCGATCATCTTGAAGTTGGCAAGAGGCACATCACCTGCGCCAGCAGGCTTAGTGATATCAGGGTTCTGCATCTCTGGAGAGAATTTGTCAACATCGAGAACTGAGAGGCCAGCCTTATCTAGTGGATCGGTAACTAGTGAAGAGATGACGGCCTGAGGAGCAGATCCTGTACCTACTGCGTGATGGCCGACATAGTCTAAGTCAACATAAGGGCTCTTGCCGTCATCCTGAGTAATGACTACGGCGAAGCCACCAAGACAGTCTTCGAGAATTGGTAAGCCCTTCTTGACGTGATCCTTACCATTCATACCAAGTTTGGCGGTAGAGCCACCAGCGGTCACGGCTACGGCCTTAAAGACACCAGCCTTGACTAGTGCGGCGGCTTCAACAATAGCGTGTGAAGGAGCTGCACAGAATGAACGGGTGTCTGAACCTGAGGCGGCACTGAGCTGAACAATTTCTGCAGCTGCCTTAGCGAAGTTGCCGCCACCGCGCTGGTTCATATCACCACAGGCTTCTTCTGAACAATCGATAACATATTCTATATCTTCTACTGGGACATCACTGTTCTTAATAAGATGAGCAAGGGCCAGAACTGAAGAAGCCTTAGACACCATATTTTCATGCATAACATGCGCATTGAGATTCTGGTCGATATCGTGAGCGCGACGCACGCAGCCAACGAGTTCGCCTTCATGGTATAGACCTTCGGCGTGCTCTTCTTCAACAAGACGCTTGATCTCTGAAGCCTCGTGGCCCTCTTTAATGCGCTCAAGCATGTGCTCACTGACGATCTCGCACTTGCTAAACTGTTCTTTGAATTTAGCTACGAAATCCTTGTCGAGAAATACTAGATCAAATTCATCGACAACCTGCATCAGAATCAAGAATTCCTCTTCTGGCATAATTTCGCCAAATTTGCTGTAGCGATTATTTTGCTCGATCTTCTTGTCGTACCAGGGGAACTCTATCTCGCCTAGCTCTTGCGGACAGATACTACCGATATAGCATTGATTAGGGGCGTAGGCTAGAACGTCTTCATACTTACGTAAGTGGTTTCTAATCTCCTTGAGATATTCTGATTCTGGGTTGACAACCCTCTCGGTGGTTTGAGTCGTACCGTTATAGATGACCATCTCTGGTACGTGTGCCAAGACATAGGCACTGCCTTTTACTACAGCTTTCATTCTGCTATTGATCCTTTCTGGATTTGATATTTCTTCCGCCATTGGCGGGATAAGACGTAAAAAGCCGCCTTGAAGATTTAAAGCAGGAGTTCCAAGCTCTAAAGCATCTAAGGCGGCGTGGAGTGCGAATCAGTACTTAGAACTTGCAGTACTCCTCGCGGATTTCTTGCATTTCCTGAGCAATTTCATCCACATCGAGCACCATTTCCATCATGCTGACCTGTTCCTCGTAGACTGCTTCGTCAAATTCAGATTTAACTTCTTCCTCGCACACGTGGTAACACTTGAGTCCCAACGAGACTCCTGTCAATGGACCTGCAAAGGTTGGATCACCTGCCATACATGTTTCGGCAGCTAGACCAGCACCTTCACCATCAGCGGCTCCAAGGAGAACAACAATGTTCTCGGCGCCATGCTTCTCGGAGAAATCCAAGACGCGCTTCTGATTTTCTAGGTCCATCGCACCTGCGGCGGTTCAGACGAAGCACTCCGTTGAGGAGTAGATGACCTCTGCACCAGCAGACTCTGCACAAAGCGAGATAGCGGGTCCAGGAATGCCGTCGCGGTCACCGATTACAATGACCTTCTTACCATTCAAAATAGCCATGCTTAACCTCCTTTCCGCAAACACTTGCTGAGCTATGCAGCAGACTGAATACAGATTTTCAGTCCGCCTTGTTTATATCATTTTTAAACCCTTTTAACAAGGGTAAAGGAGGGCTTGCCCTCCTTTAAAATTATTTTGCGTACTGCTTTACGAGCTCTGTCACTGCTTCTTTAGTTGCAGCGTCCTTGACCAGCTCGGTAACCTTCTCACCATTCTGATAAATGGCAACAACTGGCAGGCCGAGGATCTTCTGGGAGATTGCCAGGCGGCGTGCCTTAGAGGTGTTCAGGCAGACAAACTTCAGCTTATCACCATATTCTTCAGAGAGGGCTTCGATGTGTGGTTTCAAGGCCTCACAAGGGACACAGCCGTCGCCGAAGAAATCGACTAGTACAGTACCTTCTGCCTTTAGAACTTCTTCTTCAAAGGTCTTCTTATCAGCTTCTAACATAAAATCCTCCTTATGGACTGCGAGTTTACTCGCTACTTTACTTCTATGAGAAGATCGTCCTTCTCTTTAAGAACTATTGCTGTAGTTCTTCTTCGCTAAAATTATTATTGATGTAGTGTTCGCACTGAATGGCTGCAATAGCACCATCAGCTGCTGCAGTTACCACCTGACGCAGGCTCTTCTTGCGAACGTCACCAGCTGCGAATACACCTGGAACGGAGGTCTTCATATCTTCATCAGTTAAGATGTAATCCCACTCGGTTTCCAGCTGGTCCTTAAATAGTTCGGAATTTGGTAGATAACCAATAAATACAAAGCAGCCAAAAATTCCATCATCTTCGTCGGCGTGTACTTCACGACGCTCGCCTGTCTTAGTATCTTCTAGAACAATGGTCTGAAGCATGCCATCACCCTTTAGCTCAACTGGAATTGCATTCCAGATAAACTCAAGGTTCTCAGTCTTGAAGGCGCGTTCCTGAATGGACTTCGCTGCCCGCAGCTCGTCACGACGGTGCACCACTGAAACCTTACGGGCAAACTTGGCCAGGTACATAGCTTCTTCAACTGCGGTATCACCGCCACCTATGACATAAATTTCTAACTCTTCGAAGAAGTTGGCATCACAAGTCGCACAGTAAGAAACACCCTTGCCAGAGAATTCATCTTCACCGGGGCAGCCGATCTTACGCGGATGAGCACCCGTAGCAATAACGACAGTTCTTGCCTGGTAGGTGCCATTTGTGCAATGGATGGTCTTGATCTTGTCCTTCAATTCAACCTTATTGATTGTGTCGGTGACACGCTCACAGCCGAAGCGCTCAGCCTGCTTGCTGAAACGGGCAATTAGTTCTGGACCAGTTTCGCCATCAGGTATTTGACCTGGGTAATTTTCGATCTCATCGGTTATAGCGATTTGACCGCCATCAACACCCTTCTCAATGATCAGGGTTGAGAGGCGTGCACGGCCAGAGTATAGGCCTGCAGAAAGGCCGGCAGGACCGGCTCCTAGAATGATTACATCATAAATTTTAGACATGTGCTCTTCCTCTTATCGTAGAATTATGTACTAGACTATCGTTACAAATGTTCCGCTATAGTCCACCACTCACTATACTATATAAGCGCTCAGGATTAAAGCCTGCCGCTCAACTTATCTAATTTTTCCATATCAACAAGCATTAATTCGACCTATAGACAAGGAGAGGGACCATGCCCTCTCCTTGAACTGCTTTAACAATGTAATTAGTCTTCGAAAATAGTCTGCTTGTCGACTTCGGTTTGGAGAGCCTTGAGAGACTTCTCGACCAATTCTTTACGCAGCTGATACTCTTCCTTCTGATCTAGACTGGGATTGCCCAGAGGATGTGGAATTGCAACAGCAGGTACGATTCTGTTAGCACCAACCGTCAGAGAGATCGGGGTGACTGTACAGACATGGACTACTGGTAGGCCAGTTCTTTCAATTTCTTTAACCATCGTTGCACCGCAACGTGTACAGGTTCCTCAGGTAGAGGTCAGGATGACGGCATCTACACCATCAGCCTTTAGCTTCTTACCGATTTCTTCGCCAAATTTCTTAGCTGAGGCAACTGCAGTACCATTACCAACGGTGGTATAGAACTTATCATAAAGTTTGCCAATTTTGCCTTCAGAGACCAGTTCACGAATTACGTCAACAGGTAGGACGCGGTCAGCATCCTCATTGGCATAGACTGGGTCATATCCGCCATGAGCGGTCTCATAGCCATCGCAGCAGAGATCGTTGACATCAGCAATGTCATATTCTCCGTACTTGGAGGCGTTGGACGACTCAATGTGGTCTGGGTTATGTTTGGGAACAATACCACCAGAAGTAACCAGAGCGATGGTTGCCTTGCTCATATCCGCAATAGCCTTGCCTGGTTCGACACGGTCGAAGGATGGCATCGGATACTCTGTAGTGAAATCCTTGCCTGCTAGTTTGGCTACTAACATCTTGGCAGCTCTTGCTGCACCCCGCTCTTCTTCGAAGAAGTTGACACGGACACCGTTTGGCAGATATCCCTCTTGTGAGGAAGCGCCGATCTCTTCGCCTCTGGCTAATTTTATACCTAGCTTAGCCATTGGTGGAACGGCCTTTCTCATGCCTGCTGCTGAGTCACGGGTGCTGATGATGTAGACCTTATCTTTGAACATATCGGCACCAGGATTTTCCTTATACATGCCAGTAATGGCTGGAATACCTAGCTCTTCCTTGACAGCTGCGGTAATTGTGGCACAGGCCACACCATAACGACCAGCGTTAAAAGCTGGACCAGCGATGAAGAGGTCGGGTTTTTCGGCCTTGACCATTTCGAGGACGGTCTCCTTGGCCTTATCCATATTTTCACCGAAATATGAGTCACCGCAGATAATCGTGGCTACGATTTCTGCCTGCTCACCAAATTCAGCGTTAAATGCGGCACCAGGGCCAACTGCGCCTTCGCGCTTCTCGGGCTCAATGTGGGCCATTTCCTCACCACCAATTTGGGCGAAGAACTGGTTGATATAGTGAACAACACGAAGTTTAGTCATTGCTATCTTCCTTTCTTAACGAGCGCTGAGCTTGTTGAAGCCCATCTCATTAGTTGCACCAGTGATCATCTGAAGTTCGCCTTCAATTGAACCGTCGGCTTGCAAGCTGCCATCGTGGCCGCCTGCGATGACGTTGACATAATCGGTCATGCCGATAATGCGGTCTAGTGCTGGGAGCTTGATGACCATATTGGCGTTACCACCTGTGACCACGGCGTCTGCTGCGGGATCAGCGTCTGCGAGAGACTGGGACTTACCGTCCTGACCAGCATATTCATCGGTAATGATGACGGTTTTAATACCCTTCTCTTCGAGTTTCTTGCAGTTCATGATCAAGTCAGTATCTGGGTTGCCGAAACCTTCCTGAGAGACAATGGCGCCGTCGAGCTGAAGGAATTCTGCTAGTTTCGCAGTCCAGTCTGAGGAGCGCATCTTATCGGCAAGGTAGACGTTCTCGTTGGTGATGATGACGCCAACAAAGTTAATGCTCTTACCGTGTAGCTTGAACAGTTCTGCAATTACAGGATTGTTCTGGTGGTGGAAGGTTGTGTTCTTATCACAGGCCGATACACAGTTACCTGAAATAATTGCACCGTCCATGGTCTCAGTTGGCATGATCATGGTAGTCAGGCTCTGTTTTGCATCTACACCATATACATAGGTATCGTGTAGTAGACCTTGGCTCTGCAGCATCATAACGTATCCAACACGTGGTAGATCTGGATATTTCTCAATGCCCTCTTTAATGCCGACAGTTTCGAATTCTTCCGTCTCATCTGGCTTGAGGTCACGTGCGAGTTCACCAAGCATGGTAGCGGTCTTAAGACCAGCAAGGCGGGCTGCCTTCTCATACTGGTGGGGGTGGATGCCGTCCTTCGGCTCCACTACTAATACGAGGTTGTTGAATTGTGAGAATGGGGTATAGTCAGCACCTGGGCCTGACATATCGATAATACCCTCTTGGAAGCCGACAATCTTGCCAGCTGTGACGACGTTGACACCACGGAGGACATGAGTTTTACCACTGCCGACTGTATCAACCTTGTGCATCCAGCCAGGGAAAACGCCACCTCTGCCCTCGACCTTGACGCGAGGTTGGATGACGTCTTTTACTGGCGTGATTCTGCACGATTCTCCTGGTTTCGTGATCTCGAGACGAGCAGTTTTCAGATGTTCGTCTTGGAGAACTTCATTGATGACCTCTTCCTGATTTACGTAGAGTACGCCGTCCTTAATCTCTGATTTCTCGGCGAATTCGACATTGGAGATCTCAATGTAACCTAGTTGAAGCTTCATCTATAGATCTTCCTTTCCTGATATTATTAGGCCCTGAAAGCAAATTCCCGGCCCTAATTTCCTTGCTAAACCAGTTTCTCAAAGACACTCACACCTGCCGATTCCAAGGCCGAATTTATCACGGATAGATCGATTAGCTGGAAGTCTCGGTGGACGCGTTCACTGTAAACAGGTAAGCGTTTCGCATAAAAAGTTAGAAATTTCTCAGTGGCCTGGATAGCTATCTCAACCATTTCCAGAGAGTTCTGATCAGTGGTCTCCTCTGCACCTTTTTTCTCCAATAAAACGGACTTATAGGGTGTCTCGCCAGGCTTGATACTTGAAGATAGAGGGTGACTTAACAAGGTCTCGCCAGCATGAATCCGATCTCTCAGCTCTTTAAAAAAGCCCAAAAGATCTAAATCTACGTAGTCAAGATCTACTGAATCTTGCCACTTAGACTGAACCATAGGATTGTTGGTAAGAATGTACGTAGCCTCTATATCCTTTCCCTCTTTTTAGCGCCACCATTATACTTGTCTGCATATGGTCTTGCAAGTTTTTAACAGTTAAACAAGCATTTTTATTTGAAATGTTCATTTATGGAGATTTTCTACAAATATATAAAATATATTTTCGCCATATGCTGAAATTTTATAATTATTTTATGCCCTTGTTCTGTTATAAATATTAATATAGTCTTGAATTAAAAAGGAGGTGCGTTATGAAGCGGATAATAATCGCCTTTATCATCTTTTCCCTTTGCCTAGGCATTTTGGGCTGTTCCAAATCTGAGGAACAGTTGCTCCAAGATCACGCAAATTCGTTTCTAAAATCTATGAAGGATTTAGACCTTCCCGCCATTTATAGTTTTTTTGATGCGGAAGGGGAAGCCGATTCCAAGGCAATCGACCTCAAGTATATTTTCGAGGACTTCGAAGATCAAGAGAGTGTCGAAAGCGAATACGCTTTGAGGGCCATGCGGAGTTTCTTTTCCATGTTGGATTGGGAATTTGTCGACTTTGAAGTTCCAGATAGTGAGGCTTCGGATAGCGAGAATCAAGTTGTTTTAAACTACAATCTAATTACTCCCAAACTTGAATACGATAAAATGATTGAAATAATGGAAAGGGTTCAAAGTAAATATTCATATCTTGAAGCTGAACTTTCTGAAATGCAGGCTGACTCTCTGAATGATGAGGCTTCTAAGAGAGCTTATTTGGAGAAAATCTGGCAAACTTCGAAGATTTCTTCCAGGAGACAGCCCAGCTCGATAAACAGGAGATCCCATTAGAATTTATCTATCAGAAGAATGACGAGCAGTGGAGCCTAAGCAATTTAGAAGAAGTTTTTAAGGTTGTTTTCTTTAAAGCAATTCCTGGCTCGAGTCTAATCAATGACATCTGGTAACTTAGGAATTCAGTTGTCTTAATACTGCCAGAGGAGTTTAATTTCTAGATAAACTCCTTGCCCGCTGATTTATCTTGTGATATTTTAGCTAGGCAGTAATGGGAGCGGATGGGTGCTGGTGTGCCCCGCGGTCTTCAAAACCGTTGAGAGGGGTGAAGAGCCTCTTAGGTGAGTTCGATTCTTACACGTTCCCGCCAAAGTAAACAGTCGAGTTAATTCTCGACTGTTTTCTTTATTTCCTGTCTTGTATGTGAATTTTATATAGGCTTTCCTAGGCTTCAGCTCTTTCTTTTATGTGCAGCATCTTCTCCCCATGAATTCTGCTTGCCTTATCTCGCCATCTTCCAGAGAAATACATAGGTATTACTAGCATCAAGCCGACAACCCACCCGAGAGGCCAGGCATAATAGAGAGCGTCACGGCCAAAGTGATCCGCCAAGAAATAGGCCAAGGGTGCACGTCCCAGAATCAGAGATATTAGGGTGACAAACATCGGATAGATGGATGAACCTGCTCCACGAAGTGCACAGTTAAATACGAAGAGTATGCCGAGCAAGAAAAGGAAAGGGACAATCCTGTAGATGTAGGCCATCCCAGCATTAATTACTCCTGCATCATATTCATCCAAGAATAGGTTCAATAAATGCGGTCCTAAAATGATCACTAGAGTAGACAGCACAGCGCTGGTAATTGTATTGATAATCAATGCAGAGCGCACACCATGCCGCACTCTATCAAGCTGGCCTGCACCGACATTCTGACCAACATAGGCCGTAACTGCACTTGCAAATGAGGTCATTGGTAGAAAGGCCAGTCCATCAATCTTAATCGCCGCATTATAGCCAGCTATAAAATCTGTACCATAGCTGTTTACCAGGCGTATTACGACGATCATGCCGAGGGAGAAGATAACATTTTGCATACCTGCTGGCACGCCTAACCTAACTACTTCACCTAAGGTCTTACTATCGAAGTTCTTCGTAAACAGACGTATCCTGAACCCCGTCTTGCTCTTATTGATATGCCATATCCCAAAGAGAAAAGAGCTGAAGTTGGAAATGATAGTAGCATAGGCTGCACCAGCAACACCAAAATTCATATAGCCGACAAAGAGAAAGTCTAAAACTATGTTCATAACAACCGAGATGGTAAGGTAGATGACATTGGAGACCGAGTCACCAAGACCCTGCAAAATACAGTTGTTGATATTGTAGCCAAAGAGTCCAATATAACCCAAGAAAATTATTTCAATATAATCCTTCGCCATGCCAGATATTTCTTCAGGCACGCCTATTAAATGGATTAGTTCGTCGACGAAATAGCTAGAGAGAATTGTCAGAATAACTGAAATAACAATAAAGGCCTTGTACATGGTCTCTATAGTCATCTGTACTCTCTCATTATTTTTCGCTCCAAAGAACTGCGAAATAACTACAGTGCCACCTATGCCAATACCCATGAAAAGCGAAATAAACAAGAAAGTCAAAGGACTTGTTGAGCCAACCGCCCCCAATGCTTCCTTCCCTATATAATTACCGACCACTAAGGAATCAACGATACTATAAGTTTGCTGAAGAAAATTTCCTATTATTAGAGGGATGGCGAAGCGCAATATAAGACTCGCTGGTTTCCCAGTCGTCATATCCAGGCTGCCTCTAGTAAAAAGTTTCGTTTTACCCAATGTTACTTCCTCACTTACTTTCAAATAGAAAAACAGTTCCGCTATAGGCCCTACGGAACTGTTATTCGTTGGAGGAGAAAAGTATGAAAGTTGCAGAAAGATTTAAGCACTCTTTACTACTTAACTATCATAGCCCTGGCATGCGTCAAAATTTCAAAAAGATTGTTACGAAATTTTAAACACCAGGCTCCTCCCTGAGCCTCTTACCTATTCACTTAAGTCAAAGACCTCAGAATCACCATAGTGGAAGCTCTTCTCCTTGCCTACCAAAAGCAGTGAAAAGTCTTCACCCTCTCCACCTTTCGCCTTGCGATAGGCTTCATAGTAGCGATCAGCTTCTGCCTGATCCTTAATTTCATGCAAAATCACTATGCAGCGATCGTTCTTTTGACCTGTGATTATGAAATCCTTGCCGATCTCAATATTCTCACTGCTTCCACTAATATCCTTAATCGACTGAGCAAATTGTTCAGCGATTTCAGCACGCTCAGCATCTCTTCTGATAGTCATCGGCAGCGCTGTAGCCAGGAAAGCAATAACGACAACTGCCAATATTGAAGAAGCAATAATCAAGACCTTGCGATCCGCCTTGACATCAGGAATCTCGCGCTCCTTAAACTCATACTGCGGGCGTTTATCCGCCGACTTCGCAGTCGCCTTCGGTGGTGGAGTCTGGTGTATCACCGGTGCACGCTTCACCTGAGGATCCAGATTTGGCCCCGTATAGGGTTCCATTACTTCGTTCTTGAATTCATAAGAGTCGGGATTCTCTTCAATGGTAAAAGCCAAGTGATTCTCAAACACCGCATCACAATAAATACAGTGCCCCTTCTCCATGCTTGGATCTAAAAATAAAATTGAGCCGCAGTTAAAGCAGCGGCCTTGTTTCAAATTTGCCATACACGACCTTTCGTCTCGCTTATTAAAGCTATGCTATTATAGTTTTAATTATTTTTTCTTGCAAACGAGAGGCCAGTGGAAAAGTACTTGGGAACTAATGCTAACTTTTCAAACTTCGATCGCCAGGAAATGGCCACACTTTTAGATTTAGCTGCTGAGGCAGCAAAGCAAGGTGAAGTGCCTATCGCCGCTGCTCTCTGGCGCGGTGATGAATTGCTTTGCAGAAGTTACAATCTTCGAGAAGCCAAACCCAACCCCCTTGGTCATGCTGAACTACTCTGTTTACAAGAAGGCGCTAGGCGATTATCCACTAGACATCTTTCCGAAACTACTCTCTACTGCACCCTCGAACCGTGTATGATGTGTCTTGGAGCAATTCTTGAAGCCAGGATCGGCCGCCTAGTTTATAGTGCTAGCTCGGAGAAAACTGGGGCTATTCACTTGCTGAATACTGAACTCGCAAGACACCAGCCCGTGGTAGATGCAGGACTATTAGCAGCTGATTCAAGCAGGCTTTTGCAAGAATTTTTCCAAAATAAGCGTGAAATGCGAAGACAGCTTGGCAGCCAGGCTACACGCCGCAAATTATATGAAGCAGGATACAAGAAGTTGATTATCGATGAACAAGAAGATTAGTAAGGAAATATTAGAGCCCAGACCCTTCTGGGCGAGAGGAGCCTTTCGCTTGGCCTTGAACTTGGCAAAAGCCTGGGCCAACTTGGAGTACCACGGTCTCGAGAATCTGCCCGAGAATGGAGGTTTCGTCATTGCCGCCAATCACCAGTGCTATCTGGACGGGCTGTTCATTCTCGGCGCCCTGAACAAAGAGCAATTTAGCCGTTCTACGGCGCTCGCCGGTGCTGATCTCAGCACTAGTCACGGATTTCTGGGCAAACTGATTATGAAGATCGGTAGACCAATTGCTGTAGAGCGCTATGGGAATCCCATTCGCGGCCTGATTGCTGCTAAACGCGCTCTACAGGCCGGGCAGATCGTCCTGGTTCATCCGGAGGGCACTAGGACTAGCACTGGCTATCTCGCAACACTACAAAGCGGAGCTGCCTACCTCAGTATTAAGGCTAAAGTGCCCTTGGTTCCTGTCTATATATCGGGAGCCTATGATTGCTTCCCACGTCAGGCCAAGCGACCTCACTATAAGATTCCCCGCACTGGTAAACGCGCGAAGATCCGGCTGCACTTTCTGGAACCAATGATTGCTAGTGACTATGCTAATGCTCAGCAATTCACTGAAGCTCTGACTAAGACCTTGTACGATGCTGAAACTAGGTGGTTAGATTCTCCCGAGGGGCGCACAGCTAGTGTTGTAGATGAAGCGCAAGATTGGACTAGGGCTTCCAGACCCAGCTTGAACTCACTGTTAGTAAAGAAAGATGAAGCCTAGGTCCGTTTAATATTACCGAATTAATATTTCGCCTAGACAAAACCGACGAACTCTTGTCCGTCGGTTTTT
>JAUNVU010000016.1 GCA_030537525.1 Eubacteriales bacterium
AGTATTTTTAAGCTCGAGAGTGTATTCTATTGTTTCTCCCGCAACTAAGCTAGTCTTGTCCGAGTGCTTTTTAAATTCTAAATCTGGTTTGGATTCTCTCTTAATCGTATTAATCTTCATTTTCTTAATAGGTTCGTTAGGTCCTAATCTTGGCGGAGGAGTAGCGGAGGCCTCGACAGTATTTATAATATCGCCCTTATCTAACTCTGGTTGTGTAACTTTGTATGTAGCTTTTCCTTCAGCAATCTCTCCTGGCGCCAACTCAGTTACTTTTTCACCATGTTTATACATATCCACATTTGGATTTTCCAGCTTAGTATCTATAACCTCAATACCTGTAAGCGTAACGTTACCAGTATTGGTAAAAGTAAAAGTGTACTCAATCTCGTCACCATCTTTTAATTTTAAAATGTCTTCTTCGGTAATTGTAGTATTTTTCTCAATAGTGAAATTCGGTTTGAATTCAGCAGGCACCTTCACAGATGTTGCTATGGATATCGATTCAGCATCTGTCTCTCCCAGCTTTGGTGGTGGCGTTGCCTTTGCTGTTGCTGCATTCTCTATCGTACCCCTGTCTACATCTTTCTGGGTAATTGTATATCTTGCTTTCGCGTAGAGTTTCTGGCCTGGCATGAGTTCTACTTCAGACAAATCGTCGACAGCTTTACCGTTACATGTATACTCTAGGGGACTCAATCCGTCCATGGCATCTGTAATTTCTATATTTTTTAAGGTTTTGTTGCCTGTATTCTCGACGACGAATTTGTAAGTTATTACATTCCCTGCCTTGATATAGTCTTTAGTTACTATGCTGCCTTCGCTATTATCAGCATTTGTAGTCCATGCCTCCTTTTGAAAATCAAATAGCGGCTTATAATCTGCTGGAATTTCAACGTGCGCTTTGTGGCTAATTTGTTTAGCTTGTGCTTGACCAGGTAATTTTGGGATCTCAACAGTTGCTGTCGCCGTATTCAGGATTCGAGCACTGTCTATATCTTCCTGCTTGACCTTATATGAAAACTTGACCATGTCTTCGTCGCCTGGTGCAAGCGACTCCTTATTGAAACTAATCGGACCCAGTCCTAGAAAATCGTCCTCTAACTTTAATTTATTGAGAGTCACATTACCCGTATTTTTAATCTTGAAAATAAATTCAATTATATCACCCAAGACTAATTTCTTCGTGTCTGTGCTTTTAGTAAATTCAAATGCCGGCGCTTGGCCCGCAATAATTGTAGCTGTCGCTTTATTATCTAATTTTTTGTCATTTGCAAATTGCGCATTCACAGTTGCAGTATTGACAATCGTACCCCAGTCTAAATCATCCTGCGTCACACTATAGGTGGCAGTTGCTGAAGTCTCTTCACCAGGTTTAAGTGCCTTTGTCCCATATGAAATGTCTGATAAACCAGCTAAAGTGTCCTCGATAGCTAAATTGGTAATTGAAATATTTCCAGTGTTCTTAATAGTAAAGGTAAAAGTAATCTCTTCTCCTACCTCAGAATATGTCCTAGGCGAGGCCGATTTATTGAAGGTGAAGTCTGGGAACTGTTCAGAGGGAACACTGATACTAGCCTCTGATGAAACATCGGTTGAAGTATTACCATTTTTCGCAGTAGCTGTAACCTTGGCATCATTTTTGATAAAACCTTTATCCACATCTTCCTGTGTAACCGTATAATACCCTCGTCGACTTATAGAATCACCAGGCTTCAAAATTATTCCTCCAAGGTCAGGAGTTAATTTTAAGTTTGGCATTTTGTCTTCGAGTCTTAGTTCTGTCAAATCATTGTTGCCAGTGTTCTTAATGAGAAATGTGAAAGTAATGGTTTCTCCACTTACTAATTTATTGCGATCTGCAGTTTTGGTCAGCGATATCTCGGGCTTGAAGGTTTTTATTTCAACCTCTCCATCACTGGTACTATTTGCAAAAGATCCTCCAGTTCCTTCGTAAGAAACTTTAACCGTATTTTTAAAGGACATGACTTTATCTATATCCACCACTTTTACTTGGAATTCAAGTTTATATCTTTCAGCTGGTATTAAAGTGCCCTCTATAGTTGCACTGCTACTGGAACTAGGATTTTTGCCAACTCTGAAAATTACCTTGCCATCTTGATATTCAGCAGAGTCGTCATCTGCAGCATCCGTCAGAGTTTTTCCTTCACCATCTTTAATACTTTTAGGTACAAATTCTAAACCTTCTGGAATAATGTCAATCGCTTGGATCCTCTCAGCGTTACCTTTTCCACGATTTTCTATATCTATGATGTATTTTAATACGTCACCTTCTACGACGTCCCCGTCCGTATTGGAGACATTAACTACACTCTTATCGACAATGATTTCAGGGGCATAGAGTTGAATTTGAGTAGTTAAAACAGTCGGATAGAAGTAATCTCCAGACGTTTCAAATCTCACTTCAGCCTCTTCTTGTCCATTTTCTAATTTGCCATCTATATTGATAATCTTGGCATCAATACCTAGGTTATTTGCATTATTGGGGAACCTATCAGTTATGAGTTCACCTTCAGAGCTGACCACAGAATTAAAGAAATTGTCAACGGGACTATTGGCATCTGATAAAGCCACTGGAGCCGTATCTTGAGCATTTTTAGCAAGTATTAATTTATCTCCGTCCATGCCCGCATCACCCTCCCAGGCCACAACTCCTAACTTGGCCTTCACCTCACCTGCTGGCGGAGTCTCAAATCCATCTATTTTTATGTTAGGTGTGCTCCCAGGTCTAACAACTTCCCTACCCCAAAATATATTGAGGTCATTGTATTCTTCATTTTCATCACTAAAAACCGTAATCAGAGCCCAGCCACCGTAGGTGTTTTTTTCATCTGTACGCTGATCGATATCTGCTACCCAATAGTAGCCTTGGCCACCTTTCTTTACCTCTTCAGTGACATCCGCATAGTTAGCATAGGCATATTTAAGATATGAATAACCTCCTTCTTTACCAAAACTACCCATATCCATAGCATATACGTCCTTATAATCACCATCTGGTATCTTAAACTTTATCGGTGACTTATACGCTTTACTACCCTTTGTGGTTGTCGCGCTCCAAACTAAAAATGCTTTTTCGACTTTTGCTCCTGGTTTAATTTTCAAAAATGCTCCTGAAGAATTCTCAGTGTTTAGATCCCCGTCAAAGTCTAAATGCGCCATTTTCTTTTGCAAGTTGTGGTCGTTACTCCCTGGAATACTATTATCAGCAAACTTCTGAAGAGCATTGCCAGTAATAGTGATATTACCTCTTAGACGCTTTTTATATATTGATTTAAAAGTGTTAGAACTACGGCTGGATCGTAAAGCAAATAAGTTTTTTGCTGGCTCCTCAAGGTCCTCTAGTGTAAAACCTAGTTCCTCTATCTCCTCGCCACTCAAATTTTGAAGATCAATCTCATTTTCTACCTCATCTTCTATTTCATTTTCTATTTCTTCAGTTTCATCTTGATTATTCCTATTTTCTAAATCCTCTCTATCAACCATATTTTCATCTTCAGAATTATCTATTTCCGTTTCTGCACTCCCAGCGTCTGGAACTTCTGCTTCACTTTTTACTGTTTCAGCTGGAATTACATCTACAGAACTTACTTCGGTCTCAGAATTCTCAGTTGATTTAGTTTCATTCTGACTCATTTCAGACTCTTGACTTGTGCTCTCAACCAAAGTAGAAGATTCAGTTGAAGCAGAGCTACTTTGATTTTCATCTGCTAAAATCCAAACTGGCACTAAACTAAATATAAAATTAAATAATAGTAGGAATGTTAGAATTTTCAACTTCGTATTTCTATTCATTGCAGGCTCCTTCTCTTGCAAAACAAACCAACTATCTAAGATGGTTTTCTAATGCAGACAAAATCAGTTTAAAATCTCCAACTAATTATAGCAAGATAAGAAAATAAAATAAATTTTAGGATTGTGACATATTTAATACATCTTGTGGTTATCTTTATTCTTCACCCTTCTATCCAGTATCATATGAAAGCAAAATACCCGACCCATTCAGCGAATGCAGAATGAGCCGGGTATAATAAAATTGTTGGCAAAAGCCTCTCTTAACCGAAAATCCAAATCAATAGAAGTGGCACACCAGCAATCAGGAGCAGAACTAACAGTGCCAGAGGCAGTATCGTCAGCCAAGCTGCTAGATTCATACTAAGAAGGTCGCCTTTTTCCAAATTGCCGCGCTTGGCATTGTACTCTGCGCGCTCTTCGGGCGTCATATCAGCAACTTTCTTCGAGCTCAGATGCTTAAAAGCTCTCTCTATTTTCTTCTTAAACAACATCTACGTCTCCTATTTAACTTCAATTCTAGACATCTGGGTTCTGGCCCTCTTGTTCAATCTTGACACGTTCAACTTCGTGCTCAAGCTGAGTCACTTCAGCTTCAACAGCTTCGCGCAGGGGATCATTGACCTTGTCCTCGCCCTCCAGCTTGTCGTCTAAACCAGCAGCGGCAAAGCGCTTGGCAGCCTCATCCTCAGCATTATTTAGCGGATGGTGACAGGCCACGAAGTGATTAGGTAGCACTTCTCTGAATTCTGGGACTACATGCTTGCAGACCTCTGTCGCGTAACGACAACGTGTATGGAATTTGCAACCTGGTGGCGCATTAACTGGCGATGGAATATCACCTTCTAGTACTACTAACTCGCGTGCTGCCTCTTCTTCCGCAGAGGGAATGGCCGAGAGCAGAGCCTCGGTATAGGGATGAAGTGGCTGCTTGAACATATCTTGGCTGTCAGCAAGTTCGACAATTACACCAAGGTACATTACAGCAATTCTGTCTGAGATGTATTTGACAACTGATAAATCGTGAGTAATGAAAAGATAAGTTAGATTCTTCTCATCCTTGAGTTCTTGCAAGAGATTTATAATCTGCGATTGAATCGATACGTCAAGAGCTGAAACAGCTTCATCACACACAATGAATTTTGGATCTAGTGCTAATGCTCTGGCTATGCCAATACGCTGACGCTGACCACCTGAGAACTGGTGAGGATAACGATGCAAGAAGTATGGCGCAAGACCACAGTCCTCCATAATCTTCAGGACATGGCTCTTCATCCGATCGTCATTCTTCTTGAAGAACTTATGAGCAAGCATGCCCTCACCAATGATCTGCCCAACCGTCATTCGACTGTCAAGTGATGAATAAGGGTCTTGAAAGATCAGCTGCATGTCAACTCTTAGATGACGCATTTCGTTATAGGTTAGACGAGCCAGATCTATGCCATGGTCGAGCTGAGCCTCGGCAACTTCAAATCCTGGAGCATCCTTATACTCCTCTTTCATGGCTTGGATCTTTTTGCTACTAGCTGCAATATTTTCTTCTACATTAGCAATTTCTGCTTCTATCTCTTTAATCTTCTCTTGATACTTCTGCACCGCAGCTTTGCTCTTCGCAGAGCCCTTTTCCATGCGATATTCAGCATCCTGAAGATCGACATTGCAGACTCGAAGCTTCAGCTCCAATTCATGACGGCGATCTGCGTGCTTATACAACTCCGTAAAGAGTGAACGTATCCGATTAGTATCGTCTGAGACTATTAAGCCACCAATAATCGTAACAATATCAAGATAGGCTGCATTAGCCTTCCGTCTTAATGTATGTAGTCTATCAGCTTCCTTAAACTGCTCGAGTTCCGGTAGAGCGTCGTAATTCTCCTGGGTTTTTGCCAATTCATCTGCTAGTTCAGTAGCCTGCCTCTTTAACTTATCAAGATTGTTGACCGTCTTGAGTATGTAATCGGGAGCGACATCAACTAAGCGGCGACCATAGTACATAGTGCGTCCATCAGTCTGCTTATAGAGCTGCAAGAGAGTTCTGCCCAGAGTGGACTTACCACAGCCCGACTCACCGACAAGACCTAGGGTTTCGCCCTGGTAAATGGTGAGGTCGATGCCGTCATTGGCCTTGACATATAAACCCTTCTTCTTCAAGGGGAACCATTGCTTGAGATTGCTGATCTTAAATAAAGCCTGTCTATTTTGCATGGCGTTCCTCCTTTGCTGGATAGAAGCAGCGTACCTTCTGATCCTCAGCCACATTGACTAGTGGCGGTTCTTCATTCAGGCAGCGCTCTGTAGCGTACTTACAACGCGGGGCAAATTTGCAGCCCTTGGGTAGATCCAGGGGATGCGGCACCGAACCAGGGATTGGTTCGAGCTTGAAGTCAGGGGGTGTATCTAGACGGGGAATCGAGTTCAAGAGCCCCTCTGTATAAGGATGGGAGTATGATGTTCTCGCTGCGAAGATCTTCCTCGTCGGTGCGAGCTCAACCACCTGGCCGCAATACATAACCGCAACCTCGTCAGCAATTTGATTGATGACACCAAGGTCGTGAGTAATGAAGAGAATAGCCGTGCCCTTCTCTTTTTGTAACTCCTTCATCAATCTTAGAATCTGAGCTTGAATCGTAACGTCGAGGGCCGTTGTAGGCTCGTCAGCAATCAAGAGGTCTGGCTTACAAGCGAGGGCCATGGCAATCATGACTCTCTGACGCATACCACCAGAAAGTTGGTGTGGATACTGTTTGGCGACAATTTCCGGATTGGGAATTTTGACGTCCGCCAGGATATTGACAACTTCACGTTTCATCTCTTGTTTAGAGAGCTTCTGGTGGATTCTGAAGGCCTCACCAACCTGTCGCTCGACCGAGAAGACAGGGTTTAAGGAAGTCATTGGCTCCTGGAAAATCATCGAGATTGCGTTACCACGCATCTTATACATCTCGGAAATTGGTAAATTAGTTATATTCTGACCATCGAAGATAATCTCGCCCTCGGCGATATAGCCGTTGCCGTCCAAGAGGTGGAGGACTGAAAGGGCCGAAACCGACTTACCTGATCCAGACTCACCGACGACGCCAAGCGTCTTGCCGCGTTCTACGGAATAGGATGCGTCATTGACAGCCTTGACTGTACCGCGCTTCGTCTTGAAGTAGGTCTTTAAGTGTTTAATTTCTAATAATGGCATTTCTTCTCCTCCCTACTTAGCGCTCGTTACTCTTAGGATCAATGGCATCACGCAAGCCATCGCCGATCAGATTGATACAGATAGTACAAATACTGAAGATGAGTGAGGTGAAGACCCAACGCCACCAGTACTGCTGGATGACGATAGAGTCGTTAGCACCTTTGAGCATATTACCCCAGGTCGGTTTGGGTGGCGAAATACCGAAGCCCAAATAACTCAGGGTCGACTCGGTGAGCATCGAGGTGGCAAAAGACAAGGTTGCCGAAACCAAGATGACCGAGATGACATTCGGGATGATGTGTTTGAAGACGATCGAGGACTCCTTGAGGCCCATGGCCTGAGCCGCTGTAACGAATTCCATCTCGCGCTGAGCGAAGATCTGGGCACGGACCAGACGACAGAGGCCTGGCCAGGAGAGTACACCGAGTACGATCATGATCAGATACATTCTCTGCTCAGGTGATATCCTAGTGCCGATGATCGCCGAGAGTATTAGGGCAAAGGGCAAGAATGGCAGACCACCCACAACTTCAGCAATACGCATGATGATGATATCAGTCCAGCCACCGAAGTAGCCAGCCAGACCACCTAAAACGACGCCGATGACTAGTGAAATTAAAACTGCCACAGCACCAACAGTCATGGTAACTTTACCGCCATTGATAATACGTTTAAAGATATCGCGACCGTATTCATCAGTACCAAAGAGGAAGCCCTTTAAACCCCAGGTCTTCATTTCGCCTGACTCGGTCAGAGCATAGTTCTGATAGTTGCCGACGAAGATGTCGACCACCTTGTCGTCACCAACATTGGGCGCCTTGTTTTGGTTGTAACGACCGTCTCCCCAAGAGATCAGTTCATTCTGATCTGTCAGAGCTGTGTAGTGATTTCTTCCACCATAGATCTTAATGATCTTACCTTCGTGCTCAGGGATCCGGCGTTCACCACGCATGGCGTTACCCCAGATGACTACACTGCCGTCTGACTTGATCGCCGCATTGGTGAATGATGTAGAAGCAATGTCTACGACATCCTTGTCGAGACCTTCAGGAATACGCGATAATGCGTTCTTCTGGCGGCCGATGTAGACAGCAGCACCATCTTCAGTCAAGGCGAGGAAGTTATTGATATTGGCCGTTGCTTTCTGAAACTTCGTGTCCTTGTAATCACGGCTAATCTTGATGTCGTTTAGATTGGTATTACCCCAGACATAGAGGGTACCGTCCTCAACTACACCAACAGTAAACTGAATACCAGCTGCTAGACTCTTAAATCTAATCTTCTCACCAGCATCCATCCGCTCTTTAAGCTCTCTCGGATAACGATCCTGTTTCAGTCGAGTAGAGCCCCAGGTATGGAGCTTGCCGCTCTCGTCAAGGGCTGTGATGTGGTCACTACCGACTGCGATGTCGACGATCTTGTTATTTAGAACATCTTCAGGAATATTCTTGAGGTCGATCTCTGAGGAAATCTTCGTGTGACCCCAGACGTAAACCTTACCATCCTGATCTACACCGACACCGAAGGTGTTGCCAGGGTAAATCTTCTCGACATTTTCCTTGAGCTCCTTGGGCACCTTCATCATATTGAATCCCGGTGGTACATTGAGCTGGGTATTATCCTGGAAGCCCAGATCAACTGGCCAGACATATGGACCAATCATGACAATTAGGAAAATTACCAAAAACACTAATAAGCCGAAGCGCGAGAGCTTATTGGCCCAGAAGTTCTTCAAAACCATCTTGAAGGGACTCTGCAGAGCCTCCTCCTCGAAGACGGTCAATTCCTTCTTATTACCAATGAACAGCCGCTTGAATACACGTGTTAGAAAAAAATCTCTCTTCTTATTCTCCATGGCTGCCTCCTTACTTATTAACTCGGACGCGCGGGTCAACTAGACCGTAGCTTAAGTCAATTACCAATGCTCCAATTAAGGAGATGACCGTATAGAACATCTGCATGGCAAGTACCAGTTCGTAGTCATTATTAGTCAGACCCTGGATATAGAGTTTACCCATGCCGTTTAAACCGAAGGTTGTCTCGATGATAACTGAACCTGAGAAAATACCTAGGAACCAACCAATTACCACGGTAATTACAGGTAGCAAGGCGTTGCGCCAAGCGTGTGAGTAAACGACAATCTTCTCACGTACACCCTTCGCCCTAGCCGTTCTGACATAGTCCATGGAGAGGCTGTCAATCATCGCGGCGCGGACGTATCTCGTCATGCCACCTAGCGAAGCCAAGGTCATGACAATTAAAGGTAATCCGAGATAGTGCATTCTGTCGGCAAACCACTTTAAGCCAGTGTATTTTGAACCGGCAGTCATCATGCCCCCAACGGGGAAAATTCTAAAGACTACCGCAAAGAGATAGATAAATAAGAGGGCGATAATATATATCGGTATTGAATAGCCGACAATTGAGAGTACCTGCACAGTTTTATCAAAGGTGCTGTTCTTCTTCACCGCCGTTTTAATCCCAAGCGGGATGGTGATACCTAAAGCGAGGATTGTCGCGAAAATATTGATGAACATAGTATAGAGCATCGGCTCTTTAACGACTTTCCGCACATCCTTCTTGTAGAGGTTCGAATAGCCAAAATTGCCCTGAAGTAGTCCGTTGAAATTGCCCTTCTTGTCCTTAGCAAGACCCATCCAACGGCCATATCTCACAAGCAGTGGGTCATCTAAGCCCAATCTCTCCCTGGCCTCTTTATAGACCTGAGCATACTCCTCCGATTTCAGTTCCGACTTCAAGTGTTCGACCTCAGCGCGTGCCGGGTCAGTAGGAATGAGATTGTAGAGCATGTACATGAAGAAGGAGATAATCAGGAAGACAATGACGATGTAGAGAATACGCTGTGCAATGTATTTCTTCAATTGAAACACCGACCTTTCATTCGTTTCCTAAACTAATTAAAAAGAACGCCATCTAAATTAGATTTTCGTTCTCCATCTTCCAATAAATAAGAAAGCGGGGAGGGGAACCTCCCCGCATGGATCCAGTTTTACTGGAATTATTTCTCGATGTGGGCGTAGACGATAGCCTGGTCGAAGCCCCAGAATGGTGATTCCTCATAATCCTTCAGCTTATCAGCGAAGAAGGTGTAGTACTCGTTGGAGTACAGAGGTACTTCTGGCAGCAGCTCGTTCCATTTGGCGATGAAATCTGTCCAGACCTCGAGGAATTTTTCATCGTCACCTGGCTCAACACCGAAGACCATGTCCATGGAGAGCTTGTCGAGTTCTTCATCGAGGATGAAGTTGACGTTATAGCCCTGTTTCAGCATCTCAGGATCGAGAGTGAAGCTGTAGGAATAATCGTATCTTGGGGTGAAGTTGGATGCGAGGTTGAACATGCCGTACTTGGGCACGCCGTACTGCTCGTTTACACTGCTGTCACGATACATCCAGTTCAGCAGCTCCTCAAAGGTCATGATGTTCTGGCGAACGTCGAAACCAGCCTTGGGCGCGGTGTCGTTGGCCAGCATGGTGGCTAAGAGTTCGGAAACTGGGTTATTTTCAGTTGAAGACCACTCAATGACTAGAGGCATGAGGATCTTGCCGTCGACTTCGATATTGTGCTCGTAGTCGCCAGCTTCTTCTGGAGTGACTTCCTTATAACGGACGCCTTCCTTGTACTCGCCACCCTTGGCGTCTAGTACCCAGCCGTCCTCTTCGAGGATGCGGATGGCTTCATCAACGTCAAAGGGATACTGATTGAGGCGCTCGTCGAGATCCTCTTCAGCTTCCTGATACATCCACTGGGCGAGGCCATATGGACCGTGGACAACACCACCGAAACCACCGGTGAACTTGTTGGCAAATTCCTGACGATCCAGGAGGTGAGCAATTGCATGACGGACAGCTTGGAACTGAGTGGGACCGAAGTCACACTGGAACATCAGCTTACCGTAACCAGCACGATCATAGGTTGTGTAGTCAAATTCACCATCGTTGACTAGGTCAAGACCAGTGTTGATCTTATCACCATCGATAATGCCGCTGAGCAGCTCAATCTGGCCGGTTCTGAAAGCATCCATCATGGTTGCATCTTCAGCCTTGACGATGATGATTTGCTCGACCTGTGGCTTGACGCCTTCGAAGTTACCCTTGTAGAGTGGGTTGATTTCGAGGACGGCCTGCTTGGAGCCGATGTTATAGCTGACAAGGTTGTAGGGACCAGCAGTGATTCTATCTTCAGACTTAAAGCGAGCTTCCTCGATCTTATCTTTCAGAGCGTCAACTGACATGTCACCTTCGAAGTAACAGCCTTCGCCGTCATCTTTAACTGCATAGTCTTCGCCTGTCCACATTGCTAGTGGGAAGGGACCGAAACTTGCATATAAAATATCGTAGTAATACGGAATCTTGTCTTCGACAACTGTAGCAGAGAAGGTGTATTCATCTAAGAGACGGAAGCCCTTAATGACTTCAGTTTCACCTTCTGAGTATTCTGCACCACCAACATAGGTCAGGTTAGCTGTGGATTTCGAGCCTAGTTCCTTCAGCGTTGGATGCATGAAGAACATAGCACCTGCCACATAATTTTCTGCTGTGATGGGGCTGCCATCGTTAAAGACTAGGTCATCATGAATGGTGATGGTGAAGGTCTTCGTACCATCTTCGTTCACTTCCGTCTGGTAATCCTTGACGATCGTCTCATTGATCATATAACGACCCGCCTTATCAGAGGCAACGGTACCGTAGTCGTTCATCAAGCCACGAATCATATTATCTGTGGCATTGTTTGTCCAGTATGATCCAAAGGACCAGTCACCAGAGATTTCAGTGCCTGAACCATAGATAATGCGGTTCTCGTGCTCACCGTATAGATCTTCGATCTTTTCTTCGCTTTCTTCTGCAGGTTCTTCTGCATCAGCCTCTGCTTCTTCTTCATCTGCAGGTGCTTCTGCGTCTGCATCTGCTTCTTCCTCTTCAGCCGGGGTCTCGTCTGCAGGGGTTTCAGCATCAGCGTTCTCAACTGGCTGTTCAGTCTCGTCTACTTTCGTATCCTTGTTACAGGCTACGAGGGTAAAGAGCATAAAAAAGGCCAGCAAGAGTGCTAAAAACTTTCTCATAAATTTTCCTCCATTTATTCTGTTGAGAAATCAATACAATTTCCCGACAGTACTTTCAATTAGTTTGCAGTAATTTTTAATAAAAATCAAGCATTACGACTAATCAAGATTAATCTTCCAATCTTAGCTGTGGCGATTAACACCATCGGTTAGGCCACGCTAACTATTTTAAATTATAAGTTTTAAGGCTAATTAATGAATAATAATGACTAATGCTTCTGTTTTCTAATGATCAGATTGATTGTATTTGTACTCGTCCACTAGGACTATTATAGTCAAGTCTGTGTTAAAATGCGCATATGCTTAATTTTAGGAGGAGAAAAGAGTATCAATTACTGCCAGGACGTCTCGAAATACTCATTTTATTCCTATTGCCCCTGCTCCTCTTACCATTTTATTTTCAATCTTATGCTGAATCTGGGGACCTAAGTTATCACATAATCTTAGAAGATCAAGAGATTGCACACTTTACTGATAATAGGGCATACGGAGAATTCACCTTACCTGAGCTCCCCACTGTCATCTTCAGTTTTTCAGAGCGAGGATTGGCAATCGTTGAAAATAACTGTCCAGATGGTTTCTGCTTGCGTCAACAAGCGATCAAGCGCCCTGGCGAGAAGATTTACTGCTTGCCCAAGCTCTTAATCCTCGAAGTTCGAGGTGATGAGGCTGAGTACGACTATGTCACGCCCGTCCACTAAACTTGCAACAGGTGCAATTTTGTTCGCACTGACTCTAGTTTTTTCCACTCTGGAGCAGTTCTTACCGCCACCGCCGCTACCTCTACCTCTACGCTGGGGTGTTGCTAACATAGTTGTTTTATATGCCATGCTACGCGTGGGGCCTCTGATGTCTCTCAGTCTAACAATTCTGAAGGCGGGATTTGCCTTGCTTGTACGCGGGGTCGTGGCTGCAGGGCTCAGCTTAGGCGGCGGCTTGATGGCTTTCTGCTTCGCTTTTCTCCTTGTCTCGTTATTTAAACCTTCACTTGCTTTTCTCTCTATTATGGCTGCCATGGGGCACCAGTTGGGACAGCTAATGGCCCTGACAGTGATCTACGACTATGTGGCTTTTGCCGCGCTCACCAGAATTTATTTGCCAAGTCTGATTTTTGCCTATGCTTCTGGCACTCTAACCGCCTATCTACTTGCCAAACTACTCTCCGTCGATTCTAGTCTCAAGATTAGTTAAGCTCTGTTATAATGCAGATACTAGGTCTAGGAGGTCTACAATGGAAAAGAAAGACTACTCAAGTGAAGCTCTTAAGAAGCATTATGAATGGCGTGGTAAGCTCGGAATTACGGCGCGTGTGCCAGTTGGTAGCAACGAGGAATTGGCCCTTGCCTATACCCCTGGCGTTGCTGCTCCTTGCTTAGAGATTCAGAAAGATGTCGACAAGTCATATGAATTGACTCGACGCTGGAATCTTGCCCTGGTTGTCACTGATGGCAGCGCCGTGCTCGGACTGGGTGATATTGGCCCTGAGGCTGGCATGCCTGTTATGGAGGGTAAGTGTGCTCTATTCAAAGCTTTCGGAGATGTTGACGCCTTCCCTCTCTGTCTTAAGACTAAGGATGTCGAGGAAATGGCTCAAACCATCTATAATATCTCGGGCTCCTTCGCTGGTATCAACCTCGAAGATATTGCGGCTCCCCGTTGCTTCGAATTGGAGAAGCGTTTAGTCGAGCTTTGTGATATCCCGATTTTCCATGATGATCAACACGGTACAGCCATTGTCACCTATGCTGGTCTTCTGAATGCCCTGAAGATCGTCAATAAGAAGATTGAAGAAGTGAAAATCGTCATCAACGGTGCAGGTGCCGCAGCCCTGGCCATCGCTAAACTCCTGCTAGCCGCTGGTGCCAAACAAATTTCTATCTGTGACTCGCGCGGCCTGATCTACGAGGGGCGCGTCGAAGGCATGAACCCATATAAGGAAGAGATTGCGAAACTCACTAACCTTGAGCGCCAGAGTGGCAGTTTACAGGATGCCATGGTCGGTGCCGACGTCTTCATCGGCGTCTCCGTCGCAGAGGCAGTCACCCAGGAAATGGTGCAGTCGATGAACCATAACTCCATCATCTTCGCCTGTGCCAACCCAGTGCCTGAAATCTATCCTGAAGAGGCTCTTTCTGCAGGCGCGAAGGTCGTAGCTACTGGTCGCTCCGACTTCCCTAATCAGATTAACAACGTCTTGGCCTTCCCCGCCATCTTCCGCGGTGCCTTCGACTGTCGAGCCAGTGAGATCAATGACGAGATGAAGCTGGCCGCGGCGAGAGCCATAGCCGGGTTGGTCAGCGAGGCTGAACTTTCACCAGAAAAGATCATGCCTGAGGCCTTCGACCCACGCATTAAAGATACCGTCGCTAAGGCCGTCGTAAAGGCAGCAAAAGAAACAGGCGTCAATCGAGTTTAGACTTAAGTCATATAACAAACGGGCCTCGTATTGAGGCCCGTTTTTATTTGTCTGGATTTGCTCAGATTCTAACTACTTCAATTCGTTCGGCAATTCTGGTTCGCTGCCCTTATCCATGGCAAGTAGTCTCGAAACCAAGTGATTAATCACTGTGGTATCGGCTTCTTCAATCCTGCCGTTGTCGGCAAGGGCTACCAACTCTGGATCTAGCGGTAGGCGAGCTAGAAGCTCTAGTTTCCTTTCTGAAACTATCTGATCCAAATGTGATTCGCCAAAGATCTTGTGTTCCTTGCCCGTATCGGGACAGGGGAAGTAAGCCATATTTTCAACGACTCCTAGTAAAGGCACAGACATCTTCTCAGCCATCGAAACCGCCTTCGAAACGATCATGGAGACTAACTGCTGGGGCGATGTCACCAAGATCATGCCGTCAAGTTCTATCGACTGGAAGATGGTGAGAGAAACATCGGCCGTGCCTGGTGGAAGATCAATCAGTAGATAGTCGAGATCTTGCCAAATCGTTTCTGCCCAGAATTGCTTGAGAATCTGCGCCAACAGAGGCCCACGCCAGATGACTGGTGCCGTCTCCTGAGAGAGGATCAAGTTGATTGACATAACTTCAATGCCCTTCTTTGAAGGTACCGGCAAGAGTCCCTGCTGCATTTTAAGAGCTTGACCTTCTAGGCCAAAAAGTCGTGGGATGCTCGGTCCAGTAAGGTCGGCATCAAGAATTCCTACACGCTTACCTTCACGTTCCAAGGCAACTGCCGTCAGTGCAGTCAAAGTGGACTTGCCTACTCCGCCCTTGCCAGAGGCAATGGCAACCACGTGCTTAATAGAACTCATATCGTGCATCTTCAAACGAAGTGCACTGAGGTCTGGTCGAAACTTCTCTTTACTCGGTCTATCTTGGCTTAAAACTCTCTCATTCATCTCTATCTCCTATGCTTTTAGATACTTATCCATCCACTCCGTAATTCTTCTCAATCTTTCAATTCTGCCCTTAGGCCTACCGCTTCTGGAGAGCTCATGTGTCTCATCCTTGAAGAGATACATTTCCGAAGGAATGCCGCGATCGAGGAGGGCCGTAAATAGTTGGAAGGCCTGTTCCTCTGGGCAGCGATAGTCAGCATCTGAGTGGATGATCAAGGTTGGTGTTTTGACGTTATTGACGTAACGGATTGGCGAATGCTTCCAGAGTTTCATGAAACCCTCTTCGCTCAGCGTATCACATGCATTCTGATCACAGGCAAAGGTATAAGAAATATCTGAAGTTCCATAGAAGGACAGCCAATTTGAGATCGATCGCTGCGTGGCAGCTGCCTTGAAGCGATCGGTGTGGCCAATGATCCAGTTGGTCATGAAACCACCATAAGAACCACCAGTAACGCCAATGCGCTCCTGATCGATCTGTGGATATTCTTTCAGCACTGCATCGGTGAAGTCCATGATATCTTCATAATCAATTTCACCATACTTACCACGGATATCAGCAAAGGCGTCACCACGACCATCTGAGCCCCTAGGGTTACAGAAGAATACTACATAACCCTCACTTGCCCAATATTGCATCTCGTGGAAGAAGCAGGAACCGTATATAGTTCTAGGGCCACCATGAATGTCTAAAATTGCTGGGTATTTCTTTTTCTTGTCGAAATTTTCTGGTAGAAGAACCCAACCTTGAATAGGTATTTCCTTACTTAGTTCGATAGGTTCTGGTCTTGCTACATAACAGCCCTTCAAAACCTTGTCGTTAAATTTCGTAACCTGCTTAAATTCTTCGCCATTGAGCTTATAGATCTCCTGCAGCTTGTCCCAAGTCAGAGCGACGAAATAGTATTTACCTTTCAAAATTGCGAAGCCGTCGAGTCGCGCTTCACTACGATAGACCTCTGAGCTCTTGCCCTCCTTGTCCAAGCGGTAGAGAGCTGAGTCACTGCCGCTGGCGCCAAAGTAATAGAGATCTCCGTCAATTACCTGTACGCCAGGGCAACCGTAGAGGACGGCATCTGAACCCATGGAATTCCATAGCTTCTGCTCTTCATCTAAGTGCATCTTCAGCTTATTACCCTCTAAGGTATAGATCTTATGAGATTCATTAATACCATAAGTTTTCTGATCCGAAGCAAAAACGAATACCTTCTCACTACCCTGAAAGATACAGGAAATGCTGTAATCCATGGGCTTGTATACAAGCTGAAGTTCCTTAGCGAAGGACTCTTCACTCATCTTCTTCTCACTCAGCTCTGACTTTGAAAGTCGGTAGATCTGCGTGAATGATTCAGCTCTATTCGTATATTCGGCTGCTGTGACGTAAATAGCATCATGCCCATCTTGACAAAAGACGCTTTCAATATCCAAATCGGCATCTGAGAGAGGCAACAACTTATCCTTCTTTTCATCATAGAGGAAGAGTCTTGAGCTACCCTGGGCAAGGAAGCCTGCACCGTTGAAGTAGAAGGGAATTCTAGTCATTTTGTGACGGAAGTCGAAGTCCTTCTTCTCTTTGAAATATTCTTCACGTTCCTTGGCCTTTGCCTTATATAAATCTGGCTGCTCATGATCAATGGAAGCCAGAACCAAGAAGCGGCCCTTATCTAGCGGCCAAATACCACCAACCACAACAGGTAATTTGAAGGCTGGCATAGCCTCACCACCATCCAGTGACAAGCGATAGTAGTGAGTATAGCCCTTCTCCTCTTCCTCCGACTTCTGACGTTTCGCAGCAAAGAGAATGGTCTGCTCGTTCTCCCAGACAAACGATCTACATTTGCGATCCGAGGTCAAGCGTTTCGTCTTGTCATTTTTCAGCAAGTAGAGATCAGACTCGTACTTATTCTCGCCAAGATTGGCATTGGACAAGGCAAAAACGGCTTGCTTACCTTCCCTATTGGCCTTAAAGGCCGAGATGAAATTAAACTTCGTGAAATGGTCTAAACTAATTTTTTTCAAAGCCAGTCACCCCTAACTACTAATTTGTCTACATTATAGCCGTGATGCACTCTAAAATGATAGAGCTATGGATAATTAATGGAAATGAAAAAAGGAACCAGAACGGTTCCCTTTTTCTTGAGGAGACGTATGAAGAGGTGTTTTCTATGTCTCTATAATACCTCCCCAATTTGGCAACAAAATATATTAAATGTGAACTATTGTGAACTTTTCATGACAAGAATGTAATCTGGCAAAAACCCCAGGCCTAAACTCAATAATACAGATTCTCCGAGCTAAACTGCGGTTCTGAGGAAACGTCGATACCAAGATTCCTGTAGGTATCCTTCTCAGTCTGCTTCAGCATGGCCGTCGTATGTGCCTGTGCCGCCTTCAACAGCTTGATCTGCTTCAAAGCTCGGTCCGCCAGAGGATTCGTAGCAGCTGAGATCGCCAAAGCCATCAAGACCTCTTGTGAATTAAGAGCCTTGTCGTGCTGTTTCAAAACCCTGCTCTTCAAATGATAGATTGGATCAATCGCCGAAGGAGAGAGCAAATGCAAGTCATCTTGGAGGCCCGCAATAGCTTTCAGAGCATTGAGCAAGCAGGCGGCAGTAGCCGACATTTGTTCCGAACTCCTACCCGTTACAATCTTTCCAGAAGTGAGTTCTATAGCAGCTGCCGTACGCAGTGGATCCACTTCGAGATCTGCTCTGTCCTTTAGTCCTGCCAGATACTCTCTGGCTGCCACTACTACAGGCCTATCCTCTTCCTTCAAACCAAGCTCTTCCATCAGCAACCGGCAGCGCTCCATAGTTTCTCTCTTCACGCGCCCAAGCTTGAAATCACAAGCGGCAATGAAATAACGCCTGATAATCTCCTGTCTAGATGCCTCCTGCACCACTTGATCATCGGTGATGCAAAATCCCACTTGATTCACCGACAAGTCTGTCGGTGATTTTACTTCAATCTCATTATCGGAGATCTTAGCCAAAATTCGCCTTAAAACAGGAAAGGCCTCGACATCACGATTGTAATTCACAGTCTGCTGACCATAAGCCTCGAGATGATAGGGATCAATCATATTCACGTCTTTGAGGTCAGCCGTCGCACTCTCGTAAGCAATATTCACAGGATGCTTTAGCGGCAAATTCCACACAGGAAAGGTCTCAAACTTAGCGTAGCCCGCCCGCACGCCCCTCTGCGATTCATGATAAAGCTGAGATAGGCAAGTTGCGAGCTTCCCACTATTGGGGCCTGGTGCCGTTAAGACAACTAAGGGCTTAGACGTCTCAATATAAGGATTTTGCCCATAGCCATCAGGCGAAACAATGGTATCGACATCTACTGGATAACCAGGCGTCTTGCGGTGCAGGTAAACAGCTATACCCCTACTTTCCAAATTAGCCTTGAAATAATCAGCTGCAGGCTCACCCGAATAACGCGTGATAACTACAGAATTGACTTCGAGATCCCAGTCGCGAAAATCATCGATCATCCGTAGCACCTCGCGATCATAGGCCGTGCCATAATCACTACGAATCTTATTATTCTCTAGATCACCAGCATAGACAGTGATGATCAACTCACATTGCTCACGCAATTTATGCAAGAGCTTAATCTTAGCATTGGCATCAAAACCAGGTAGACAGCGCATCGCGTGAAGATCTCCCACGAGCTTACCACCAAACTCCAAATACAACTTGCTGTTGGCGTTGACACGCTCCATGATGCTGGCGCTCTGACGCTCTAAATACAAATCCCTATCGAAACCAAATTTTAACACCAATACACCTCAGTCTTTAAAATAAAAATACGCTTCCTAGTTTAACGAAGACAGAAGCAGCTCGCAATGAGCGCAGAAAAAATAATAAACTACAACAGAATTTAAAAATCCGTCGTATCTGGATCTGTCGGACTCCCACAAGATCCTTCAAGCACGCTGTCAATAACCGCCATCTCATCAACGCTTAGAACGAAGTCGAAAATTTGCGCATTCTCTTTGATATAGACTGGCGTAACCGACTTCGGCAATGCAACAAAACCCTTCTGCAGATGCCAGCGGAGCACGATCTGGGGAATTGTCTTAGCCTTAGTTTCAGCAAGTTCACGAAGCGTTTCAATCTCTAGAATTTGACCTCGTCCCAGCGGACTATAGCTCTCTATCAAGATCTCTCTATCGAGACAGTAAGCAACTTGAGAAGCAGGTAGATTACCAGGGCAAAGGTGAATCTGATTGACCATCGGCTTGATCTTCCAACTCTTTGCCAGGGCTTCTAGATGGTGCTCACGGAAATTTGAGACTCCAATGGCTCGAATTTTACCAGCCTCATAAAGCTCCTCAAATGCCCGCCAAGTTTCAGCATTCGCCTCTTCCCAGCAATTTCTAAACTTCGCAGGATTAGGCCAGTGAATGAGATAGAGATCGACATAATCTGTACCCAAGCGCTCAAGACTAGCTTGAAATGCCTTAAGACTTGTCTCATATCCGTGTTCAGGATTGGCAAGCTTCGTGGTCAAAAAAATCTCTTCGCGCGGAACACCACTCTGCCGAATTCCCTCACGTACCGACTCTTCATTCTTATATACCGCTGCCGTATCAATATGTCGATAACCAGCCTCCAGCGCCTTCCTTACCGAAGCAATTCCGAGGTCATCATTTGGCATCAACCAGGTACCAAAACCCAGAACAGGAATTTGCACTCCGTTATAAAGAGTGAAACCGTCGCTTAACTGCTCAATATTTCTCGCTTCTTTCACAAATTGATCATTCATATCGTAAACTCCCTTCCCCCACAAGCCTAACATAAAGAAGAGAAGTGGTAGATAGAGTTAAAGATTCAATCCCAATTAATACAAGCCCTAAAGTAAAACTAAAAGTCGATACTATCTGGATCCTTCGCCTTTCCACAGATACCAGGCGTTAAATCATCAATTATCTGCATTTGCTCAGTAGTCAAGGAAAAGTCAAAAAGTGAAGCATTCTCTCGAATATATTTAGGCGTCACTGACTTCGGAAGCGGTGAGAAACCATGCTGCAGGTGCCAGCGAAGCACTACCTGAGGAACCGTCTTCCCAAGCTCTGCGGCCATACTCTGCAATTCAGGCACCTCGATCACCAAACCCCTAGCTATCGGCATATAAGATTGAATCAAGATATCTCGCTCATCACAAAAACGCAGCAGTTCCTGCGGCAAAAGCCCAGGACAGAGGTGAATCTGATTAACCATTGGCCGAATCTCAGAGCGCTCTTCCAGAGCTACAATATGATGCTCTAAGAAATTAGAAACACCAATGGCCCGAACTCGACCCTCGCGATAAAGATCTTCCATGGCTCGCCAAGTATCAGCATTCTTCTCAGCCCAATTATCCTTAAAATAGACAGGACGTGGCCAATGAATTAGGTATAGGTCCAAATAATCAGTATTCAGACGATCAAGAGAGTCGTTAAAAGCCTCCACAGTCTCCTCATACCCCCTGATATTATTCCAAAGCTTACTAGTTATAAAGATCTCATCCCGCGACAGATCGCTCTTTTCTATGGCCCTGGCAACAGACTCTTCATTCTTGTAGAATGCAGCCGTATCAATATGCCGGTAGCCACAAGCAAGCGCCTGCTCTATGGCCTCTACTGCCGTCATATCATTAGGCATCTGATAAGTTCCAAAACCCAGAGCAGGAATTAAGACACCGTTACTTAAAGTAATACCTGCGCTAATACTGTCTAAAGAGGTGTATTTCATCATCTGATTCCCCCATAAAGTAAATAAAAAAAGAGGAATAGCATCAGCTACTCCTCTTTCTGGAATCCGGCAATACCTATTTTCCCAGGCCGTCTCCAGCCAAGTATCTTCGGCAGCA
>JAUNVU010000017.1 GCA_030537525.1 Eubacteriales bacterium
CAAGCTCAACATCAAACTCAGTCCCTCTTGGTATATAAGTTCCTTCAGTGTTTGGCAAAATGGAGAAATCACCTTTTTTAGGAATAATACCAATAGAAGTGAGCCTTTTAATGCTTTCTGTTAATTGAAAGTTTTTAATTTCAATCCCATAATAAAAGCGCTCATCGGCATTAACTGGGGCCGAGGTAATCGGGGTAATGCTATTTTGAGTTTTACCTGAACCCATAGTAGCAATAACCTGTCTTGGAGGATTAAAGGTAATGGTTTCCTTACCCATACCAATTTTGTCTGTTGTTAATCCATTTTCGTTATAGTCCTTATCATCCACAATAACTGCTGAGTTTTCAGCTGAAGCATACTCATCTCGATTGGCTTGAAAACCATAGATGCCCTCAGTGTTTTTATAAAGTAAATAGGCTTTAACCTCTGAGTCACCTGCTATCGTACTTGAATCAGCTTTTAATGTAACAGTTGGGTTCAAATACGATACTTGCCTTAAATCTGCAAGGGGGATGTCTCTCAATCTCCAAACAATGGCCCGCTGTTGCGTATCCTTCCAATTATAGACAAGTTTTCCTTTTAATTCTTGTTGGACTCCTAAAGATGAAAGATAACTAATGCCTCCTATGTCGTCTATACTCCAGCTGTTAGGAACTAGAAATACTAGTTGAGGATCATCCAAATAGGAAAGTTGATTATTATAAGTGGATGCTGTTCCTCTCATGTTTGCATAGATAGAGATTTTTGTATAATCATTGATAAATAATTCTTTTTTGTTTACCGATATACTAAGCTCAGTTTTTCCACCATGATCAATTGAATAATTAGTAAAGTCTGTCCTCTTTCCACTAGGACCCCACCAATCTTCTGATTCAGGTTTGTAGTCATAGTTAAAGTAAGCAAGGTAACCACTACGTGGGATATCTCCAAAAAAGACCATGGTGTCATTAGGGAACATCCAATCCTTTTGACTGTTCGGTTTGTCGTAATTAATTCTCGCATTTTCCCAGTCTGAAGGGATGATCTTTGTTTTAAATTCACTGACTATTTTTGTTCTATCTGGCATAATGATAGGCTCAGGAAACTCTAAAGACAGTTCACGATAAACCATGTCTGGGTTATCCAAGTTAGCATCAATAGCAACGGTGCCACCAACAGGCACATTTTCAGCAATCTTTATTTTAGTTCCGTCAATGGTTATGCCGTAGAGAACGTTTTTTTCCAATTGATCAGGCTCTACAGTACTCTCTTCTGAAAGAGTAAAAGAGGTGAAATATAAATGTCCATTACCAATAAATTCCGGTGCCCAACCTGGTCTTTCTTCGTAGTACTTTAAGGGCAAGCTGATTTTATTAGCCCGAACTTCAGTTTTTTCCGGTCTAGGTAGGCCGCTATCTTCAGTCCAGTTTTTATAATATGAATCATTAGAAGCTGAACTTCTAAATTTAAATTCTGTATCCTTTTCGTCATCAGTGTAAGATATGCCATATGGCGTTATGGATAAATAATGAGACGTACGAAATACATGTTTCATCACTTCTGGTGAATAAATCACATGTTCTACTTCAAAATCTCTCTCGATAGCTGAAAAGAACGCTTGCTCTGAGATAACATCAGTAAGATCCTTATTATAAATTATTATTTTGCTCGAACCGACCTTGTTGTTGGAATGATTCTTAACCTTTGGAATGATAAAATCTAAATCTAACTTCGTCTTAAGACCTTTATAGATTCCTGTTAAGGTTCGAGTTGACTCATCGTATTCCATTCCTACAGGAAATTCTTCAACTTTAATATCTTCTGCAAGAGTAATAATCCATTTAGTCTTAACCTCATCTGGCAAATAAGAATATGAATTCAGAACTGAGGTTGTAATAGTTGTACTGCCATGGTAATCTGTTAAGAACTCTTCAATACGGTCTACATCCTGAAAAGAAGTTTCTATCAGCCTATAGTTATAGTCCGTGGTATACCTTGAATATTCGTTCTTATTGCGAATCGTAAACTCTTTTGTGTCAACTGAAATATCATTGTTAAATAACTCGGCTTTAACAACGGTAGTTGAATCTGGAGGAGTTAACCTAGGGTTCATCTTAAGAATAATGGGTGCAGAAATACTGTTAGCCCCGCTTAAGGGATTATATTTGTAATAAACGTAGACATTTGTAGCGTCTGTCTCTTGATATACTTGGGTATTTTCAACATCAGAAAAAGAAAACTCACCTTCATTTAAATACTTTTTAGGGATAGTAACCTTTAATACCGGCGTACTTAACATAGTCTCAATACCTGAGATATTGACACCGGCATAAAGCATCAAAGGGTTTCCAGCTCTTAGATCAATATAATCTTCCTCTGTGTTATCAGAATACAACAATGCTGAAGCACCCTTTGTATTATCACCAGATCTACTACTAGAATTAAACGGCACAACCTCGCTGCCCTCAGCATTAAAATATTTATCGTCAATGACCACAAAATCGTCGGCGAGTCCTTCTTCCTCTCCAGAAGGGCTTGGTACCTCATCAATACTACCCTCTGATGCTTCTATACCTTCTTCTGCGGGAGACGAGGCATCAGACTGCTCCATGGCATCAGGGTTGTCAGACTCATTGTCAGTTAAATTATCATCTAATTCCGAGTAAGTATTTTCATCTTCAATAGGTAACTCTACAACCTCAGAATCTGTTGCTAAGTCTATAACAGGAATCTCGGAGGTATTATTATCTTCAGCCGAGATCATTCCTCCCTTTATGAATCCAATAAAAATTGAAAGGACTAAAACTACAGATATTAATTTGTTGATTCTTTTCATATCTCAATTCCTTTAAAGCTAATTTAATAGTTCCTAGAGAAGATACTCTTGAAAATACTCCTGAACCTGTATGCTAAGATAGCACTTTTAAATGCAGACATGCAAATTTTGTTTGTCATATTATAGAAATAACATATTAATACTTTCCATTTTTTAACTCTTCTTAATCATTCCTAAAATATAAAATTACAAAAAACTTTCAGCAGGCGAAGTTGTCGTAACTCAAATATTTCAAGTGCACTCTGTAAAGTAAATTTTTTAAACTTGTCAAGCCTGTCTATTCTTTACTCTCATATTTATTCCTTCACTCTGATTTTGCTACTGGCTGGGATCTCCATACACAAGCTCAAAGTTCTGTAATCTTGATTTAATAAGCCTTGCTTCTAATTGATAATATGACTGTACATTAAGGCCTGCCTCCCTAGCCATTTCATTGATATTTTTAATTTTTGGCAACCACGGTCTCGCGATCAAGGGGAAAATATAGGATTCCTCACCTCCGCGCATGAAGTATTGACCTGCCGCAAGCAGCAATGAAGTGTAAGGGTCCAGATAGAAATCGGTCTCATGGTAGAAGCTCGTCTGACATTGCTCCGCTCGTTTGCTATTGCTGTAGCAAGCAGCCAATTGAGGCTTCCAAGCTTGAACATATTCCCTCGGCAGCTGACCCTGCCTTTTATTCGCCAGGTCATCAAAAAATTGCTTGGTCAACTCATGATTGCGGCCACAGAGTTCGAAAACCAATTTCTCCAAATTACTTGGCCAAAGATCCTCATATTCGCAGACCTCGCTAGACGAGAAGCGTCTCCTGTTCGAGTACTTGCCAGTTCTGATAAAATCGCTCAATTGGTGATTGGCAGCATTGACTATAAGTAGTCGTTTCAATGGTGCGCCTATCGCCTTGAGGTACAGCGCCGCCATGAGCAATTGGAGGTCGAAGGTAGGGATTAGGAAGTCCTGAGGCTCATAATTCGCATCGCCTTCTGCCAATTCGGCGAGGCCTGAAGCCAAAACTATGAGATAGGCCAAGAAGGCAGCAGGTGAACTACCATCCACGAGTTCTCGAATTTCAATATTGGACTTATTAAATTGCCTTAATTGCAATTCTAGCTCGGGCGGTCTAAGACCAAGCTTCAAAAATCTATCCCCCTCAGTCACTCCAGCCAGCTGCTCAGGACAATTTTTATTGATCAAGAAGTCGGCGGGAATCTCTTCGCCAGCACCTAGACATTTTCGGACAGCCAAAAATGACAACTGGCGTAGTGGGTAAGGTGGAATAAGCAGACGCCTTTTCAAATTAAGCTGCTTGTACAGAGCTAGATGTAGGCTGTGCTCGAAGTCAAACAGAGAGCCCGAAGGTCCTCTGTCGAGCTCTATTATCTGCTCTCTTGCTAGGTATTTATTAACAGGCCCAGCCTTCAGCAGGCCCATAGGATAGGCCTCATCATTGAAGGCATCTAGCAATATTTGCATGACATCTGGACCAGAAAACTCAGGGGCAAAAGCCTCGAAAAGCATAATCGCCCGACTATCTGCCCCGCACATCATCAGCTCTTGCCAGCTGAGCTCAGGTAAATCGTTGGCCACGAAGTAACCACCATCTTCCGCCCTCTGGGCCAGAAAGGCTTCAGTAAAACTGTATTTCCGCTCGCCACCGCGAGTAGAGATATAATGCATTGACTGACCTCCTATTCTGCTGGTTTCTCGTCTGTGCTAGCCTCGTTCTCACCCGCCAAGAACTGCTCATAATCCTTTAACAAGTCTGCAATAGCAGACTGCTCTTGTCGCTCAGCAATCTCCTTTTCCAACCAGCGCAGACGCTCACTTGCTGTATTCTCTCGTTTATTCATTATGGCTGGTCGCACAAAGGCAAAGAAGATAGAGAGTATGAGAACAGCTACCAGGCTAACTATAATTGTAAAGCGAATAGTTTTTTGACGCTCCTCTGCCTCTTCTTCTGCGTAGAGACCGATTAGTTTGCCAAGTCCACTCTCCTCGCGCTCAACTAACTCTTTTCGCTCTTTTGAAGTGGCAAAACTTCGATCCTCACTGATTTCACCTGCGCGTTGAAGTATCGAGGCTTTTGCCAAGTCCGCCTTGACGCCAATCAGTGCTTCTTCACGCTGCTTCTGCCGGGCAATTTGTAATCTGCTCTTCTTGACCTCTCGTTCGAGTTCTTTCAATTGAAATTTAACCCGCTCGAGCTTGTCGGCTTCAAGCTCTAAAAGAGCTGTCTGTTTCAGCAATTTAAGAGCTCGCTCAAATTCGCCCCGACTCGCCATGAGTATGGCAAGGAGGTGTCTGGCCTCAGCGAAGATGGGAAAGTCCTTGCATATGAGCTCGAGAGGTTCGAGGACAGATTCTCTATCGCCTTCCATGATGCTGTAGAGAATTCTATTGTAGGACTGTATGGCCAAAACTGTTTCGCGGGGCGAGGCAAATAATTGCTCCTGTTCGGGATCTAATGGATAAAAATAATCTAGCTCACCATACCAGTTCACGAAATCACCTCTATTTAAGAGCCTCGCGAAGCAGTGGTCGGCTGTTGCCGATCAGGTAGAGAGAGCCGAAGGCGACTAGTGGTAATTGGCAGCGCTTGGCTATTGCCGGCAGCTTGGGGCAGATCTCTCGATAGTCGTTGACATAGTATATCTGACAGCGTTTGTCACTTGGACAGTCAGTGCCAAGCGAGTCCAGAGATGTAAATTTAATTACTTCAGAGCCAGGGATGAAACTGCTGATCTCTTCCGCTAATTTTACTGCCTCGAAGGCTCTATCCACTGGTGGTGGAGCAACAAAAATAGCTCTAGCTTTGTAAGTGGTGTCCGTGAAGACTGCCTTGAGCATGGATTTGTGCTCCTTGTCTGCAAGTATGCCAGTAAAGAACAGTAGTTCTTGATCCGCGAAGTAACGTTCTAATTCATTTCTCAAGGCTAGCACACCTTGAAGATTATGAGCACCATCGATGAGAATGGCGGGATCCTTAGCCAAGAATTCAAATCTACCAGGCCAACGAGCAAGGCGTAGACCCTCGCGAATTTGACTCTCATTTGCAAAGTGCTCGGCGGCAGCTATGGCCAAGGCCGCATTATAGACTTGGTATTCAGCCAGAAGAGAAATCTCATAAGGCTTGGTGTCACCCTTGTAATAGAAGGACTGCTTGAATTCTGTGAGCTTGGCGGTGGCGAATTCGACGCTAGAGGCATTGATCTCTTCAAAAGGACAGTTCTTGGCTCTGGCCACCTGTCTCAGAACGTCCAATGCCAGCATAGCCTCCCCGCGATCGTCGCGCACTAGCCTCGGATCGAGTACGACGACGGGACAAGAGAGCTTCATAATTCCAGACTTCTCACCTGCGATTTCTGCTAGATGCTCGCCAAGGCGGTCTTGGTGGTCATATCCCAGGGCTGTAATTACGGTAACTAAAGGCTTCTTAACAACATTGGTAGCATCTAATCTGCCACCCATACCCGTTTCTAAGATGACCATGTCGCAGTCTTGTTTGGCATAGAAGAGGAAGGCCGTCGCCGTAATCAATTCAAATTCGGTAGCAGCTTCATAGCCCGCATCCAAGATCCGCTGTTCGGCCGCCCGCACTTCGTTGACAACTTCAATCAGCTGGGCATCCGTGATCTCTGCCGAGCGAGCCTGTTCGATGAAGCTGTCGAAACCCTTTTTGCCATCAAGCAGACGGATTCGCTCATTAAAATTTTCAAGATAAGGCGAGGTATACCAGCCAGTACGTCTACCCGAAATAGCCGCAATCGCCGCTAAAAAAGCGGTAACTGAACCCTTGCCATTTGTTCCTGCAACGTGCACTACCTCATAACTGTCCTGGGGATTACCCAATTCAGCCAAGAGAGCCTTAATGCGCTGTAAACCAGGACGGATGCCGAAGATCCTGGCAGCTGCCAAATAATCCATGACTTCACTTAATTCTTGCATCAAACTGCTCCTTATGTTTGAAAATAAAGTACTTACCAATTATATAGTTGCCGAAGACTACAGCAAATTGTGCAATAATCTTGGCATAAGGCAGGCTGAGACCAGCTAGATGCAAGGACCTCCGCCAACCAATTAAGTCTAGTAATAACCATATACTGAAGTATTCAAAGATTAAAGAAACTAGGCTACGACTGAGGAAGAAATTTAAAATCTCAGGCCAAATTGGCCCTTGCGAGCGAAAGACGAAATAGCGATTCAGAAAGTAGGCAAAGAAAATCGAAAGAACAATCGCTGGTAGATTACTGTAATACCAGAGATCCAATCCCAAAACCCTATTTAAAAGCGAAAAAACAAGAAAGTTCAAAGCCGTCACCAGAATTCCACTGATCAGATAGCGGATAAATTCTGCTGCGGCTGGGGAGCGCCATTTCTGCAACAGCCAATTAATCAATTAAACTCTCCGTAAGAAGCGCATAGTCACAGCCACCAACAAGACAATCAGAGCAAGTGCTAGGACCGCTAGAAGCACAATCAACCATAGCTTGCGGTTGACCTCCGGCTTCTGCTGCCGCTCAAAAGTCTTCTGACTCTGCTCTCGCTCCTCTTTAAAGAGTTCGCTGAGATCTTCTAATTTAAAACGCTCAAGCGCGCTGTCATAACTATAGTAAGCGGCTTTGGCATCACGGCGCAGATAATAATAGCTCTTACCAGTTTCTCTATTGTGAATAGCCGTGATATCGTGCTCGTGTAAACTCATCTGTTCTAGACCAAAGCCCGCTGGAATCTCGCTTGCCACTGGCTTGTCTTCTGGCACAAAGAGCTCATTGCCATCAATGTCTAATAACTTATCGCCCAAGAGCTCGACAGCTGCATCTGGCTGTGAATCCTGATTAGAGACATTGGCCGCAGGTTGTGAATTCTGCTCCTGAGTACTGTCTGTCTGCTCTACAGAATTCTGTCCAGGTTCAGCAATATCACCACTGTCACCACTTGGTGAAGTCTTGTGGATCTCGAGCTTGCCAGGTGTATTTTCGCCAGGCAAAATCGGGGCTTCCTGGGCTGGAGGTAATTCACTGACGATAATATCTAGAGAGATTATCTGCTCCGTCTTGAACTCAATTTTTCCTGACTCCGCCGTACTGACAAATGGCGGAGCATTATTGGGTGAATAGGCCAACGCCATAGCAGCAGGCGCGATTGGGGCATCTTCTGGAACGTAAAAATTCAAGACTGCAATAGTGCCGTCTGTTGGAATATCACCATCCCAGTGAATTAGTGCTAAGCTCGCCGAATGCTCGTTGTTTAGCTTGTACTCTATATCGTGTCCTAAACCGCTCTCAAGATTGGGGTCAAGAAGATAAGAGCCCTCTGGTACATAGGTGTAAGAGCTAGGATCGAAGGCCAAAAATAACTGGACAGTCTGGATGGTCTCAGCCTGTCCCAGATAGACCTTAATCTGAAAATTACTACCACGAGCTGCGCTCTGAGGGTAGTCTAAGTAAACTGTATCCTGTGCTTGCAGGCGTCCCAGTGGAAGACAGCTGAAAAGGAGCAGCCAGAGCCCTAAAATTAGTGCTTTATCTTGATTTTTAAATTTTCTCTTAATCATCTCAATTAGTAATTTTGATTAATGCTATACAAGCCATTTAAATACTGTTTAATCGCTTTGGCATCCTGGAGGTCAGCTATACCATCCTGATTGACATCCATGGCCAGCAACTGCTCTCTCGTGACCACAATCTCACCAGTTAAATAACGGGTCAAAAGGGCGGCATCATTTAAACTGATAACACCATCACCATCGACATCAGCACGAATGATGGCAGTATAGCTCTGGTCCAAATTGCCGTCATAATAGACGTTAATTGTCGTACCAGTTCCGATAATAGATGTGTATTCACCAGCAATATTGATATACTCCATGCTGATTTTCTCACCAATATTTAAGTGAGACTCAAATTCTGCAATTTGATTCAGTCCGAGAGCAGGGTCTAAGCCGTAGAGATTGCCAAGTTGGTCTGTTTGAAATATGCCTAGGTCAAAATTATCACCCGCTGCGTCATTTACCAAGGTAAATTTGATATTGAGCATATATTCGCGCACACTGCCATTGCTGGCAGTGACTACTATGGGGTGCGGATTATCTCCAGGCAGCATATAGTGGAGGCCTACACCTGATATCTGGGCGTCAGGATCACTGGTTTGGGCCTGAATCTCGATGTAGTTAAATTTACTAGAAATCGAAACCTCCAAATTGGTCTCTGCGAAGTTCAGATCAACTAGTTGCTGACCATCTATGGTCAATTTAGCCAGACGATTATTGGGGCTGCCACCATAGGTCGGTTCTTCCGTGCTGCTAGGTAAGGAGGTGAATACTGGGATTAGGAATTCCTTGGGCTCTGACAGCATATCAATCCCTTCATAAGCCTTGTAAACACCCTGTGCTTCGAGTTTCGGAGCGAATACATTGCCCATATACTGGTGCTGGAATGGAGCGAAATACCTAGAAACTAAGTTGAACTTCTGTAGATATAGAGTCTGCTGGTCAGCATTGATATAGTCGCGGCCGAGGAAACTCGCTCCACCGAGTATTGAACGATAGGGGGAAGTCCATGGAAACATCAAGCGCTCATAGCTCTCGGCGCTGATTCCATTGATACCATCTCTTGCCGTGATCAAGCCGTTATAGACTGAATCTGGTTCACCAGCGACGGGATAGGCACCGATATTGTAGAAGTTATAATAGCCCGTCAAGCCTCGGTAATTACCAGAAACAGAGTCAGAGCCAGTCGGGGAGACCTCTAGTTTAACTCGTGAAGCCAAGTGATAAGGGTTGACATTGGCATAATTTGCAGCCTCCATAAAAACCTCTGCATAGGAGCTGCTGTGATATAAAACCGTACCATTCTGATCAAGGTATGAAAACGGATAGTCACCAGCCATAAAGGTATCTGCCAAGATCTTGGCGACACCATCTACAGTCTGTACCTCGGCATTGTACTGCAAATTTTCAAATTGGAAGATCTCACGCTCATTTAAGAAATTTCGCGGATCCATGACATAGGCGATGATCTCCCTTGAAGCTCCCACCCAGCCATACTCATACTCATACCAAGTATTCGTAGCAAAAGAGAAGTCACCATCAGCCTTGGACTTATGCGCATCTGGACCATTAGCTGGCACGAGGTTCAAGCCAGGCGTATAATATTCGCCATCCACCGCGGTGTCGAAACTGTAGTTGGTAAACAGCGGTGTAAAACGCCACTGTGGATACTTCAGATGCAATCTGTACAAGTCGGCAAAGTAATCCTGTGGGAAGCCAAGATTATGCAGATAAGTAAAATACTCCTGCTGCTCAGCAGAGCTGCTATCAGCAACGGAAGGCAAGTCCAGATATTCGACATATTCTGCCGTTACCCAGCCTGTTACACCCAGGTGCTCAACCTGGTACCACAGCGGATTGCCATTGATCGGCACGCCGAAGAAATCCTGCGAGACAACTAGCACTTCTTCACCCGCATTCATAAAGAGCAGAAGCTCACTATCAGGAGCGGCTTGAGCTCTTAAACTGACTTCATCATGAGTTATTCTTGCCTTAAATGGCAGATCTGGTTCAGCAACTACCTCTTCAGGCATGAAAAAAAGCACCTGCAAAAGCAGGCTGATGGCCAGAAATAATAATAGAGTCTCGCTCCAATAGCGCCGCCAGAACTTCTTCCTGCCAGGCGCATAACTTGTCTTTCTTATATCAGTCATGACGACCTCCTATATAAGGACAGTTTAATCAAGAACAGGCAACAGTTATGTATTCGAAATGTAAAATAAGCTAAATAAGCCCTTGAAAGGGCCAACTGTCACGAGAGTTTAAGCAATTTGTAAGACTCCTGTAATCTAAAAATTGATTTCGCTCTCTGAATTCAACTCATCGAGAGTCATGTCATAGGCCTCGAGACAATGTTCCATAAAATATTCTAGCTCTGGACAGGTTCTCTCTTGTAATTTTTCATGTAACTTCTTCTCCGCCTGCGTGAACTCACCATTACCGGCTAGGACCTCCTCATGTGCCTTCAGGTAGGCACTGAGATTGTCTGCTAATTTAATAATTCGGTGAATCTCTGGATCGACATTCTTAAACAGCGGTTCATAGAAGGAGCGCAGAGAATTAGGTAAAAGTCCGAGCAAGCGTTCCTCAGCCTGCTTCTCCAGCTCCTTATACGCCTTCTGCAAGTCAGGATTGTGATACTTGACAGGGGTAGGGAGGTCGCCAGTGAGGCACTCAGACACATCGTGAAAAATTGCCGCCTGCATTACCAATTCTGGCTCTGGACTCGGCAATTTCAAGAGCTCTCGCCGGATGAGGCAAAGAGCATGAGCAAGAATCGCTACTTCCAAGCTGTGCTCAGCAACATTCTCTGAAAAATTCTTGCGCATCAACTGCCAACGCTCGATATGCTTCAATCGTCTAACTACGGCATAAAATGGAATCATCTTCCCTCCTAAATGGCATAAAGTGCTTCAAAGCACTCGTAGGCATAGTGATCGCTCATGCCCGCGATATAGTCGGTGACCTTGCGCAGATCTGCAGCCTCTGGCTCAGGATAGCTATCGAGGTAGGCAGCAAAACGCCTGTATGGTTCATGCTTCGAATCAGCCAACCGCTCTGGATCCTCAATTGCCTTCGCAAAACTATTGAAGAGCGATGAGAGGCAATTTAAGACCATATTTTCATACGCCTTGATCTTCTCCGATTTGTAAATATTACTGACATTGAAATTCAGCAATTCTGTGAGAGCCTCTGCTCTCGCCTTCGACAATCTGAGCTCATCTAGGCCTCTGCTCTCCAGAATGATATCACTGACCAGAGTGTTAATGACCTCGCCATTGCTGCGTCCTAGCTCGCTTTGCAGGGCCGCTGGGATGTCGGCGAAGTCTATCAGATCCGCCCGCCTGGCATCCTCAATATCTCTGCCGACATAAGCTATGCGATCTGCTAGACGCACAGTGCATCCCTCTAGAGTTGCTGGAGCAGCTTGAATGCTAGCACCACAGAGACCCTCTTCTGGCTTACTACGATCTGGCTTCAAAAGCGATTCACCGTAGACCTCACCACAGTGGGAGCGTACACCATCTCGGACCTCAAAGGTCAGGTTGAGACCACGTCTGCCATCTCCACGCTCAGCTAAAACGTCCAAGACACGCATACTGTGAGCCTCATGCTGGAAAGTGAAGTCGGCACCATGCTCCCTAAGCGACTTATTTAACTGGCGCTCTCCACTGTGCCCGAAGGGCGAATGACCAATATCATGAGCTAAGGCCGTAGCCTCGATCAAATCCTGATTCAAGCCTAGGGCGGAGCCGATTGTCTTCGCTATATAACTGACGTAAAGCACGTGTTCCATACGTGTACAGATATGGTCATTGCGCGGGTTGAAGAATACTTGGGTCTTACCTCGCATCCGACGAAAGTCTAGGCAATACAAGATCCTTCCCCTATCCCTCTCAAAAGCCGTCCTGACTTCGCACTCTGGCTCAGGTCGCAGTCGACCACGGCTCTCGGCCGCCAAGCAGGCATAGGGCGAGAGTATCTCGCGCTCGCGCTCTTCCTTCATCAGGCGTGGGGATCTCGTATTTGACATGCTTCCTCCTATTTGTCTAGCTCGTAGACCTCAATTTGACTGGCAATGAAGCGCCGTTTCTTACCCTTGTGCTCGAAACTCAAGATGGCGTCTTCACCAAGACTCAATATCTCTAGCAGTTTTACCTCACCGAGCTTCGGACTGAAGTACAGTGCATTAGTTTCTAAATTACGCCAGTTCAGACTCTGCTTATCTATTTTAGACTTGTCCTTCGCTGACTTGGAAGCTCCTGTGACTCCCTTCTTGAGTTTAGGGCTAAAGAGCTTCTCTTGTAGTCGACGCTTGAGATCACTAGCTGTCGTCTCTGTACCGAAGTGCTGCTTCGAGCTTACGCCAGCAGAACCCTCTAAGCCGCCGAGATTCAACATCGAATCCTCGGGAATTTCTCCTAAAAAGCGTGAAGGCGTATTGTACTTCGTCTGACCGTAGAGGAGGCGACTTCTCGCATGCGATAAGAGCAGGCGTTCCTTGGCCCTGGTCATCGCCACATAGCAGAGTCTACGCTCCTCTTCGAGGGCCTTTGGATCGTCGAAGGAACGATAAGATGGGAATAGTCCTTCCTCCATGCCGATGACGAAGACATAAGGGTACTCCGCACCTTTTGCCGCATGAGTTGTCAAGAGAGTTACTGACTCCGTTTCGGCTTCATCTAGACTGGAAAAGAGGGCTGCGCGCTCTAGAAAACTGGTCAGTAAAGTGCGAAGATCGAGCTTGGCATCACTTCCTTCAACACGTAATTTTCGTTCTAGACTTGAAAGCGTTTCCTCTGGCATCTGCTCGATGATTTCTTGACTCGCTATTAAAGATTCCCACTCTGCCTCAGTTTGAATCGTGTATTCCTTAGCATCTGAAATCAGCTCACGCAGGTTCTCTAGACGTGAAGCAGCCTCTTCACTACCCGACCTAGCCTCCTTGGTAAAATGAGCCTCAAGGCCAGAAAGTTCAAGGAATTTCAAAAGCCAGTCAGGGAAACTGAGCTCGCTATCAAGAAGTTTCTGCAAGTTCAAGATGCCCTGATTGAGACTGCTGAGTTTAGCTGAAATAGACCTCAATTCCCTCCTCTCGTCGAGATTTAACATCTGACGAAAGAGGTCGCCATCGCTTGCCGCTGCTGCTGCCTCAAGCTTCTGGATGCTGATCTCACCAACTCCGCGCCTAGGGGTTTGCAAAATTCTTCTGAGTGCATTACTATCCTCGGAATTTAAGATAAACTGCAGATAAGCCAAGGCAGTCTTGATTTCACTGCGCTCATAGAAACCCGTTCCTCCGTATATTCTGTAGGCAATTTCCGCCTCACGTAAGGCGAATTCAAGATTCCTCGAGAGCGCATTGAGGCGGTACAAGATTGCAATGTCGCTCTCCTTCTTGCCCTCTTTCAAGAGCTGCTTAATCTCTGCCGCAATAAATCTCGCCTCACTATAGTTATCTTCAGCCTGGAAGACTATTACCCGCTGACCCTCTTGGCGCTCAGTCCAGAGTCGTTTCGGCTTCCGTCCTCGATTACAGGCGATGACTCCATTTGCCGCCGCTAGAATGGGGGCTGACGAACGGTAATTTTGCTCCAATTTGATGACCTTCGCCGTTGGATAATCGCGTTCGAAGTTCAAAATATTATTGAGATCAGCCCCTCTAAAAGCATAAATCGACTGATCATCGTCGCCGACCACGCAGAGATTACCGTCCTTGCCTGCGAGCAAGTGAACCAGTAAATACTGCGCCTGATTACTGTCCTGATACTCGTCGACCAGGATATGACAAAAACGCTCCTGATAGGCCTGTAAAATGCCCTTATGCTCTTGGAACAACTCAACTGCATAATTGAGAATATCGTCGAAGTCCATGGCATTGGCTTCCTTCAAAGCACGCTGGAGACTGGGATAAATCTTTGCCGCAGCCTGCTTATTGAGGTCATAGCTCTCATCTGCCTCCTGCTGAAAATCAGTAGGCGAAAGCAGCCTACTCTTAGCATAAGAAATATGATTCAAAATAGTGCGCGGCGGATAGTGATTGCTTGAGATCTTCAACTCTCCCATTAATTCTTTCAGGAAGCTCTCTTGCTCACTGACTCCTAAAATGGTGAAATTCTGGCGAAAGCCTAGCACCTCCGCATGCTCCCTCAAAATTCTCAGAAACATCGAGTGGAAGGTGCCACACCAGATACCTCTGCCCTCATCACCCAGGATACTGGCAAGCCTATCCTTCATTTCACGGGCCGCTTTATTGGTAAAGGTAATGGCCAGAATACGACTGGGATATACGCCGCGTTCGGCGATCAAATGGGCAATTCTATGAGTGATGACCCGAGTCTTGCCCGAACCAGCTCCTGCCAAGACGAGAAGTGGCCCGTCCCCATAGAGAACTGCTGCCCGTTGTTCTGGATTGAGACCTGCTAGATGATTTTGCAATTTACTACCCCTTTGAATGAAAAGGCAGCCTGAGGCTGCCCTTAAAATTTACTATATTATAACTGAAGTAAAATTCTAGTATTCTGGCTCAATTAAACCGAGATCACCATCGCGACGTTTATATAGCAAATTGACCTTACCGGTATTGCCGTTTAGGAAAAGGAAGAACTCGTGACCTAATAGATTCATCTGCAAGGTGGCTTCTTCCACATCCATAGCACGAATTGCGAAGGACTTGCGCTTCTTAATCTGTGGCTCTGTGCTCTCTTCTTCTTCAACGTCATTTGCAACATCGGCAAAGAATTCCTTGAGATAGTCAAAATCCTTCTTACGCCTCTTCATCTGAGTCTTATGCTTGCGAATCTGGCGTTCCATGCCTTCTGTCGCCCGGTCAAAGGCGGTTAGGTAGTCAGCGTCTCTGCCCTCCGAACGATAATAATGACGATGTATCTGGAGGGTGATTTCTGCCAAGACCTCATTGGCCTCTGTCTCCAACTTAATCTCCATGCGTCCATCGTCGCCGAGCCAACGCTCAAACTTATCGCTCTTGCGCATGATCTTTTCCTTCATCTTGTCATTCAGACTTATGTCTCTCGTAACAATATTGCGGATCATACTTACTTACCTCACATTCTAAGTCCATTCACGTGGACTGTATAAGCTAATTATAGTCAAGTGAAAAGCTCTACACAACCGTAAGTATATGCAGGTTAAGGCATATTTAAGATGTCTTCATCGGCTAAGAAGGCATCCTTGCAAGACGGGCAAGACACGCAGCCCGCGGCCATATTACAAGAGCTACCGCAAGCTGTGCCACAGCCTCTAGCTTGAGAAAGCTCCATCTGTATAGCTGCTTCACGTTCCAAGTCTAAGTCGATATTGTCGATCTCCAGCCACTCACATAGCTCTTCCTTAGTTGGTGCTCTCCCCTTCAAGAGCAATTCCTGCCCCCTCAAGGTAATCGGCAGGGCGTCATCGCCCTCTTCGTCCAAGGCCTCGACAACTAGTGGTTCGGTCAGAAAGAGCCCTGGCTGCCCCTGGAAAGGTATGATCCGCAAGTCCTTGTCAAGTCGTAATGCAGCACGTGAAAGCGCCGAGAGAGTAAGGATCTCAGCGTCAGCCTCGGGATCAAAGCTAAATTGTGGCACAGATAGAAATACTTTTATGGTCTGATCTCTCATGTTCTACTCCTTTTACCAGCTCCTCATTTAAGTATAAACTAGCAAATAAAAAAGCGCAGCGCCCGTAGGAGCTGCGCCTTGTACTTTATGTTACCTAGTTAGCGCTCAATCGCCGGTAGTTCCGGTAGGTACTTGAAGAATAGTTGGTCATAGTCGAGTTCAAAAGTATTGCCATGTTCGATATCACCATACTTATAACCTCTGGCAAACCAACGTTGACGCTGTTCACTAGTACCATGAGTGAAGTTTTCTGGTATGACTCTTCCCTGTGTCTGCATCTGGATGTGGTCATCACCTATCGCCAGGGCTGCCTCAATAGCATCCTCGGCATCACTCGGTTCAAAAAGACCTTCGCGAGCAGCATAGTGAGCCCAGACTCCAGCGAAGTAATCCGCCTGTAATTCCAGTCTCACCGTCAATTTATTAATCTCTCTCTCAGACATTGATCTTCTGTACTTATCAACCTGGCTCATTATGCCCAACTGATTCTGTACGTGGTGACCAACCTCATGAGCTAAGACATAGGCAACCGCCCCATCACCACTAGCTCCAAAGCGCTGCGAAAGCTCCTTAAAGAAGCTCAAATCAATATAGACCTGATTATCAGCAGGGCAGTAAAACGGACCAGTAGCCTTGGAATTTAAGCCGCAAGCCGACTGCACGTAATCGCTGAAGAAAACGAGAGTAGGCTCCTCATATCTGAGGCCTCTCTCTTCAAACAAGTCATGCCAGACATCTTCTGTTGACGCCAGGACGACGAGGAGCATATCCTCGATCTCATCATCACTAGCATTGGCATAACGACCTGGATTCTTGCCTCTCTTCTCTTCCAAACGATCGCGGTATTCCTTGCGCTCTTCCTGTCGATGCTTGGCTTGTTCACGCTGGTCAATAGTGACCCGAGGTCTGTCATTCTCCTGTGGAAGTTGCTGCTCATTCGAACTAAAGAGTAGTGGTCTCACTACAAAGAGTAATAACAAGACTAGAAGTAATAATTTACTTCCACCTCCTCTACCACGGAAAATGGAGAGCAGTAGGTTTAGGATTCCAAAGCCAAAACCGAAACCATTACCAGCAAAACCTGTTTCAGGGCCGACAGATTGACCACGGCGATCATCGACATTCGTGCTGCGCCTTCTGCCCCTTAGATCCATGGCTTAGGCTTGATCCTTCTCGGCAATATACTGAAGTAGTTCGACAGTACGGTTGGAGTAACCCCACTCATTGTCATACCAGGAGATGAGTTTGAAGAAACGCTTCTCGCCTGGAAGATTGTTCTGCAAAGTAGCTGAACTATCGTAGATTGAAGAGTGATTATCGTGCAAGATGTCGGTTGATACGATCTGATCTTTAGTGTACTTTAAGACGTCTTTCAGATAGCTCTCAGCCGCCTTCTTCAGTAACTCGTCAATCTCCTCAATCGAAGTGTCGCGCTTGGCAGTAAAGGTCAAGTCAATAATTGAACCATCTGCCACTGGTACTCGGAGACTCATGCCAGTCATCTTGCCCTTGACATCGGGAAGCACTTCACCAACGGCCTTAGCCGCACCAGTAGTCGAAGGAATGATATTGACAGCAGCAGCTCTGCCGAGACGGTAGTTCTTCTTCGATGGAGAGTCAACCGTCTTCTGAGTTGCGGTATAGGCGTGAACTGTCGTCATGAGACCAGTCTCAATGCCAATACCTTCCTTCAATAAGACGTGGACGATTGGTGCAAGACAGTTAGTGGTACATGAAGCGTTAGATACGACATTATGCTCCTTGCTGTCATACTCATCATGGTTGACGCCCATGACTATGGTCTTAACGCCACCTTTACCTGGAGCTGAGATGATGACCTTCTTGGCACCTGCTTCGAGATGGCCTTCAGCCTTCTCCTTCTGAGTGAATAGGCCTGTTGCCTCGATGACGTAGTCGACACCGAGCTCCTTCCAGGGTAATTCTGCTGGACTCTTAGCTGCGGCAACACATTTGATCTCATCCTTGCCATTGATGACTAAGATATCGTCTTCTTCTAGCTCTGGTGAGCTCTTCTTGCTGCTGACTTCGTGTGGGAAGCGGCCATGAACACTGTCATACTTCAGCTGATAGGCGAAGTATTCAGCATCGGTTGAGAGGTCGGTAACTGCGACAACATCAATCTTCGTGCCTAGCAGACCCTTCTCTACCATGGCTTGAAGCACTAGACGGCCGATACGACCAAAACCATTGATTCCTACTTTAATCATAATTCCTCCTATTTCCTAAGTCAGCATTTTAAAACTGACTCTGAAATGCAATTACTGCAAACCTCATTATATAATTTTGCTCCGATAGAGCCAAATTTAAGGTTTTTTCGTAGCTATTCGCTAGTAGCGGAGCTTAAATGGCTCACTTACCACATAGAAACTCTCTGATTCCTGACTACTTGCAGTTGAGTAGAATAGACCGTAGGCCTTGACCACACGATAGGCTTCAGCATTGGGATCCAAACCAGCTGCGCGTAGATTATAGCTCTGCTTGTCCGTAGTGTTCGGCTCTATATACCAGCTGTCTTGACCGAAGTCGATAGTCAGGGGATAGTCGACCCACTCCTCATCCTGAAATACCTGGATGGAGAAACCGCGAAAGACCATGACGTACTTCGCACTAGCATTCTCTACATAGAGATTGAACTGAGCGAGATCCCCAACTGTAAACTCCGTCTTATCGAGACCCAATCTGATATATTCATTATCTGTCAGGCGAGCCTGTGTGTGAATCGTGAAATTCTGCGAATAGACTTCAGCTTCTTGCTCCACATCACCATTTGACTTCAAGAGCTTATACTTCTGATAGAAGCGGAACTGACGACCTGGAGCGCTGAGGTCTATGCTTGAAAGATTGACAATCTCTTGTCCGATTTGACCCTTATCCACTCTATACTCGCTGTGCTCAGTAAAATTATTTAGAGTCTGCCAGGCTCCGTTTACCAATTCTTGTAATTCTAATGGGGCTGCAGCAGCAAACTTCCGATTGCTCTGGTTCTCAATTACTACATATACCTGCCCCAACTGCTCGGCGGGTAGGACATTAGCCGTCAGGTAGAGATAGACCTTCCCAGCTAGCGGTGGGTCTGTCGGAGCTGGCGTAGTCTCTGCTGTCGTCGATTCTTCTGTCGTCTGTACAGGGCTTGTATCTGTAGTCTCTTGCACAGTAGGATTCTCGCTGACAACAATAATTTCCGTAGTCTCCTCTGGTGTATCAATAAACTCTGGCTCGGCAGGCCCGAAGCAAGCCGAGAGGCAAACAGAGCTAAAAATAACCACTAGGCAAAAGCCCAGAATTTGGCGCTTACTCATATGCCCTCCTCCTGCCGCTCATTTTTTTGCGGCATACTATATAAATTTTACCACAAAGGGCCTGAAGCGAAAAAAGGCGCCACTTGGAAGTGACGCCTTTCAATGACAATTTCTTGTCTATTCTTCAGGATATTTGAGAATTGGTTCACGTGCGGCCTTGACCTCATCTGGGCGACCCACAGGGGTGTTATGAGGCGCAGACTGTACGAGCTCTGGATTCTCATCCACTTCCTTGGCAATGGCCAATAAGGTATCTGCGACCATGTCGAGATTCTCCTGAGTTTCAGTCTCAGTTGGCTCAAACATCATGGCCTCGTGGACAATCAACGGGAAGTAGACTGTAGGTGGATGCATGCCGTAGTCGATCATGCGCTTCGCCATATCCATAGTGGAGCAACCCTTCTCCTTCTGCCAGTCACCTGAAATGACAAATTCGTGCATAAATGGAGCATCATAGGGCACCTTGAATTTATCTCTAACTCTACGGAAGATGTAGTTGGCATTGGCCACGGCACCTTCTGAGACATTCTTCAGCCCCTCAGCACCATTGGCCAAGATATAGCAGTAGGTCTTCAAGAGAACGGTGAAGGAACCTGCAAAGGCGCGGACCTTACCAATGCTCTTTGGCAGGTTGTATTCGAGCTTGAACTCTTCATCCTGCTTCATGACCCGAGGCTTCGGTAGATAGGGAACAAGGCATTCCTTGACGCCGACTGGACCAGCGCCTGGACCACCACCACCGTGCGGTGTGGAGAAGGACTTGTGGACGTTCAAGTGGACGACGTCAAAGCCCATGTCACCAGGTCTGACCTGCATCAAGATGGCGTTAATATTAGCACCATCATAGTAAATTAGGCCGCCAGCATCGTGTACTGCGGTAGTCATCTCATCGACGTTTTCTTCGAAGATACCAAGCGTATTGGGGTTGGTCAGCATGAGGCCAGCTAGCTGATCTTTGTGTTTTTCAACCTTGGCCTTGAGATCTTCTAGATCAACCTGACCATTCTTCTGAGAGCCAACCTCGACCACCTTGAAACCTGCCATAGCAGCAGATGCAGGGTTGGTGCCATGAGCTGAGTCTGGAATCAACATGATATTGCGCTCAGGATTGCCGTGGTCCTCATGATACGCCTTGATCAACATGACGCCAGTGAGTTCACCATGTGCTCCTGCCGCTGGTTGGAAGGTGAAGGCATCCATGCCGCAGACGTCACAGAGCTGCTTCTCTAGGTCATAGAGGAGTTCCAGATTGCCCTGAACTGTGGTATCTGGCTGTAATGGGTGGGTGCCCAGGAAGCCTGGCAGACTGGCAAATTTCTCGTGACTCTTGGGATTGTATTTCATCGTACAGGAGCCCAAAAGATAAGGGCCATTGTCATTGCCGAAGTTTCTCGACGACATATTGGTATAGTGACGGGCTACCTGAGTCTGTGACAGATTTGGCAGATTCAATTTCAAGCTGCGGAGCTTGTCCTCACCATAAAACTTGCTAAAATCTGGTTTCTCAACATCGCATTCTGCGAGATAACGAATTGGTGCTTCGTTTTCTGGGAGATCGAATACTAATACTTCTTTACCAAATAACATTCTCACTCCTCCTCTACTTAACAAGCTCGACAACTGCATCGACTAGACGATCCAGCTGAGCCTTGCTCTTCTTCTCAGTGACTGCCAGGAGCCAGAGTTCCTCACTCTCATTCTCTATGACAAGACCACCGATGATCTTCTTCTCAAGTAATTTCTCATTGAGTTCCTTGAGCTTAATATTCTTGGGTTTCAGAGCAAATTCACGGAAGAATGGCTGATCATACTTCGCTTCAAAGAGGCCAGTTTCGACCAATTTATCACGCAGATAGATGGCCTTCGCCGCGGATTGTTCTGCTGCTTCGAGTAAACCATCTCTGCCCATCAT